>NZ_JAVIJF010000005.1:0-306463 GCF_033977145.1 Mesorhizobium montanum | reverse complement strand
TACTGCCTACTGCCTACTGCCTACTGCCTACTGCCTACTGCCTACTGCCTACTGCCTACTGCCTACTGCCTACTGCCTACTGCCTACTGCCTACTGCCTACTGCCTACTGCCTACTGCCTACTGCCTACTGCCTTCCTCAAATCCCCAATCACCGCCCGACGGTCATTTTGTCGCCAGGCGAGATGGATCGACACGCTGCGCTTGAACCACGGCAGGTCGCGGAAGATCACGCCGTGGCGTGCCGCGCTTCGCAGGCTTTCCTGGACCGTGGCGAGACCGAGGCCGGCGCTGACCAGGCCGAGCGAGGTCAAAGGGTCGTTCGTCTCGTAGGCGATGTCGGGCACGAAGCCGGATTCGACGCAGGCTGCCAGGAACTGCGCGCGGTTGGTGTCGCCGGGCTGGCGCACGACCGTGATCCACGCGCGACCGTCGAGATGGGCCGGCTGAATGTCGGCGACGTCGACCAGCGGATCGCCCTCCGGGACTGCCAGCACCAACGGCTCGCGCCGCACCAGCATGCTTTCAAGATCGGGATCTCCTTCCGGCACCGGGGAATAGACGAAGCCGAGATCGAGAACGCGCTGCCTCAAATCCTCGAACTGTGCGGCCGTCCGGCGGCTGCGCAGTTGCAGATGGAAATCCGGCCGCGCGCGGCGAAAATCGCGCAGCATGTCCGCGACCAGTCCGGAATGCACCGCACCCTCGACATAGCCGATAGCGAGGCTGCCGGTGGCGCCGCTTGCGAGGTTGCGGCCGAGCTCTTCCAGCCGCGCCGCGTTGGCAAGCAATGCGCGAGCCTCGGAAAGGAAGGCCCTGCCCTCGGCATTGAGATGGACGCGCTGTTTGGTGCGCTCGAACAAGGCGACGCCCAGTTGCTCCTCGAGCTGGATGATCTGCCGGCTCAAGGGCGATTGCGAGATGTGCAATTGCCCGGCGGCGCGGCCGACATTGCCAGCCTCGGCGACCGCGACGAAATATCTTATCTGGCGCAGGTCGAGCATTTTTTTGTCAAGACCCTGAAGGACTGAACCATAGCCTAATCAGTCTTGGACAGTCTGACCAGACGGCGCGATATCTCCTGCCATCAACCCACGACAGGAGACCGCCATGCAGTTCTTTGCCCTACTCACCCGCAACACCGAAAAGTTCAGTGACGCCGACTTCGCGCCGCTGCTTCCCAACGAATCCGAGCAGCGCAAGACGCTTTATGCGCAAGGCGCCGTGCGCCAGATCTGGAACCGTGGCGACATTCCCGGCAGCGGTGTGATGTTCGAGGCGGCCGACGAGAAGGAAGTGCGCGGCCATCTCGCCACCTTGCCGCTCATCGACGCCGGCATGATGGACATTGCGGCGATCGTGCCGCTCAACCCTTATCCCGGCTTTGGACCGAAGCGCTGAGCGGACTTCAAGTGAGGCTGTTGTCCCGCGCGGCAGCCTCATCGCCTCGGGGCCGTAATCGCGGCCACCCGCTCCCCTTGCCGAAGAAGAAGCCGTCGTTATTGTCGGTGACGATCCGAACAAGGGAACGAAACTTCGATGAAACTTGGCTTTGTCGGCACGGGCGCGCTGAGCTCGGCCATCGTCACCGGGCTGAAATCGCTGCCAGGCGAGACGACGCCGGTGGTGGTCTCGCCGCGCAGCGAGGAGATCGCCGCCGACCTTGCCGCGCGCTATGCGGATGTGCGCGTTGCCGCCGACAACCAGTCCGTGCTCGACCAGTGCGACGCCGTCATGCTGGCGGTCCGGCCACAGATCGCGCGCGACGTGCTGCGGGAACTGCGGTTTCGGCCGGACCATCACGTCATCAGCCTGATCGCGATGGTTTCGCGCGAGGAGATCGCCGGCCTCGTGGCGCCAGCGGCACATGTCGGCAAGGCCCTGCCCATGCCGATGATCGCCCGCCTGCAGGGCGCGACGATCATCTGTCCGCCGGATCCGACCGTGGCGGCGTTCTTCGGCAGGCTGGGCGGTGTGATCGAGGTCGAGGATCAGAGCGAATTCGACGCGCTCACCGTCGTCACCGCGACCTATGCCAGCTATTTCAAATATCTCGACACGATCCATGGCTGGGTGCGGAGCCAAGGTGTGGCTGGTGATAAGACCCGCGCGTACATCACCAGCATCTACAAGGCGCTGGCCAACGCGCCGGATACGGCGCCGGACGAAGATTTCATACATCTTTCGCGGGACTATGCGACGCGCGGCGGCATCAACGAGCAGGTTCTGCGCGAACTGACCGAGCGGGGAACGTTCGATGCCTTCGCCGAGAGCCTTGGGCGCGCGCACCAGCGCATTATAGGCAAGTAGCGGCAGAGGTAGTGGAACTCACAGCAACCGACAGGGTCGGCGTGAGTTCCCGCTCGCAAAGACGGGAACGCGGCCTTGCACCAAGGCCCGGTGGCAACTAGCGCCGCGGCGGCAGCAACCGCAGGACAAAGCCCACGATCAGGCCGAGCACGAAGCCAAGCGGGCCGGTGATGAAGATGCCGAGCAGCGGACCTTGGTTTGCCTCAGGCGTGAAGATGACCGGTCCGACGAAGCCGCCGAGAAAGCCGATCGTGCCAAGTATCGCACCCCATTTGAGCATCGCTCTCCCCATAGCCTACCGAGCCATTGCAGCAGATTCCCGCATGCGAACCAAGCCCTCGCATTAGCGTTGCCTCAAACAACGGCACAAGTATGCGGGCCTGTCGCGGAGATCGCGGATAGCGGTTGCTATCCTTTTCTTTTGGTGGATTCCATTGCGGCATGCCGGTTCCCAAGCATCGCAAGGATCACGAGATGAGCGACGACACCACCGGGACCATCCCCGCAATCGACATCGCGCCGCTGTTCGGCCCGCCTTCGCCCGGCCGCGACGAGGCCGACCGCCAGATCTTCGCCGCCGCCGCCGGCATCGGCTTCATGACCGCGCGCGGCTTTCCGGGCGCGGACCTGTTGACGCGCGAGCGGCGCGGCGAGCTCCTGAAAATCTTCGAGCTGCCGGATGCGGAAAAGCAGAAGCTGCTGCGCTGGAATTTCGACCCGTCGAAGTCGAATTATTATCGCGGCTGGTTCCCGCTGCAGCCAACCGCGGTGTCCTACAAGGAGGGCATCGACATGGGGCCGGACATCGCGCATGCCGATGCCGGGCTCGCAACGGACGATCCGCTGCTCGAACGCACGCCGCTTCCCGCCGAGGGCGATGCGCCTGGATGGAAGGCGGCGGCCGCGCATTACTACCGCTCGATGGAAAAGGTCGGCGCGGCGCTGATGGCCTCGATCGCGCGCAGCCTCGGGCTCGAGGACGACACTTTCGATGGCCATTTCCAGGGCGGCATCTCGACGCTCAGGTTGATCCGCTATCCGCTGCGCACCGAGGACGGCCCGGTCGACCTGTCGGCGCCGGAATACTCGGTCATGCACAAGGGTGAGCGGCGGCTCGTCATCGGCCGCGAGCACGCCGATTCCGGCTTCGTGACGCTGCTCGCGCAGGACGGCGTCGAAGGCTTGCAGGCCAGGAACCATGCCGGCGAATGGATCGATGTGCCGCCCGCCGACGGCACGCTGGCGGTGAATTTCGGGCAGTTGCTCGAACGCTGGACAGGCGGCGTGGTGCAGGCGACGCGCCACCGCGTGATCGCGCCGAAGACGGCGCGCTATTCGATCCCGTTCTTCTACGAACCGCGCGTCGACGCCGAGATCGCGCCGCTGCCGATCAAGGGCGCCAGCGATTTCGCGCCCTTCCTCTATGGCGATTATCTGTGGGAGTCGGCGACGAATTTCGTCGAGATGGCCGGCGTCAAGAATCTGCGGAAGCCAAGGCGGCCGACGGCCGCCTGAACGCAACCAGACAACAGGGGCCTCGCCACGCCGGCCGACGCGCTGGCCGACGAGCCGAAGCGTGGCGGCGTGCTGACGGTGGCGAGAAGCGTAAGGCGGCGATGAAGGACGTGGAAACGATCCTGCAGCAGTCCGGCGTGATCATCCGCCCCATTGAATGAAGGTCTACTCAGCCAAACAGGTGATGAATCGTCACGCACACCCAACCTACGAGCTTGACTTGACCGACATCTGGCTCGCCGCCTGAGGCGGGCTGCACAGGCGGCCGGGCGTTTGCTAAGCTGCTGGGCAGGCCGGCCACGCCCGCCGACAAATCGCAATCGATGAAGGTGCAAATTGCGTTCGACTGATTATCTCGGCCGACTCTTCGGCCTCGAAGGCAGGCATGCCTTCGTCACCGGCGCCAGCCGCGGTCTGGGCCTCGCCTTCGCCGAAGCGCTTGCCGCCGCAGGCGCGCGCGTCACTATCGGCGGCCGCAAGTCCGACGAACTCATGGCTGCCGGCGACAGATTGCGCGCCGAAGGCTACACGGTGGCGGAAGCGGTGATCGATGTCACCGACACGCGGTCGGTCGACGGGGCAATCGCGGCGGCGGAAGCCGGCACCGGGCCGATCGATATCCTGGTCAACAATGCCGGCATCCAGCGCCGCGCGCCGCTGGAAACTTTCAGCGACGCCGACTGGGACGAACTGATGGCGACCAATCTCGACGGCGTCTTCAAGGTGAGCCGCGCTGTAGTGAAGGGCATGATCGCGCGCCACAGGGGCGTGATCATCAATGTATCGTCGGTACAGAGCGCGCTCGCCCGCCCCTCGATCGCGCCCTACGCGGCGAGCAAGGGCGCGATCACCATGCTGACCAAGTCGATGGCCGGCGAATGGGGCCAGCATGGTGTGCGCGTCAACGCGATTGCGCCCGGCTATTTCAGGACGGAGCTGAACGCGGCACTGGTCGCGGACGAGACATTCTCGAGCTGGCTCACCGGCCGCACGCCGATGCGGCGCTGGGGCGATGTGGAGGAGTTGGCCGGCGCCGCCGTGTTCCTGGCCTCGGATGCCGCAAGCTTCGTGACGGGACAGACGCTGCTGGTGGATGGCGGGATTACGAGCGTCCTTTAACAAAAGAAGTTCGACGTGTCGCAAACTCTCTGGTCGATGGAAGACCTCTGCGAGAAGATGGACTCCGTTGCGCCCAGGCCGGGAAAGCGCAGCCCCTACCAAAAGCGGATCGAACAATGATCGTAAGGATGGCCGAACTAGAGATCGACCCGGGCAGCATCGACGCCTTCAACGCATTGCTCTCAGCAGAGATCGAAGCCTCGGTGCGATTAGAACCAGGGGTGCTGTTTTTGTTTGCGGTTGCCGTGAAAGAAAATAGCCACTTGGTACGAGTGATCGAAGGTTATGCTGACCAAGTGGCATATGAAGCGCATCTGACCACGCCGCACTTTCTCAAATACAAGGTCGGGACCGCCGATATGGTCAAGTCGCTGCGCCTACTCGAAACGGATCCAATTTCGCTCAAGGCGAAACCTCAAATTTCAAACTGAGACACTACCCCTGATCCGCACCCGGATGTCAGACCGGCAGGCTGGTTCCGGCCGCCGACAGATGCGATTCGCTCGGCGCGGCTTCGGTTTCCGACTTCGAGCCCGCCCTGCCCTTCATCATCTCGATCAGCACCCGATCCACCGCCAACCTTCCTGCGCCGCTGAGCGCCAGGATGAACATGCCGCCGGCGATGGCAAGGTCCTTCTCAAAATGCAGCAATTCGTTCTGGCTGGCGAAGTTGGTGTGGAACAGGCTGGCCGTCATCAGGCAGAACAGGCCGAGCCCGATCGCGCCCAGCCGCGCCAGAATGCCTAATGCCACCGACAGGCCCGCGCCAAGCTGCAGCGCGATGGTGGCGACAAGCAGCGGCGTGCCGACGCCGAGCGCGGCCATCGCCTTTTGAGCACCCTCGAAATGGGTCGCCAGTTCCAGGCCCTCATGCACGAAGATCAGGGACAGAAGCAGACGGCCGGCAAGCAGGACCACGTCCCTGGCGTGCAGCTTCTCGGCGAGTTCGGTCGGTGTCATAGTTGGCTCCAGTCTTTGGAAACAGGCAGGCGCCACGCGTCCGGATGGACGCGCGTTTGCGCTCGATGTTGAAAAGGTCGGAGCCGGCGCGAGGGAGAGGAACGCCGGCTCCGGTTTTCGGGCGCTACCGCCGTGGCGCCCAAAAAGTCGCTACTGATGAGGGCGAGGTCAGCGCCATGCCCCCTCTCCGCCGCTTCGCGGCCACCTCTCCCCACTTTGTGGGAGAGGAAACAAGCCGTGCTACTTCGTCACCTTGGTGTCGATCGCCTGCTTGAGATCCGAAAGCTCCTCGCAGCCGGCCGGGCAGAGCTTTTGCAGCGAAGTGAGCTGGTCGTTGGCCTTGGCCATGTCGCCGGTCTCGACATAGAGCTCGCCCAGATATTCGTGGGCGGCCTTATGATCGGGCTGCAGCTCCAGCGCCTTGCTGTAGTAGGTCAGCGAGGTCTGGTAGTCGCCGGTCTTGCGCAGCGTGAAGCCGAGCAGATTGTAGACGTCCGCCTGCTGGGTGTCCTGCGCGAGGTCGCGCAGGTCGGCCAGCGCGCCCTTGTAGTCCTTGGCCTCGATCTTGGCCTTCACGGCCGTCAGGTCCGGCGCGTCGGCGCCTTCGATGTCGTCCACGGCATAGGCCGGGACGGCAATGGCGATCGGGGCCGCGGTCAAGACCGCTATGGCGCCCAGCATCGCGAGAAGTGCGTGTTTCATGGGAGTTGTCGCTTTCTTATTCAGGATATCAATTAGGTCGGTTGTTCCGATCAGATTTCGGTTGGGGTGAAGGCGTAGGCGTTGCCGTCCTTGACGAAGCTGCCGGTGCCGGGGAACGGGAAGTGCGAGCCGCAGATGCGGACATTGTCGGCAATCACCTGGTCGATGATCTTGTGGCGCGTGGTGATCGCCATCGGTCCGTCCTGGTCATAAGCGCCCTGCCATTCCGGATGCGGGGCGAGCAGCGCCGGCACGTACATGGTGTCGGCCGAGACGAGGAACTGCTCGGTCCCGGCATCGACATGGTAGACGGAATGGCCGGGCGTGTGGCCGGGCGCCGCCATGAGGCGGATGCCGGGCACCACTTCAGTGCCGTCGTCGACCAGCTTCCAGTTCTTCCATTTCGGGAAGTTTTCGGCGATGCGCTTGCCGGCGGGCTTGCGACCCTCCGGCAGCTTGGCGAGCCGGCTCGGATCGGTCCACCAATTGTATTCGGCGGCGTTGACGATCAGCTCTGCATTCGGGAACACCGGGTCGTTGGTGCCCTTCTCCATCAGGCCCCAGACGTGGTCCGGATGGAAATGCGAGATCATGATGGTGTCGATCGCCTTGTAGTCGATGCCGGCGGCCTTCATGTTGGCCGGCAGATGCGTGGCGTTGGCCTGCCACTGGCCGACGCCTGAGCCGGCATCCATCATGATGGTGCGGCCGTTCATCTTGACAACGACGACGGTGAGCGGGATCGGCATGAATTCAGTGGTCTGCCCCGCTTTGGCGAGCGCTGCCTTGGTGTCGTCGACCGAGACGTCCTTGATGAAGGCCGGGTCGTGGGGCTTGCGCCAGATGCCGTCATAGACGGCGGTGACCTCGAGCGAGCCGACCTTGTACTTGTAGAAGCCGACCAGCGGCTCGACCGGAGTTTCGGCGTAAGCCGCGGGCGCGAATTCGAGCTTGCCGGCGATGCCGAAGGCGGCAGCCGCGGCTGCGGATCCGAGCACCATGCGGCGTGTCATGTTGAACATCAGAAATCTCCTCTATTGGCTATGAGTTGCTTCAGGTTTCAGGCGGTAATCGATTGGTTTGCCGCATGTCGTTGTCCCAAAACCGCTGCGCACTTTTGGGCGACATGCAGGGAAATGGCGGAGGGCCCGGTACGACCCTCCGCCGGCTGCGGAACCGGAGCCGTCCGGTCCGACTGAAGACCGACCGGTGCCGGAGAGATCAGCGTCTCTGGTTCGGCTACGGCTAGGGCGTGCCTTCCCTACCGGAGCCCAGCCTTCGAGCGCCGAGCTCCTGGGGTGAGGACCTTCGGTCCCACGGGGATCAGGACCTCTGGTCCTGACTCCTGGGTGAGGACCTATCGGTCCCACCTGCTCAGCGACCCCAGATACCTTGGCCGGGCTTATCCGCAGTAATCCTCGCCGCCGGCTTCACGTCGTTGCGGGCCAAGTCCAGCTTCCCGATCGAAGCGGTGGTGGTGGTGTCGACGGCTGCGGCCTGCTGGTCGGCCGCGGCGAAGTGATCGCTGGCGGCGAAGGCGCCGCCGGTGGCAACGAGGATGGCGACGGCGGTGAAGACAATCTTGTTCATGTCGGCATTCCTTCCGGGTTGGTTGATGCGCGGCTTGGGAGGATGGCCTCGCTACACAACAAGACCCGGAAGGCCCGGGCTTTATTCCCGAGGATCGGAAGAATTTTTCGGAGCCTTCAAAACCGGAGAGCGCACCGGAATCGATCTGGCGGTCGCCGATCGGCGATTTCCGTTTGCGATGGCCGGCCCGGTTGGCTATCGGATACACCGACCGGAGGCCACGCTTGCAGCGGCGACAGGACGAAATGCCAGATCACATTGCGCGCGCATCCGTCGTGAGGACGCATTCGAAACGAGAAGCGATCCTTATCCTGGGCATGCATCGCAGCGGCACTTCCATCCTGGGCGGCATGGTCAATGCCCTCGGTGCCGCCGGCCCTCACAGCCTCATGGCAGGGGACCGTCACAACCCGACAGGATATTGGGAAAGCCTGCGGCTCAACACGGCGGCCAACAATCTGCTCGCGGCGGCGGGTTCCGGCTGGCACGACTGGCTGCCGCTCGACCCGGGCTGGATGGCATCCGAGGCGGCTCAAGGGCATCGCCATGAGATCAAGGCGATCCTGGCAAGCGAGTTCGGCGATGAGCCGCTGTTCTTCATCAAGGAGCCGCGGACCTGCCGTTTCCTGCCATTGATGTCATCGATCCTTGCCGAAATGCGGATCGACACGGTCGCGCTGCTTCCAATCCGCAATCCCCTCGAAGTCGCGTATTCGATAGAGCGGCGCGACGGTTTTCCGGTGGCCAGTTCACTGATGGTCTGGCTGAGGCACGTGCTTGAGGCCGAGCTTCACTCGCGGCACTTGCCGCGCTGTTTTCTGCTTCACGAGGATTTCCTTGCCGACTGGCAAAGTCAGCTGACGAGAGCCGGCAGGACGATCGATCTTGCGTGGCCCGTCCGGCCGGAGCAGGCCAGGAGCGAAGTGGAAAGCTTCCTGTCGCAAGAGCTGCATCATCAACGATACACCGTCGACGACCTGCGCAACCACCACGACGCCCCGCCGATGGTGGCCACTGCCTATGAGATGTTTCGCGCGATGGCGAGCGATGGCGACAGCCCGGGCCTTCGCGAACAACTTGACGGGATCCGACTTCGATTGGACAGCGCCGCCGCACTTGTGGGTCGGATGTTTGCCGCCGAACGGTCCGCGGCCAGGCGGTCGGCCGAGGATCTCCAAAACCGGCTGATCGAATTTCATACTCAAGCCGACCAGTTGCATGCTCATGTCGCCGAATTGCATCGGGATCGCAACGAGATGCTTCGCGACCGGGACCGGCTGCTTCACGAGAATGAAGCCCAATTTCGAGAACGAGAGGCACTGCTACAGGAAAAAGAGGCGCTCTTGCGTGAGAGGGAGGCTTTGCATCGGGAACGAGAGGGCCTCCTAAAAGCGTGCGAAGCGATGCTCGCCTCGCACAGCTGGCGGTTGACCGCGCCGCTGCGCTGGCTGGGCAACCCGTTCGCCAAACGCGGGAAACGATAGGGGCGGGCATCGACGGCGACAGCCGCCGAAACCCAGTCAACAAACCGTCACACCAGGCGGCAACCTCCATGATAAGTTACCCTTGGCCGCCCCGCGAGCCGTTTGCACATCAGAGACCGGCGAAGCTGCCATGAACATCGCTGTCCCCGACGAAGGCACCGACCTCTCGCCTTATCTGCCGGACGAGCACGGGCTCTTCTTCCTCTACTATTTCAAAACCGATGGTTCCCGCACCAAGGATCCCGCCGAGGCGCACTGGAGTTGGCGCAGCTACCAGATCACCGACATGCGTGCCCGCCAGGAGATCGGCGCCGAGCAGGCCCTGCCGGCGCCGGTGCGCGATGCCTTCCTGTCGCCCAGCCATGGCTGCCAGATCGATTTCGAGGACGACTTCCTCTATGGCGATCTGCCCGACCTCAGGCACGATTTCGCGGAAGCGCGCGGGCTCACCCATTTCCGCTTCGCCTTCAACGATAGGATGCTGATCGGCGCCCGCAAGCAGCCGCTGGAATCGGTCGACAAGATCCGCAAGCTGGTGGAAAGCGGCACGCGCAAATTCCGCACCCCGTCCGAGCTGATCGAGGCGGTGATGGGCCAGTCGCTCGACGGCATGGCGGCCGAGCTCGACAAGATGGGCGACACGCTCGACGGCATCGAGGACCGCATCGTGTGCGATGCATGGCACAATGAACGCCAGGCGCTGGTCGACGCGCGCCGGCAGCTGGTGCTGATCCACCGGCAGATGGCGACGCTCACCAACCTCTTCCGCCATCTCGACCATTCGCATCGCAATGAACTGCCGGACCCCATCAATGACATGGCGACGAGGCTCTCGCACCGGGCGCATACGCTGCATCACGACGGCGAGCAACTGCAGGCGCGCACGCGCCTCTTGCAGGACGAGCTGATGGCCAAGCTGACCGAGCAGTCGAACCAGCTGCTCTATATCCTCTCCGTCATGACGGCGGTGCTGCTGCCGATGACCATCATCTCCGGCCTGTTCGGAATGAATGTCGGCGGATTGCCGCTGGTCGGCACGCCATTGGGCTTCTGGGTGGTGACGGCGATCTCGGTCGTCATCGCCGGCATTATCTATATGATCGTGCGGCGGCTCGGGCGGGTGTAAGCGCTACGCCACCGCGCGAAAATCCTCGACGATGGTGCCGGCGGCGCGGACTTCCGCTTCGTGGTCGGGCTCGCGCCACGTCTCGGCAAGCCCGGCCGCGTACCATTCGCGCATGGGCGGCAGGTCGAGCAATTGCTGTGGATAGGTAGCCGCTTCACCTTCGAAAGTCAGGCCGTAGGATTGCGCCCTGAACGCCACCGGGGCGAAGAAGGCATCGACTGCGGTGAAGCGGTCGCCGGCCAGGAACGGCCCGCCGAAACGGGCGAGGCCATCGTTCCACAAATCCGCCATGCGGAAGATGTCGTGCTTCAGCGCCTCAGACATCGGCCGCGGCTCGACCCGCACGCCGCAGCTCATCGGGCAGAGATTGCGCAGCGCGGTGAAGCTCGAATGCATCTCGGTGGCGGCCGACCGCGCCCAGGCGCGCGCTTTTGCGTCCGCCGGCCAGACGCCCTGATGGCGTTCCGCAAGGTATTCGACGATCGAGAGCGAATCCCAGACCGCCCAGCCATTATCGACCAGGCAGGGCACGCGGCCGTTCGGTGAGAATTGCCGGTAGAGACTGAAACTCGGTCCGGTCGGAAACGGCGTCAGCCGCTCCTCGAAGGGAATATCGAGGGTACGCATCAACACCCATGGCCGCAGCGACCACGAGGAATAGTTCTTGTTGCCGATGTGCAGAACGTACATCAGGCACCCCCTTCCCTATCTATCTTGCCGCGGGTGCCGGCTGGCGGACCTCGCGGCCCCTGAACATCGACCACGAATACATCGCAAGCGCCGTCCAGATCAGCGCGAAGGCGATGGCTTCGATCGTGCCGAACGGCTCATCGAAGATCAGCACGGCGATCAGGAACACCATGGTCGGTGCGATGTATTGCATGATGCCGATGGTGGAGAGACGCAGAAGCCTGGCGCCGAAGGCAAAGAGCAGCAGCGGCACCGCGGTGACCGGACCGCAGCCGATCAGCAATGCCGTGTCGGAACCGGTGCTGGAGACGAAATGGTCCTGCCCGGTGGCGATCAGGTAGGCGATGTAGCAGAGCGCCGGCACCGAGAGCAGCAGCACTTCGAGCAGAAAACCCTGGCTCGGGCCGATCGGCAGCGTCTTGCGGAAGAAGCCGTAGGCGGCGAAGGAAAAGGCCAGCGCCAGCGACACCCAGGGCAGCTTGCCGGCATCGACGGTTAGCACCGTCACCGCGATCGCGGCCAGCGCCACCGCGGCGATCTGCAACCGGTCGAGCCGCTCGCCAAGCAGCACAGCACCGACGACGATGCTGACCAGCGGATTGATGTAATAGCCGAGCGCCGTCTCCACCGTGCGGTCGACCGAGATTGCCCAGACATAGATGCCCCAGTTGATCGAGATAAGCACCGCCGTCAGCGCCGCCATGGCAAGGCTCTTCGGCGAGCGGATCGCCGCCTTGAAATCGGCGGTGCGGCCGGCCCAGATGAGCACGGCCGCCGCGATCGGCACCGACCAGACGACGCGGTTGGCGATCACCTCCGCAAGCGGCAGATGCGCAACCGCCTTCATGTAGAAGGGCAGCAGCCCCCAGAGGAAATAGGCGCCGAGCGCCAAAAGAAAACCACGGCGGGCCTTGGCGTCCTGATCGAGATCGGCTGTTGCGGTGACCATGGCCCAACGCTATGGCCCAGCGGATCGTCCAAGACCATCGCAAAGTTCTGATGGATCAATGGACTTTTGGTGATGGTTCAAGGGGGCGCTGTTTCCTCGCCCTACGCAGTGGGGAGAGGTGGCCCGGCGAAGCCGGGACGGAGAGGGGTCTTCGTAAAGCACGGACGGCAGTAGGAACTCCATTTCGAGCCTTGTTCTTCTTGGACGCGAGCTTCGCGGAGGTCGCCCCCCGCTCCGTCCCGGCTTCGCCGGGCCACCTCTCCCCCGCTTTGCGGGGGCGAGGAAAGGAGCCTTACTCCGCCGCCACCAGCCCCGCCATCTCGCGGTTCTTCATCAGCTTGTAGACGATCGAATCCATCAGCGCCTGGAAGGAAGCGTCGATGATGTTTTCCGAGACGCCGACCGTCCACCAGCGGGCGCCGGTGGAATCATGCGATTCGATCAGGACGCGGGTGATGGCCTCGGTGCCGCCATTGAGGATACGCACCTTGAAGTCAGCAAGCTCGAGGTCGACGATCTCGCTCTGGTATTTGCCGAGATCCTTGCGCAGCGCGATGTCGAGCGCGTTGACCGGACCGTGGCCTTCGGCCACCGACATCTTCTCCTCGCCGTCGACTAGCACTTTCACGATCGCTTCCGAGACAGTCTTCAACTGGCCGTTGGCGTCGAAGCGGCGCTCGACCATGCAGCGGAACGAGGTGACGTTGAAGAACTCCGGCAGGCCGTGCAGCATCTTGCGCGCCAGCAACTCAAAGGAGGCGTCGGCGCCCTCATAGGCATAGCCTTCGGCCTCGCGCTCCTTGACCACGGCGATCAGCGCGTCGAGCCGATGATTGTCCTTGGGCACGTCGATGCCGCGCCGTTTTAGCTCGGCGAGGAAATTGGCCTTGCCGCCCTGGTCGGAGACCATGACGCGGCGGCGATTGCCCACCGCTTCCGGCGGCACATGCTCATAGGTCGCAGGCTCCTTGGCTAAAGCCGAGGCATGGATGCCGGCCTTGGTGGCGAAGGCGGACGAGCCGACATAGGGCGCCTGCGCTTCCGGCGCGCGGTTGAGCAACTCGTCGAAGGCGCGGGAGAGCCGCGAGATGCCGGTCAGATCTTCGGCTGAAATGCCTGTCTCGAAGCGATCGGCGAAGGCCGGCTTCAATGCCAGCGTCGGGATGATGGAGATGAGGTTAGCGTTGCCGCAGCGCTCGCCGATGCCGTTCAGCGTGCCCTGGATCTGGCGCACGCCGGCCTCGACCGCGGCGAGGGAATTGGCCACCGCCTGGCCGGTGTCGTCATGGGCATGGATGCCGAGATGATCGCCCGGGATGCCGCCGGCGACAACCTTCTCGACGATGGCGCGCACCTCCGAAGGCTGCGTGCCGCCATTGGTATCGCACAGCACCACCCAGCGCGCGCCGGCCTCGTAAGCGGTCCTGGCGCAGGCCAGCGCATAGTCCGGATTGGCCTTGAAGCCGTCGAAGAAATGCTCGCAGTCGACCATCGCCTCCTTGGCCGAAGCGACGGCCGCCTCGACCGAGGCCTTGATCGATTCCAGGTTCTCCTCATTGGTGCATCCGAGCGCGACGCGCACATGGTAGTCCCAACTCTTGGCGACGAAGCAGATGGCATCGGATTTGGACTGCACCAGCGCCGCCAGCCCCGGGTCGTTGGAGGCAGAGACCCCTGCCCGCTTGGTCATGCCGAAGGCGACGAATTTCGCGCTCTCCGTCCGCTTCTTCTGGAAGAACGCGGTGTCGGTCGGGTTGGCGCCGGGATAGCCGCCCTCGACATAGTCGATGCCGAACTCGTCCAGCAGCTTGGCGATCGCGATCTTGTCCTCGACCGAAAAGTCGATGCCCGGCGTCTGCTGGCCGTCGCGAAGGGTGGTGTCGAAGAGGAAGAGGCGTTGCTTTGTCATCGTTCTGCAGGCGCGTGAACGCCCCCCTCTGCCCTGCCGGGCATCTCCCCCTCAAGGGGGGAGATCAGCAGTTCGAACGTCGCATCTCCTCCTGCGATGTCGAAAATTTGCGAAAGCCGACCTGACAGCCAATCTCCCCCCTTGTGGGGGAGATGTCCGGCAGGACAGAGGGGGGTGCGGCTTGGCATCGTCATTTCCCCGCAAACTTATCCGTCGCCCGGATCAACCGATCGAGTATCCCCGGTTCCGAATAAGCATGGCCGGCGCCCTCGATGAGATGGAAATCCGCCTTCGGCCAGGCCTTGTGCAGCGCCCAGGCATATTTCGCCGGACACGGCATGTCATAGCGGCCGTGGACGATGGTGCCGGGGATGTCCTTGAGCTTCCAGGCGTCGCGCAGCAACTGCCCTTCTTCCAGCCAGCCGGCATGGACGAAATAATGATTCTCGATGCGGGCGAAGGCGACCGCGTAGTCATTCTGGCTGAACGGGTCGCTGGTTTCAGGCTCGGGCAGCAGCGTGATCGTCTCGCCTTCCCAGATGCTCCAGGCGCGGGCTGCCTCTACCTGCGCCTTGCGGTCGGAGCCAACCAGCCGCTTGCGGTAGGCGGCCATCATGTCGCCGCGCTCGGCCTCGGGGATCGGCGCCAGGAAGCGCTCCCATTTGTCGGGGAACATCTCGGAGACGCCGAACTGATAATACCATTCGAGCTCGGCGCGGGTGAGCGTGTAGATGCCGCGCACGACCAATTCGCTGACGCGCTCCGGATGCGTCTCGGCATAGGCAAGCGCCAGTGTCGAGCCCCAGGAACCGCCGAAGACCAGCCATTTGTCGAAGCCCGCCATCTCGCGCAGGCGCTCGATATCGGCGACCAGATGCCAGGTGGTGTTGGCCTCAAGCGAGGCGTTGGGTGTCGACTTGCCGCAGCCGCGCTGGTCGAACAGGATGACATCGTAGAGTTTCGGGTCGAACAGGCGCCGGTGCTTCGGCGAGATGGTGCCGCCGGGGCCGCCATGCAGGAACACGGCCGGCTTGGCCCCTTTGGTGCCGGAGCGCTCCCAATAGATGGTGTGGCCATCGCCGACATCGAGCACGCCTCTCTCGAACGGCTCGATCTCCGGATAGAGGGTGCGCAAGGAACTGCTGTGGATCGTCATAGTTTCAAGCCCTGCTGCGGCCAGTTGGCCGTCTCGTGGTCGGGATGCTGGAAGGAGATGATCTGCTCCTGCCGCCGATAGAAATCGGGATCGTCGTGGACCGGCGCCTCGAAGATCTTCTCCACCCAGGGCAGGCGAACCGCGTAGTTGACCTGGATCTGCGGCGCGAGGTCGGAGCGGTCGTCGAAAGCGCCGATGGCGATCTCCAAGGCGCCCGGCTGGCGATAGGTCAGCGGCGTGCCGCAGCGGGCGCAGAAGCCGCGGTCGATGTTGACCGAGGACTGGAAGTAGCTCGGCTCCTCATGGGTCCATTCGACGCCGTCCTTCGGCACCGTCACCAGCGCGCCGAAGAAATTGCCGAACTGTTTCTGGCACATGCGGCAGTGGCAGATGGACGGGCGCCCGAGCTTGCCCTTGATGCGGAAGCGCACGGCGCCGCACTGGCAGCCGCCTGTTCGAACTTGATCGATCATGGTCTTTCCTCCGGCGGCCATTGGTCGGTGTCGTGATCGGGATGCTGATAGGAGACGAGTTCGGCGAGATAAGGCGCCGACGAGACATCGCCCATCGTCTCTTCTGACGGCAGGTTCGCGATGCCGTCGACATAGGGAAGCTTCGCCTCGACGCCCCACTGGATGGTGGGCGCGATTCCGGCCGGATCGTCGAAGGCGGCGATCGCCAGCGCCATGCCGTCCGATGCCTCGAAGGTCAGCGGCGTGCCGCATTCGGCGCAGAAGCCGCGCCAGGCGGCATTGGACGAGCGGAAGCGTTTTGGTTCGCCGCGCGTCCAGTCGAGCGTGGCGCCGCGCACCGAAACCAGCGGCAGATAGAAATTGCCGCTCGCCTTCTGGCACATGCGGCAATGGCAGACCGAGGCGTCACCCAGCGCACCCTCGACGCGGAAGCGCACGGCGCCGCACTGGCAGCCGCCCGTGTAGATCGGCCGGTTGTCGAGGCTCATCGCACACTCCGGATCATGGGCTCACTCCGGGTCATGGCAGACCGCCTCCACATTGTTGCCGTCGGGATCGAAGACGAAGGCGCCGTAATAGTTGGGGTGGTAGTGCGGCCGCAGGCCGGGTCCGCCATTGTCCCTGCCGCCGGCGGCGAGAGCCGCCACATGAAAGGCGTCGACCTCGGCGCGGCTGCGCGCGGTGAAGGCGACATGCTGATGGGTCCTCGGCGCCTGCGTGCTGGCCTGCAGCCAGAACACCGGCCGGTCACGGCCATAGCCGCCAACCTTGGCGCCGCCGGTATATTCTTCCGGCACCATGTAGAGCAGCGATGCCCCCAACGGCGCCATCGCCTTGTCGTAGAAGGTTTTGGATGCGTCGAAATCGGAAACATTGATGCCGAGATGATCGATCATGCGACAAGCTCCTCCGTTGATGGCGCGGGCGCATCGGCCAGGCCGGCCACGATGACGATGTGCTGGCAGACATTGTCGATATCGCGGATCACGTCGTCGTTCCAGAAGCGCAGGATGGTCCAGCCACTGGCGCTTAGGTACACGCTTCTTGCCTCGTCGTGTCGTAAGTGCTCCGCATCAGCGTGCTGGCTGCCGTCGACCTCGACTATGAGGCGATGCGCCGAGCAGGCGAAGTCAACAATGTAAGGTCCTACCGGTACCTGCCGCCGAAAGCTCATCCCCATCAGCCGATGAGCACGCAACTCGTTCCAAAGCTTCAGCTCGGCATCGGTCATCGAGCGCCGCATGGATTTGGCGTTCTTGCGCTGACGGGATGGAACGAGGTCGTGGCCCATGGTCAGGCCATCCCACGCTGGAGATTGGCGAAACCGCACGCGACAGCTGATCTCCCCCCTTGCGGGGGAGATGTCCGGCAGGACAGAGGGGGGTGCTGTCCCGCCGACGTACCAATTGGAGAGCACTGTGCTCTCAGGGAATGGCAGGTTCGAGAGCGGACAGATTTGAACGATGGCGTTCCTTCACACCCCCCTCTGTCCTGCCGGACATCTCCCCCGCAAGGGGGGAGATTGGCCGTCACCGGCGCTTTCGCCAATCGCCCAAGCCTCCTCACCGCTTGATCTCCCAGGTCGTCACGCGCCCTCCGGTGGCAGGGTCCTTGCCGTCCTTCAACTGCACGCCTTGCGCCAGAAGCTCGTCGCGCACGCGATCCGCTTCGGCCCAGTTCTTCGCCGCGATCAGCGCAAGGCGATCGACGATCGCCTTAGCTACAGCCGCCTCGTCTACCTTGGCCGCACCAACATCGAAGCCGAGGAAGGCGAGCGCCGCCTTCAGGGATGCGGCGACGGCGTTCTCGCCGGTGCCAGTGAACTCCATCGCCTCGCCGGCGAGCTGCGTCAGCCGCTGGAAGGTAGTGTAGGTGGCGAGATCGTCGGAGAGCGCTTCCACCACCTCGGCCGGCAGGTCCTTCGCGGCCGCGGGCGCGAGGTCTGCCGCGCGCTTCCATTTGCGCAGCGTGTTTTCCGCCTCCTCCAGCTTGCGCACCGAGAAGTCGATCGGCTCGCGGTAGTGCGTCATCAGCATCGCCAGCCTGAGCACCTCGCCCGGCCAGGTGCGGCCGCCGAAGGTCTCGGTCTCCAAGAGTTCATGGATAGAATAGAAATTGCCGAGGCTCTTCGACATCTTCTGGCCTTCGACCTGCAGGAAGCCGTTGTGCATCCACACATTGGCCATGACCCTGGTGCCGTGGGCGCAGCGCGACTGGGCGATCTCGTTCTCATGGTGCGGGAAGATCAGGTCCAGCCCACCGCCATGGATGTCGAAGATTTCGCCGAGATAGGCGGCCGACATGGCCGAGCATTCGATGTGCCAGCCGGGCCGGCCCCTGCCCCATGGGCTGTCCCAGCCCGGTTCTTCCGGGCCCGATAATTTCCACAGCACGAAGTCGCCGGGGTTCTTCTTGTGCGCGTCGACGGCGACGCGCGCGCCCGCCTGCTGCTCGTCGAGATTGCGCTTCGACAGCTCGCCGTAATCCGGCATCGAGGCGGTGTCGAACAGCACCTCGCCGCCGGCGACGTAGGCGTGGCCGCGCTCGATCAGCTGGCGGATCAGCGAGAGCATGTCGGCTTTGCCGTCAGCGCGGGGCGCTACAAACTCGGTGGCGCGCGGCTCGTAGGTGGGCTGCAGGCAGCCGAGCGCGGCGACATCCTTGTGGTACTGGTCGGCGGTCTTTTCGGTGACCTGGCGGATGGCGTCATTGAGCGACAGCTTTCCGGCTGCGATGTCGCCGCCGAAGTCACGCAGCGCGCGGGCATTTATCTTGTCGTCGACGTCCGTGATGTTGCGCACATACGTGACTTGGCTTTGGCCGTAGAGTTGGCGCAACAGACGGAAGAGCACGTCGAAGACGATCGCCGGACGCGCATTGCCGATATGGGCGAAGTCGTAGACGGTCGGGCCGCAGACATACATGCGCACATTTTGCGGATCGATCGGAACGAAACGCTCCTTCCTCCGCGTTAGCGTGTTGTAGAGGCTGAGGCCCTTCGATGCGTCAGACATGCGTGCCCTTCCGATCCCTTGGATTGGTCGGAGCCTTTCTTGCGCCGCAGGCGCAAATCGGGCTCCAGCCTGCTGGCCGGGGCGTTTGTCCACTCTAGGGAAAGATGAGGCGAAAACGTCCGGACCAGCGCGAGGCTAGCCAATAATGCAAATGCCACAAATGGCGAAAGACGTTTTCATGGGCGGCTTTATCGCGCTGGCAGGTGTTGCCGTCAAGTCGCTCCACTCAGGAAAGATGTCGTTGGATCACAGGTAAAAACAGGCCGAAACATTTTATTAAACATGTCGGCACAGTGATGAAACATTCGCCGGCTAGACCGCCAGATGTCACGATTTGGTCGGAATCAGCCGCCAAACGCCGAACACGAAACCGTTACCAGGGAAGAGAACAATGGCTCGCAACAAGCAGGAACAGAACCGACAAACGCAGCCCGCACTGGCCAGCCACTACCGCGCGATCGGCCCGGCGGCAATCGTCGCGGCTCTTCTCCACACCGCGAAGAAGAAGAAGCCGGCGCAGAAGATCATCTCGCCACGCGCCGCCTGAAACGGCACGACCGGCGCAGTCTCCAATGATGGAGACGCCGGCGATGAGGGCGCCAACCAGCCCCAGGAGATGAAGGCCCCAAAAGCAGCCTCTAGAGGCAAGCAGCCTTCGCTAAAACAAGCTCATCTGGTTTTCGTCCGCGCCAGGCTTCTGGCGCCTGACCTTCTCGGCTTGCGGCTCGACGATGCCGCGCTCCTGAATCTCAGGCCCGGTGTTTCCGACCTTGTTGACAAGGTCGGAAACCGGAATCGCTTCGAAGAAATCGAGCTCGGCCGGCTTCAGCAGATCGAGCACGTCACGCGGCTCCTGCGTGCGGCAATCGAGCCAGCGGCCAAAGTCGCGTTCCTCGATCACCACCGGCATGCGGTGATGGATATGGGCGATGCCAGCATTGGCCTCAATCGTGAGAATCGCGCCGGTGTCCATCTCGGAGCCGCCCGGTTCGGCATAGGTCTCGATCAGCCCGGCGAAGGCGATCACTCCGCCTTGCTTCGGCCGGATCCAGTAAGGTTGGCCCTTTTTGCCGCCCGATTGCTGCCATTCATAGAAGCCCGACGCCGGCACAAGAGCGCGACGGTGGCGCATGGCCGTCTTGAACGAGGCCTTCTGCAGCACGCCTTCGGAGCGGGCGTTGATGAGCAGCGGAAACGCCTTGGTGTCCTCGACCCAGGTCGGAATCAGGCCCCAGCGCACCAGCATCGCCTGCCGGTCCGGCAGATTCGAGCCAGGCTCCCGCTGTGGGGCGGCGAGCGCCATCAGCACCGGCTGGGTGGGCGCGATGTTGTAGCGCGCCGGGAATTCCTCCAGCTCCGCCAGGCCAAGCAAGGCGGCGGTCTGGTCCGGCGTGGCGGTCAAGGCAAAGCGTCCGCACATGGATCTGGGTTCTTGGATTAATGTGCAATGAAAGTGGCGATGGAACCGCCACGCTGCAACGGCTAAAACCAGGTCGGGCCAATCGGTCCACAACAGGATGCGGGAGAAACTCGGCTACCCCATGGAACAGCGCAAGATCATACCGGCCGTTTCCGTCGCCGTCGTGCGCGGTGACACGGTGCTTCTGGTCAAGCGTGCGCGGGCGCCGTCGCAAGGGCTCTATGCCTATCCCGGCGGCAAGGTCGAGCCGGGCGAAACGCTCGCGCAGGCCGCGGCGAGGGAGTTGCAGGAAGAGACCGGGCTAACGGCTACCGACTACCGCCCACTGCGCGACATCCATATCGACGGCAGCGGCGAAGGTCACCCGGTCGACTATCTGCTGACGGTGTTCGGCGCGGCCTATGCCGGAGGCGAACCCATAGCCAGCGACGATGCCGAGACCGCGGCTTTCTACACGCTGGCGGAGATGGCCGCGATGCCGCTTGCCGGCGATGTGTTCTCGGTCGCCGCGGAATTGCTCGGACCTGTTTAGGACGCGTGGCCAAGCCGAAAATCGCCTTGCAGGCGACAAAATGTTTCGCCACAAAGCTTTAGCTCCCTCACGCCAAGGCTTTGATGACCCGTGCCTCGCCCTTTCTTGCCGCATGCCTTGCCGTCAGCATGGCTGTCGCGGCGCGCCCGGCGCTCGCGGCCGAGGCGCCTTTCGAGCCGGGGCTGATGCGGCTGGCGGAAGTGCTCGGCTCGCTGCATTTCCTGCGCAATCTCTGCGGCGAGAGGGGCGACCAGTGGCGGGTCGAGATGGAAAAGCTGCTCGAATCGGAAAACCCCGATCCCGAGCGGCGCGCCCGCTTTATCGCGTCCTTCAATCGCGGCTACCGCTCCTTCAGCGACACCTATACCCAATGCACGCCTTCGGCGACCGAGGCTATCGCCCGCTACTTGAAGGAAGGCGAGACGTTGTCGCGCGACATAGCTTCCCGCTACGGCAATTGAGGCCGGATCGGCGGCGGCCGCGTTTTGCGCGGATTTCTGTGACAATCGGTGGCCAATGTGACGTGCCTTATTGTCTCCTGTCCCGCTCTGGTGCAATCATGGTGTTGCACTTGCGCAACAGCGTTAATGAAACGTTAGCGCGCAATTGTGGAATTAACTCAAACTGAAGGTTTTGATGCCGCAAGCCGGTCTAATCGGCTAAGCTCGGCACCGATTGAGGGCAGTCTCGCCAGCAAAGTAGATTTCGACCCTAAAAATGTCGTATTTACAAAGACTTAGTTGAGGCTGCGGGACGAACTGACAGGCCAAGCCAGATCCATTCGGTCGGATCGCCGCTTGCAGAAGGTGGACATCGCAATGGAACATGGTGTCAGCGACATCGACGCGTTGGTCAGGGAAGAAAAGCGCCTGACCGCCGTGGAGAGCCACAGCGAAGCCTGGGCCGAGGGACTGTCGGCCGGCATCGAACCGGAAATCATCGCCGAAGCAGCGCTGGAGACCGCCTTCGGCGAGATGTTGCGCGCCAATGGCGAGACCTCGGCGCTCGCCCTGCTCGACCGCATGCGGGAAAAGGTGATTGGCGGCGCCTTCGAGCCGGAACGGCTCAAGCACTAGCCACCTGCTTTGACAGCGACTTTTTGACGTTGACTTTTGACGGCGACGCACCGTTTGGGCATCATGCCCGTGCGCTTGGACATTCGGGGCGCCGGCCGGGACCGAGTCCGGGAACCATGGAGAGGCAAGCGGTGGGATTTTCGATGTCAGGCCGGCCGCGCGGGCTGGCCCTCAACATCCTGATCGCCGCTTCCTGCCTGGCGCTGCTTCCGTGCCTCACCGCCACGCCTTCCTACGCACTTAGCGAAATCCAGCGCGAGGACCTGCCTTCCCCGGTCACCCCGCCCGCCAACGGCGACAGCGCCGCGCCCGGCGCCACCATGCCGATGCCTGAGGCACCCGGCACCAAGCCCTCGGACAGCGGCCAGCCGGCCGACGACACGGACAAGTCAGAGCCGCAAACGCCGCCCGCCAATGGCGGCGTCACCAGCCCGCGCGCCGATCCCGATGCGCCGCCACCCACGGTCGTCTACGACCTCAACACGCTTCCCGAACCGGTCAAGCGCATGCATGGGCTGATCATCGAGGCCTGCCGGACCGGCGACATCGAGAAGCTGAGGCCGCTGATCGGCAAGGGCGATGGGATGACGCAATTGTCGCTGGGCGACATCGACGGCGACCCGGTCACTTTTCTCAAAAGCCTCTCGGGCGACGGCGACGGCCAGGAAATCCTCGCCATCCTGGAAGAGGTGCTTTCGGCCGGCTACGTCCATCTCGACACCGGCACGCCGCAGGAACTTTATGTCTGGCCGTATTTCTTCGCGCTGCCGCTCGACAAGCTCGATCCCAGGCAGCGTGTCGAATTGTTCAAGCTGGTCACTGCAAGCGACTATGACGACATGAAACAGTTCGGCGCCTACATCTTCTACCGCGTCGGCATCACGCCGACCGGCCAGTGGCTGTTCTTCGTCGCGGGGGATTGAGCTAGGAACTCATCTCTCGGCGGCCTCCGGCCATAGGCGAGCCGCTTCCTTTCGCAAGGTCGAAATAGCGTCGGTTCCCACCGTGACATCCATTTGCAGAACGTCGGCCGCGTCGCCTAATTCGCCTTTGTCCCCGAGCTTGCTCACGACCCAGGCGACTTTGCGTTCGATGTCGGGGCCATAGGCGATTTGCGCCTTATCGAGGGCTTCGGTCGGGATTTGCCCATACGCCTTGACCAGCATACCGAGATCGAAAGCATCTCGGTATGCTGTTGCACGGTCCTGGCATCGATCGGCATTCGCCAGCAGCTTCTCGGCAAACATGTCTGCGGGAACGAGGGCCGGTATCCCCAAATCATCGTCGAAATGACCGCGCAAATCGATGCGGCCTTCGCGGACGACTTCGAACCGGATCGGTTGGCCCCTCAGGCGCACCACTGTCCTCAGGCCATATTGGTCGATCTGGAAATCCCGGATGGCTTCGACGGGCTCAGGGAAAAAAGCCCGAACGCCGAGTTCCGATGCTCGTGTTCGCAGCTCGCGGTAGCCGCTCGCGTCGGCGCAAAGGAAATCCAAATCCAGTGACCGGCGATACTCGTCAAGCTTCATGACGATGGCCGTGCCACCGCCAAACCAGCATTGGGTGGCCGTCAGAAAATCACGATCCATCAATCTGAGGGCTTCGGCAATTGTCTTATGTTCCGGTTTTCTGAACGCCTTCATGATCTCTGCCCGCGGTATTCCTGTCCGGCGCAACGGTTGCGCGCGTCGAGGACAACAAGATGAATTATCACGATGTGGTCAGAAGGATACCGTGGCCAAATTCGTCAGCCAATTTCATGATAAGCAGCTTCTCACGTGCCGTAAGGCGCTTTTGGTCGACAAAGCGCCAATTGCGTTCGTAAAGCGCAAAGGCCTCTTTTGCGGGGATCGGGCGCGCGACATCGCGGTTCCAAGCGAGTGCCTGGAGTTCGGGAAATTCTGCAGGAATGATCGGCGCAATATTCGCGGTCATAGCCCTCTGAACATAATGCAGAGCATTTAAGAAATCCAATAACGCCTAATGCATGTCGCCCAAAGTGCGCAGCGGTTTTGGGATAACGACATGCATCAAAACAAAGACTTAAAGCGCGTCGCATGAATCCGTTTCATCGCGACGCGCTTTAGGCCGGCAGCGCCTCGGAGAACTCCACCGCCCTGCCCTGGCTGGGTGTCGCGATCTCGCCTTCCCACATGACGCGGCTGCCGCGCACGATGGTGCCGACGGGCCAGCCGGTCACCTGCCTGCCGTCATAGGGCGTCCAACCGGCCTTGGAGCCGGCCTGGGCGTTGGTGATGGTCTCGCGCCGCTTCATATCGACAACCGTGAAATCGGCATCGTAGCCGGCGGCGATGCGGCCTTTTCTGGCCATGCCGAAGATGCGCTGCGGGCCGTGACTGGAAAGGTCGACGAAGCGCTGCAGAGTGAGCCGGCCGGCATTCACATGATCGAGCATGATCGGCACCAGCGTCTGCACGCCGGTCATGCCCGACGGCGAGGCCGGATAGGTCTTTGCCTTTTCGGCCAGCGTGTGCGGTGCGTGGTCGGACCCCAGGACATCGACGATGCCTTGCGAAATGCCATGCCAGACGCCGTCGCGGTGGCGCGAGGCCCGCACCGGCGGATTCATCTGGATCAGCGTGCCCAGCCGCGCATAGTCGTCGGCGCTCAGCGTCAGATGATGCGGCGTCGCCTCACAGGTCGCCACATCCTTGTGCTGTTCGAGGAAGACGATCTCCTCGGCCGTCGAGACGTGCAGCACATGGATGCGCGCGCGCGTCTGCCTTGCAATACGCACCAAGCGCTCGGTGCAGCGCAGTGCCGCGATCTCGTCGCGCCAGACCGGATGCGACGACGGATCGCCCTCGATGCGTTCGCCGATCCGTTCGCGCAGGCGGAACTCGTCCTCCGAGTGGAAGGCGGAGCGGCGGCGGGTGTTCCTGAGGATCGAAGCGACGCCCTCGTCGTCCTCGACCAGAAGGTCGCCGGTGGACGAACCCATGAATACTTTAATGCCGGCCGCTCCCGGCAGCCGTTCCAGTTCGCCGACATCGCCGGCATTGTCACGCGTGCCGCCGACCCAGAAGGCGAAGTCGCAATGCATGCGGCCGGTGGCGCGGCGCACCTTGTCGGCAAGCGCCGCCTCGCTGGTGGTCAGCGGATTGGTGTTGGGCATCTCGAAGACGGCGGTGACACCGCCGAGCACCGCGGCGCGGGAGCCGGTTTCGAGATCCTCCTTATGCTCCAGCCCCGGCTCGCGGAAATGCACCTGGCTGTCGACGACGCCCGGCAGGATGTGCAGGCCCGTGCAGTCGATGGTTTCGCCGGCCGAGGCCTGGCTAAGATCGCCGATCCGCGCGATGCGGCCATGCTTGACGCCAACGTCGCGAAAACCCTCGCCGTCATGGTTGACCACCGTGCCGCCTGTCAGGATGAGGTCGAAGGTGGTTGCCATGGGCAGGTCCAATCTCTTGCGGGGGGAGTGTGGCCGGCTTACGTAATGACCAAACGTTTTGCAAGATCAGGCCGATTTTACGCTCATGCCCTTTGCCCAACTCAAAGACCGCTCGCTCATTTCCGTGTCAGGCCCCGAGGCCGAGCATTTCTTACAGAACATCCTCACCACAGATCTCGACACACTTGGCCCCGGCCAGGCAAAGCCCGGTGCGCTGCTGGCGCCGCAAGGCAAGATCCTGTACGATTTCCTGATCTCGCGCGCCAGCGATCACGGTTTCCAGCTGGAATGCCGCGCCGACATCGCCGACGATTTCATGCGTCGGCTGATGCTTTACCGGCTGAGGGCCAAGGCCGATATTGCCAAGCAGGACCAGGCGCTTGTCACGGTCGCATGGGGCGATGATTCAACCGCCTCACCTTCCGATTCAACGGCGCTCGCCGACATGCGCTTCCGCGATGTGTCGGTAAGGCGTATTTATGGCGGCGAAGCAAAGGACGGTGCCGATGCGAATGCCTGGCAGGCCCTGCGCATCGCCAACGGCATCGCCGAGAGCGGCAGCGACTACCAGCTCGGCGATGCCTTCCCGCACGACGTGCTGCTCGACGAAACCGGCGGCGTAGGCTTCAAGAAGGGCTGCTACATCGGCCAGGAAGTGGTCTCACGCATGCAGCACCGCGGCACCGCGCGTCGACGTGTGCTGATCGCATCGGCCGACAGCCCCCTGCCCGCTTCGGGAACCGAGCTCACAATTGCCGGCCGGCCGGTGGGCGCGCTCGGTTCTGCCGGCGACCGTACCGGTCTTGCCATCGCCCGCATCGACCGCGTCAAGGCGGCGCTCGATGCCGGCGAGGCAATCCTGGCGGGCGAGGTTCCAGTAACGCTCGCGATTCCCGCATGGGCGAAGTTCTCCTTCCCACGGGACGCGGTCGGCGCGGAGGAGGCTTGATGGCGGCCGACCGGGCCGGCGCGCCGCCGCGCGCCTGGCAACGCATGCTTTCCGGCCGGCGGCTCGACCTGCTCGATCCATCGCCGCTCGACATCGAGATTGCCGACATTGCGCACGGCCTTGCCCGCGTTGCCCGCTGGAACGGCCAGACCAGCGGCGATCACGCTTTTTCCGTGGCGCAGCATTCGCTGCTGGTCGAGGCGCTCTATGGCGAGTTGGCGCCACAGGCCACGGCCGAGGCGCGGCTCGCCGCGCTGCTGCACGACGCGCCGGAATATGTCATCGGCGATATGATCTCACCCTTCAAGTCGGTCATGGGCGGTTCCTACAAGGACTGCGAGCTGCGCCTGCAGCACGCCATCCATCTGCGCTTCTCGCTGCCGGCGGAGCTTGCCGCGACCTTGCACAAGGACATCAAGCGCGCCGACCAGATCGCCGCCTATTACGAGGCGACGCTGCTTGCCGGCTTTTCGACCGCCGAGGCGACCGAGTATTTCGGCCGGCCGCGCGGCTTCTCCGCCGATCGTTTCGACTTCACGCCAAAATCCGTGACCTGGGCGCAGACGGCTTTTCTCAAGCGTTTCAAGACGCTGGAAGGCGGGCGCCAGTCTTCGCTTGTCGTGAATTCAGTCCCATAAAAGAACGCTAAATTAACCAGCGACTAGGACAGTATTGCGTTCGGTTACCGTCCGAAGGCGTGCTTCATGCCTGGCGCACATGTCAAGACTGGTTCGGCCGCTGGCCGGCGGAAGGCGGCCGGCATTGGTCCGGCGCGGCGAATAGCGGAGGAACTGCGCGCGCAAAACGAGCGTTTCTCGGCCGCTGTCGAGAACATGTCGCATGGGCTGTGCATGTTCGACGCCGATGAGCGGGTGATCATCTGCAACCGTAACTACATCGACATCTTCAACCTGGACGCCAAAGTGGTGAAGCCTGGCATTCGCTTCTTCGACATCTTGCAGCACAGCGTCGACATCGGCGTCGCTTCGCAGAGCGCCAGCGAGCTCTATGCTATCCGCAAGCCTTACATCGACGGCGCCAAACCTTCGACCTATGAGGAAGTTCTGTCGGACGGGCGCATCATCGTCATTTCGCACCGGCCGATCGCCGTTGGCGGCTGGGTGTCGATCTACCAGGATGTGACCGAACAGCGGCGCGCCGAAGCGGAATTGAAAGAGCAGCACCGCCGCTTCGACGCCGCTTTAGCCAACATGTCGCAAGGCCTGCTGATGTACAGCGCTCAGGGCCGCCTGATCGTGCGCAATCAGCGCTTCCTGGACCTGTGCAACGCCAAGGCCGCGGATTTCGCGCTTGGCATGACGCACAGCCAGATGCTGGAGAAACTCGTTCGTCTCGGCATCTTCGTGCCTATTGAAGTCGACGTCGAGGTGGGAAAGACGAAAGCGGCCCTGGAGGCGGGCCAGTCGCGTTCGAGCTATCGCGAGCTTGTCGACGGCCGCACGCTCTTTGTCTCTCGCCGGCCGCTCGCCGGAGGCGGCTGGGTTGCCACCTTCGAGGACGTGACCGAACGGCGGCGCACCGAAGAGCGCATGACCCATCTTGCGCATCATGACACGCTGACCAATCTGCCCAACCGCTCGATGTTTCGCGAACGGCTGGACCAGGTGCTTGGCGAGCCCAAGGCCAGGCCGCTGGCGATCTTCTCGCTCGACCTCGACCGCTTCAAGGCCGTCAACGACACATTCGGCCACCCGGCCGGGGACTGGCTGCTGAAGTGCGTTGCCAAGCGGCTGCAGCACGCCGTGCGGAGCAGCAAGGACGTGGTGGCGCGCTTCGGTGGCGACGAGTTCGCCATCATCCAGTTCGGCATCAAGAGCGCCGCCGACGCCGAAAAGCTCGCCAAGCGCATCGTCGAGATCATCGGCAAGCCCTATCGCGACAAGGGGCGCGAAATGCATGTGGGCGTGAGTCTCGGCATCGCGCTCCATCCCGGCGACGGGCATGATGCCGATACGCTGCTCACCAACGCCGACATGGCGCTCTACCGGGGCAAGAGCGAAGGGCGCAATGTCTATCGCTTTTTCGAACCGGGCATGGATGCCCTGATGCGGGAGCGCCGGGCGCTCGAGGTCGATCTTGAAGCGGCACTCCCCAAGCGCGAATTCGAGCTCGATTTCCAGCCGATCCTCAACATCGGCTCCGGCAAAATCGTCGGCGCGGAAGCCCTGATGCGCTGGCGCTCGCCGTCGCGCGGGCTGGTGTCGCCGGAAAACTTCATCGCCGTCGCCGAGGAGACGGGATTGATCGTGCAACTCGGCGACTGGGCGCTGCGCAAGGCCTGCAACGTGGCAGCGAACTGGCCGCCGGACATGCACATGGCCGTCAATGTCTCGGCCGCGCAGATCAAGAGCGGCGGCTTCGCCCGTAGCGTGATCTCGGCGCTTGCCTTTTCCGGCCTGCCGGCCAACCGCCTGGAGCTCGAAATCACCGAAACGGTGATGATGGATGAAAGCGACGCGGTGCTGAAGACGCTGAGCCAATTGCGCGGTCTCGGCGTGCGCATCGCGCTCGACGATTTCGGCACAGGCTATTCCTCGCTCGGCTATCTGCGACGCTTCCCCGTCGACAAGATCAAGATCGACCGCTCCTTCATCCGCGACTCCGACAAGCGCGACACGGCGGCGATCGTGCGCACGGTGATCGGGCTCGGCGCCGAGCTCGGCATCACCGTCACCGCCGAAGGGGTCGAGACCGAAGCGCAGCTCGACATGCTGCGCAAAGCCGGCTGCGGCGAGGCGCAAGGCTATCTGATCGGCGTGCCGGCCAAGGCGTCCGACATGACCCGGCTGCTGCGCTCGCAGACACTGCAGCGCCAGTCAGGCTGACGTCCAGCCCTCGCCAATCAGCGCAGCGTCTCGATGTATTTCTCGTGGAAGCTCACATAGCCGGGCTCGACCACCTTGAGATGGCGCTCGATCAACCGGTGGAATTCCGGCAGTTGGTGGAACGGCACGCCGGGATAGGCGTGGTGCTCGGCATGATAAGGCATGTTCCAGGCGAGCTTGCGCACGAACCAGTTGGACAGTGTCGTGCGGGTGTTTTCGAGCATGTTGGCGACGAAAGGGCAGCGGCCGTGCTCGGCCAGCAGATAAAGCCGCAGGAAGGGCTGGCCGAGCAGCGCCGGCACGATCCAGACATAGAGCAGCACGGATGCCTTGAACCAGACGGCAAGCGCCAGCAGGACGACGTAGAAGGCGATCATCGCCCTCGCCTCGGCCTTTACTTTCGGCAAGCCCTTTGGCGGCACGTAACTGTCCCGGCAGCCGCCGGTCGCATTGGTGTAGAGCGTCTTGAAATGGCCCCACCACACCGGCAGCCCGGAGACATGGACGATGTATTGCCGCAAGGTCTCGGGCTTCGGGAAGGCCAGTTCCGGATCGTGCTCGGGGTCCTGGGTGAAGCGGTGATGGGCGAAGTGGAAAAAGCGGAACCAGTCGGCGGGCAGCGCGACCGCCAGGCTGCAGAGACGCGCGACCACATCGTTCAGCCGCTGCGTTTCGAACGCCGTCCTGTGCACGGTTTCATGCAGCAATGTGAACAAGAACACGATGAGGACGCCCTGCGGCAGCATCAGCAGCGGCCAGAACGGCACTTGTGCCGCGATCAGCAGGCCAAGAACGATGATCGCGCCGAGATGCAGAGCAAGCTGGACAAGGCCCGGCCCATCCGATTTGCCGGTCAGCCGGCCGCGCTCCTCATTCGTCAGCGAGGCTATCACGTGGCGATGGTCGACGGTTTCGTGCCGATCGATTGCGTTCATGAAACTACGATACCCAGAAATAAACCTTTCGAAAAACGAGGATTTCTGCAAAATAGATAAGGCTACCTTATCTTTGGATCGCCATGGTCGCCCTTCCCTCCTTGCGCGGACTTCAGGCCTTCGAAGCGGCGGCGCGGACAGGCAGCTTTGCGGCCGCGGCGGAGGAGCTGTCGGTCTCGGCCGCCGCCGTCAGCCAGCTCATCCGCACCGTCGAGGAGCAGATGGGGCGAAGACTGTTCCACCGGGTCAACCGCCGCGCGGTGCTTACCGAGGCCGGGGTGGAGATGCTGCCGAGGCTCAGCATGGCCTTCCGGGAAATCGGCAGTGTCGCGCGCGATGTCGGCGGCGATGCGTTCCCGCCAAGGCTCGTCGTCTCGGTGCCGCCCTCCATGGCGATGGGTTGGCTCTCGGAGCGCCTCGCCGGCTTTGTTGCCGGCCATGGCGCCGCCGACATATCGCTCAGGGGCGATGACGATCCGGTGCCGTTCGATCATGAATTGATCGACATCCGCCTCTCTTACGGTCCGCATTATCGGGAGCATCCGACCGAGGAGATCGTCAGGGATGCCGTCTACCCCGTCTGCGCGCCGATGCTCGCCGGCGCGATCAAATCCGACAGCCTTGCAGGCCTGCCGCTCGTTCACACCGATTGGGGACCGACCGGTGCATCCTTTCCATCCTGGCGCAACTGGTTCGAGGCGGCGGGGAGCGAGCCGGGCCGCGCGACACAGCGCGGCCTTTCGGCCAACTCGTCGCGGGCAGCGCTCGATCTGGCCATTTCAGGACTGGGCGTGGCGCTGGCGCAAGGCGTCTACTGCGCGCAGGCGCTGGAAGACGGCCGGCTGGTCCGGCCTGGTGCCCGATCCTTGAAGTTGCGCCAGCCTTATTGCCTGACCATCCCTGAGCGCAGCGCAAGGCGCGATGTCGTGGCGGCGTTCCGTGAATGGCTGATCGAGGAATGCCGGCGCGCGGTCAAGTCACCGGTGCTCGACGCCCTGTCAATTTGAAAAATGGCGATCAAGATAAGCCCGCTCAAAGGTGTCCGGCCAAGGCCGTGACCATATCCTTGTTGGTCGCCACCGGTACGATCTCGAACTCGACCAGATCGTTCCACTCGATCGCCCAGCGCTGCAGGATTGTGACGTCGTCAGTTTCCACGAGCAGGAAGCAACGGCTCATGTCGCCAGCAATCCAGCTGTGATGGACGATGAGCTCGTCGGGCTTCAGCCGGCCACTCTCACGGAAGCGGCGGTAGATTTCCTTACGATCGCAGCCGCGATAATCCTCGATCACGAAAAACAGCATTCTCTTCCCTCAATGCAGACGATTACTTCTCCGGCCGCTACTTATCTGGTCTCTCCAGGCGCTCCAGAAACCATTGCGTCAGTCGCACCCAGAGCTCGTCCTTCTCGCCGGAATCCTCCCAGCCATGGTCGAGATTGGGATTGTCGTTGACCTCGATGACGAAGACCCCGTCCTTGGTTTCCTTGAGGTCGACGCCGTAGAGGCCGTCGCCGATGCACTTTGCCGCCCGGACCGCCGTCTCGACGACATGCGGCGGCGTCTGCTTCAGCGTGAAGGTTTTTATGCCGCCCTGGTCCGGCTTGCCGCTGGCCTTGTGGTTGACGATCTGCCAGTGCTTCTTGGCCATCAGATAATGGACGGCAAACAGCGGCTGGCCGCCGAGCACGCCGACGCGCCAGTCATATTCGGTCGGAATGAATTTCTGCGCGATCAGCAGATCGGAATCTTCCAGCCACTCGGTCGCGAGCTTGGTCAGCTCGAGCATGTTCTCGCATTTCTTGACGCCGCGCGAGAAGGACGAATCCGGGATCTTCAGAACCAGCGGGAAGCCAAGCGCCTGCGCCGCCACCTCGAAGTCGGACGTGCCGGCGATCATCACCGTCGGCGGCACCGGCACCTTGTTGTAGGTCATCAGCTCGTTGAGATAGACCTTGTTGGTGCAGCGGATCATCGACAGCGGATCGTCGATCACCGGCATGCCTTCCTGCTGGGCGCGGCGCGCGAAGCGGTAGGTATGGTTGGAGATCGATGTGGTCTCGCGAATGAACAGTGCGTCGTAATTGGCGAGCTTGGCGAGATCCTTCCTGGTAATCGGCTCGACTTCGACGCCCATCTTCTCGGCGATCCTCGCCCAATAGCGCAGCGAGGAAATCTCCGACGGCGGCAGTTCCTCATGCGGGTCGACCAGCGTCGCAAACGTATAGCGCGCCGGCGTGCGGCCCTTGGTGTCGCGCCATTCGCGATTGGTGTAGGTGTCCAGGCATTGCAGGAAGAATTCTTCCTCGTCCTCGGTCATGCGGGCGAGCGGCAGGAAGCCGATCTTGCGGATCGAGGCCCATTCGGCGCTGTCCTTGATATGGACCTCGAGCGCCGGAGCACGGAACCAGTCGAACAAGAGCTTGGCGAAACGGTCCCATATTTTCGACGGGCCGATGCCGAAAAAGATCGCGGCCTTCGCCGGAAAAGTCCCGCCGAGGTCCTTGCGGCATTTGTTGAGTGCGAGCTCGAGCTCGGGCAGCGCGTGCTCGTAGAGCTTGCGCTCCGAGAGGTCGATCATGGTCTCGACGGTCGGGATCACCCTGTGGCCGCGCGAGCCTGCAAGCAGCGAGGCATAGTAGCCTCGGCTCTGATAGCCGTAATTGTTCGACAGGTTGATCACCTTCGGCCGCTGGCCGCGGAACAGCGCCGGATGCGCGAGGTAGTCGCGGTTGGTGATGATCTTGTGGGGTGTGGCCACCTGATCGAGATCGTTCTGCCTGCCTGTTAAGATGACCCAGGTCATTGTCTCAGCGTTTTCCCAGAGTGATGGCGGCGCGCAAGCCGTCGCGGCCGAACTGCGCCATGTTCATAAAGATGTCGTAGGGCACCGGAATGTTCGCGGCATCGAGAATCGTTTCCTGCCTTTCATCCTCGACCCACGGGTCGTGGATCAGGATATGGTCGCCATCGTCGCCGATGGCCAGCACCCAATGCGGCACCTTCTTGCCGAACATCAGGAAGCCGCTGATCAGCACCACCACCAGTTTGCCCTCGGCCAGAGCGTCACGGATGTCGCCAATGCCGAACGGACGGTAATTGACGGGGATGCCGTAAAGTTCGGCGCGGCGGCGGAAATCGACCTGGGCGAGCTCCATGACCCGGCGCTTGTCCTCGCTGCGCACCGACTGCAGGAACAGCGCGCCGTAGAAGGAGACGAATATCTCGGCGGCAAGTCCGCTCTCGTAGCCGGAGACCGCCAGGCCGAAAGGCTCGCAGCCGCCCGGGCCCGACATCATGAAGACGGTGGTGGCCTCGCGCCACAAGCGGATTTCCATCACCGGATCGGGCACGAAGCCACCGTCGAAATTGGCCATCGCCATCATCAGGCAGCACGGGCCGCAGGTGAATTCGCAGGTCTGCTGGTAGAACGGAACTTTGGTCGCCGTCGGCGTGTCGCCGCGCAGCGTCTTTTCGTAACGTAGCGCCGTGGCGCCATCCTCGTAATAGTCGGGCTCGCGGCCCAGTTTTCGATAGCCGGCCCGCTCGTAGATGCGGATGGCGCGATCATTGTCCTCGCGCACTTCTAGGCGCAGCAGCAGCCGGTCGTGCTCGAAGGCCGCGTCCTCGGCAGCCGCCAGCAGAAGACGGCCGAGGCCGAGCCGGCTGAAGAAAGGGCCGACAGCGATGGAGTAGAGCCGCGCCACACCGCTGCCCTTGCGGAACAGCACCACCGCATAGCCGGCGACGCGGCCCTCGTTCTCGGCCACCAGCATCTCGGCGGTTTCGCGTTCGATGAACTGGCGGAAGGAACGGCGCGAGAGCCTGTCGCCCGGAAAGACAGCCTTCTCGATGGCGGCGAGGTCATCGACGTCTGACGCGCGGGCCTTTCGAATCTCGGCAGGCATGCGGGCTTGGGAAAACCTCGATTGGATTGTGGAAACGGCCCCGGCGGATGTGTCGCAAACACCGGCCGAACCGCCGGTATTCATCAAGCGCTATCGCTCCTTGATTTGGGCCGAATTGTGACAGGTTGCGCGGCGGCAGGAAAGGGCAAACTGTTTAAACAGAATTGCCGTTCTAAGGACTGCCGGCCGCCGAAAAACGCAGCCGGTTCAGCTCGATATGCCGGCTAGGAGCTGGCCATAGGCGCTCTTTGCGACATCCGACAGCCGCTCCGGCGGCAGCGAGCCGACAACGGCGCAGGCATAACCCTTGTCGAGCCAGTAAACCGCCTCCGGACTGCCTGCCTCGGCCGTATAGGTGCCCTTGGACGTCGCGGACGATTCGGCGGTGACGAAGAGCGAAATGCGTTCGCCCTTGGCATCCTCGTAGAGCAGCATCGCCGCCTTGCCCTGACCACCGGCCGGCAGCAGCCGGCCGCCCATCAGTTCGAAGCCCTCGGCCGCCAGATCGGGCGCAACCAGCTTCAGCCCGATCTGGTTCGACAGCCAGGCCTGGAGATGATCCTTGTCGCTCGCCGGGACCTCGACGGCATGGCGCTTCTCGGCGGCGTAGATGACATGGGCGGCGATCGCCTGCTCGGCGAGTTGGTCGTCGCCGTCGCCGCCACGGTCGACGCTGTCGATACCGGCGACATAGCCGCCGAACCCACCGACCGCCAGCACCACGGCAGCGGCAGCCGACAGCCACCAGCGCGAGCGCCAGGCAGGCGCCTTCGCGGGCGCTTGGCCAAACACTGCCTGCCGCAGCCTCGCCGGCACCGGCTCGTCCATCACGCCCGCCAGGGCGGCGCGCATGGCGGCGCGATCGGCAATGTAGCGCGCGGATCTTGCTTTCATCTCGGGATTGGCCTCGAGCCAGGCGTCATAAGCCATGCGCTCGTCGCCCGGCAGCTCGCCGTCGAGGGCCATATGGATATCGCGTTCGGAAAAATCGCGCCGGGTCATTTCTCGACGACCCTTATCGAGCGGCGGCGCGACGAGTCGTCGAGCAGACCGCGCAGTTCCTCGCGGCCGCGCGCGATGCGCGACATCAGCGTGCCGGCCGGCACGCCGAGGATGTTGGCGGCCTCGGCATAGGAAAAGCCCTCGATGGCGACCATGACCAGTGCCGCGCGGCGATCGGGGCTGATCGCCTGCAAGGCATCCATGATCTCGCGCGAGGCGATGGTCTCGACCTGATCGGCGGGCGCGGCCTGGGCTTCACCGGCTTCGAGAGGCAGCATCGCCGCCTCGCCGCGCCGGTTGACCTTCCGCATCTGGTCGATAAACAAGTGATGCATGATCGTAAACAGCCACCTCCGGGGGCTCTCGCCAGTCTGCCAGTTGTCGAGCCGCACGAGAGCCCGCTCCAGGCAATCCTGGACGAGATCGTCGGCGGAATCCCGTTCGCGCAGCAGCGAGCGCGCATAGCGCCGCAACCGCGGTATTTCGCTCAGGATCGCTGCCTTTTTGTCGTCCATGACCGCTTGTTTCGAGGTCGCTTTCCGTCCTGATAGAACGCGCCTTTCCGGCGCGGTGCAAGCAGTCAGAGCGAAGCGGCCCAACCGCTGCGGTTACCCAAGCACGTGAATAACGACGGCGGAAGCCGGTTTATTCCCGGCTATCCGGTTGTCGACGTTAAGATTTATGCCAAATCCGTTTGCAGGAAATCGCCGCCTTTGTAGAGCAGCGGAACGTCGAGCGCCTTGGCGCAGGCGTAAGCGAAGCAATCTCCGAAATTAAGGTCAGCCGAATGGCCGACCGCCTTGCCGTAGCGAATGCTGGCATCCAAGGCTCGGGTGCCGATGTCTTCGTCGACAGACACATTGCGAGCATCAATTTCGGCGATGAAGGTGTCCACCAGATCGCGTGCCGCCGACAGCATTTCGGGGCTCGGCTTTTTTTTGGTCCCTGCGCTCAGTCGGCCAAATGCCATTGTCGCCTCGACCCTGACCAGGGCTGAAAGATGAATCGGACCCGTGGTATCGAGAATCCGTTTCAGCAATTCCTCCCAGCCGGGTTCCTTCGCGAGGATTGCAACGATCACCGACGCATCGACGAACATCAATCCTCCCACATCTCGTCCGTGAACGCTTTCATGTCGAAGTCAGGATCGAACGGTCCCAATGCAGAGGCTGCCTGCGCCTGCAGTACAGCAATTCTTTCTCGCAGCGGCTTTCGAGCGCGATTGCGCTCCAACTCATGCAAAAGCGCGGTTCGTACGGCTTCCGTCTTGCTCGAAGCATTGGTCTCGCGCTGCAATTTTGTCGCCAGAGCGTCGACCTCGTCATCGCGAATGTAAAGCGGCATGAATATCTCCAATCGAATATTCATATATTCCATTTTGGATATTCAAACAAGGTTGAGCCATCAGGTCGCCCTCGCCGCCCGCGTCAAGAGCCGCTGATAGAACAGGCCGATGCCTATCAGCACAGCACCCAGACCGATGAAGGAGAGAGCGCGCAGTACGCCTTCCAGTTCCGACATGTCGAAGAGGAAGACCTTCACCACCGCGACCGCAATCAGCACCGCGGACGCGATGCGCAGCACCTGCGATTTCAGCCAGACGCCGGCGGTGAGCAGCGCCACGCCGATGACCAGCCAGAGCGCCGAATAGGTGTAGGTCTCGAGTTGGCCGAGCCCGCTCCACAAGGCGATGAACTCGCCCTTGAACAGGCGGCGCACCGATAGCGTCGCATAGGCGAAGGCAAGCAGCGAGGCGATCAATGCCAGCATCGCCGCGTACCACCTCGGACGCTTGTCGCGGACATAGAGCGCCAGCGCGCCGGCGGCTATGGCCGGCAGCAGATAGGCGAGGAACAAAAGGTTGAAGAGTGGGATCGTACCGGTCGACTCGTCGGTCAGCAGCGGGTTGAGCACCACGAAATGCTGAACGGCGATCAAGCCGGCTGAGACCACGCCGGCAGCCATCGACCCATAGCGCAGAACCGAGCTTGGCGAGCGCATGTCGATGGCGACCAGTATGGCGCCGGCGCCGAGCGCGACCAGCGTGTAGATCGCCTGTTCGGCAAGCGTCATGGTGCCGGTGTCGATGACGCCGCCATGCATGGCGTGGCGCACCAACATGGCAATGGTGAGCAGCGCGAACAGCGCCGAGGCAGCCTCCATGGCAAGGCGCGGCCGGCCGTTGGTGGTGCGGGCGAGTTGCCAGGCTGCGAAGCCGAAGGCGAGCGCCGGCACGCCGTAGCCCGGCAGCAGCCAGTTGAAGACCGGCGTCCTGGACAGAAACGCCGCGCCGACGATGGTCGGATCGAAGGCGATACGGCCAAGCACGGCAACCGCCGCGCCCACCGCGATCCAGCCCAGCACGGGGTATGACCGCCAGCGCGTGGCCAGCGCCGGGACGACCGCTGCTGCACCCAAAAGCACAGTCGTCCAGCCCGAACCGAACGCCATGTGCAGCATCAGCAGGCCGGCGACGCCGGCGCCACCGAGCGCGAATGACAAGGCCGAGCCGCCGGCCAGCGGCGGCTCCTCGGCGCGCGCGATCCATTCGCCGCCGGCGGCAAAGGCCAGCATCAGCAACAGCGCCGGCAGCGCATAGCCGAGGTCACGGTCGATATCGCCGAAGGTCAGCCACAGCGCCAGGAGCACGACCAGCGGGGCAATGACACCCCAGGCCGCCCAGCAAGCCGCGCGCACCGAAGCGGTGGCGGCAAGGCGGCGTGCCGCCCAGAAGCCCGCGGCGAGGAAGATCAGGCCAAGCGCGATGCCGATGCGGAAAGTCAAGGTGTCGGACGACGCGAAGGGCTGAGCGTCCAGCCCGACATCCAGCGCGTCCGCCCCGATCGTGGCGGGCGGGATGATGCCGAGATAGATCAGCACCGTCGCGACGCCGGCGGCAAAGACGAGCGGAAGCGCACGCGGCCGGTAGAGCGGCACAGCGACCAGCGCGGCCAAGAGGACCGCGCCGTGCAAGGCATCGCCGGCGCTGGCAAAAGCCGGATCCACGGACAGGCCCATCGCGCTCAGGGCGATGAAGAAGCCGGGCACGATCGACGGCCAGTCGAAGCCGCGCACAGCTGCGTCACGGCCAGCGAGCCAGACGAAGGCAAGCACGGCAAGCGTGGCCAGACTGATGAACAGGACGGCGGCGAGGTTCACGTCCGGCGCGTCGACCATGTAAAGAACGGTCCAGATACCGCTGCCGGCGAAAGCGGCAGCCACGAGCGCCTTCCAGTCACGGATGCGCGCGGTTGCCGCGGTCGCCGCAAGCACGATCGCCAGATAGACGAACAGCGCCCAGGGATTGGGCGCCTGCGAGGAAACCAGCGCCGGCGTGACCATGGCGCCGACGAGGCCGATGCCGGCCAGCGCCAAGCCATGCACAAGGGAAGCGGCAATGGCCGCGATGCCGATGGCGCCTAGCAAGGTGAAGGCGAGCGCCGGGTCGATGAAGCTGTAGATGCCATGCGCGGCATAGACGGTGCCGAACAGGATGAAGGCGCCGGCTCCGGTCAGGACCGCGGGAATATAGGCGCCGGCGGCGCCCTGTACCGGCACCTTGAAGCCGGTGCGGCGGATGAATTCGGCACCGGCAATCAGCGCGAGGCCGAGGATGCCCGCCATGGTGAGACGCACGCCGGGGCCGAAAATGCCGGCCTCGATGGTGTAGCGGATCAGGAACAGGCCACCGAGCGCCAGCGCGATGCCGCCGACCCAGACTGCCCAGCGCGTGCCCAGCGCCGTTTCGACGTCGGTCTGGCGCGCCGCCTTTGCGGGCGCGGGCGACCCCGCCGCGGGCGTCTCGGCGACGGAGGCAGGTTGCGGCGGTGCGGACGGCTCGGCGGATTGCGCCGGGCTCGTCTTGCCCTTCGTCCAGGGGCCAGCCACGGCGTCGCCTTCGACGGCCTCGGGCTTCGCGACGATCTCTTCGGCCGCGGCCGTGTCGTCGGCCAATGGCGCGACAGAGACCGCGGCCGGTCCGGCCTTCTCGGGAACACCTTCTTGTGCGGCGTCGGCAGCGCTGGGCGCCCCCGGCTGCACCAGGCCGCGCAGGACGGCGAGCTCGCGCTCGACCAGCGCGATGCGGTTCTGCTGACGTGAAACGATGACGAAAAGAGCTATGACGGCGGCAATGGCGATCAGGCTGAAAAACATGGCGGTTTCCCTCAAAACCAGACCAGTCGTGGCCAACAAATGCGGCAATGAGACGGCTGCTCCAAATCAGCGCGTCTTGCCGACTAACAAGATCGAGCATGTTTCGTCGCCGATTGCCAGCAACTTGCCGGTTTATCCCATATCAGGCCGCCTCGACTGCCCGCGTTTGCCGGCGAGATCGCGTGACTTCGGTCACGAAATACTCGTGCTATTCTCGTGCGATCGAAGGAAATGCCGTGAGGTGACCGATGCCGCAGCGAAGCGCTGGCCTGCTGATCCACAGGCGCACCGCCGGTGTGTTCGAATTTCTGCTCGTCCACCCGGGCGGACCGTTCTGGGCGCGAAAGGATGAAGCAGCGTGGTCTATCCCGAAGGGACTGATCGGCGACAACGAGGATGAGCTCAAAGCCGCCAAACGCGAGGCCGAAGAGGAGCTCGGTGTCGCCATCGACGGCGATTTCCAGCGGCTCGGCAGCTACAAGCAGCCAGGCGGCAAGATCGTGGTGGCGTGGAGCGTCGAGGCCGATATCGATGCAAATGCCATCAAGAGCAACATGTTCACCATGGAGTGGCCGCCGAAATCGGGAAGCATGAAGGGGTTCCCCGAAGTGGATCGAGCCGGCTGGTTTTCACTGCCCGAAGCCGGCCTCAAGATCCTCAAGGGCCAGCGCGCCATGTTGGACGATTTCCTGGAGCGTCGCGGTACCGATTAGACACGCCTGCCGTCCGATCCTGCTTCGCCCGCAATCGCTTTCGTTGCCGCATGATGCCGGCGCAATGCGGCGAGGAAGCCGGCGCGGGCGTCGGGCGGCCCGAGGCCGCGCGGCTCGTAGACATGGCGGGTGAAGAAGAAGCCGCTCAGCCGGAAGGCATCCTCGAGAGCTGCCTGATCGGCGTGCAGGCCGGAGCCGCGCTGCAGGAAAGCCGGCAGCGCCAGCATCTTGTCGTGCCAGGGCGCGCCGGCCTCGCGCGAGACAGCGCGTCCGGATTTCGGCGAGACATAGGCGAGATCCCGCCGTGAGCCGGTCGCCGCGCATTGGCTGAGATCGAGGCCGAAGCCCAGTTCGTCGAGGATAAGCAGCTCGAAGCGCGCCACCAGCTCGCCCGCGGCATCGGCATCGCCCAGATGGGAGATCATCACGACAAGCGCCTCATAGAGGCCGCCATGGGCGTCACGCTCGGGCAGAAGCCTGAGATGCGCCGCCATGGTCTGCAGGCCGTAGACCGCGACCGCGCTGTCCATCAGCCGCGCGGCGTTCATCTCAATCGCCTCGGCCTGGAAGATGCCGAGATGCTCGTCGAGCCGCGCCCGCCACAAAAGGTCGACGCGATTGCCGGCCTGCAGCACCGGCTGCTGCCTACGCGAGCGCCCTCCCCGCACCAGGCCGAGATGACGGCCATGGGCACGCGTCATCACCTCGAGGATGGCGCTGGTTTCGCCATGCTTGCGAGTGCCGAGAACGATTCCCTCGTCGCGCCATTCCATGAGCTGAGCTTTTCACCCGTTGGGCGGTGAAATCAAGTTGGACCCTGAATGTGGCTTTCGAGACACGCCACTGCCAATTCCCGCTGGTGTAGAATGCATACGATCAAAGAAACGATCATGCCCGGGCCATCGCGCGACGAACCCCATCGATACAACATCACGCCGAACGGCACCACCACAGTGGCCGAAACGATCAAGGTGTCCGAGAGCGATTTCAAGCGAATCCTGGAAACTGCTTGATAATAGCCCACGGCCCAACGCGAAATTGCAGCCGCCATCGCGGCTATGCCCGATACAATTTGATGCTATCACGATTGGGGCAAACGAGCCATGTCCCACATCATTTCGCCAACGGCCTGCCGTAGCCTCACGCAAACCTTGCGTGATCGGCAAGCACCTCGTCGATCACTTGGCGCTGCCTTGTCACCTCGGCCTGGTTGGCGTCGTGGCCGGCGACGGTGATCAGCGCCTTCCACAGCGTCCAGCCGCGGCCGCGCGCCCAGGTCGCGTCGTCGACGGCAATGCGGGTGCGAAAAGCCTCGCGGCTTTCGCCTTCGAGGAAGGTCCAGCTGATCGCCAGATCGCAGGAGGGATCGCCGACGCCCGACGTGCCGAAATCGATGACGGCGCTCAGGCGGCGGTCCTCGACCAGAAGATTGCCCGAGGCGACATCGCCGTGGAACCAGACCGGCGAACCGTGCCAGGTGGCGGCAAGTGCTGCGTCCCAGACGGCGGTGGCGGCTTGCGCGTCGATCCGGCCGTCGAGCGCGGCGATGGCTTGCCTCGCCTCGCCGTCATAGACGCTCAGCGGTCCACCGCGATGAAAATTGTGCAGGCCGGGACCTGGCCCGCCCGCTGGATCGATGCCTCGCAACGCGACAAGGAAATCGGCGAGCGCGACCGCAAACACGCCGAGATCGGCAACGCGCACGCTCTTCGCCGTATCGCCCTCGATCCAGCGGTAGACCGACCAATGCCATCGATAGCCCTCGGCCGGCTCGCCCATGGCCAGCGGCGTCGGAATGGGCAGCGGCAGCAACGGCGCGAGTTTCGGCAGCCAGCGATGCTCCTTCTCGACCTGCAGCGAATAGCGCGCAGCACTCGGCAGGCGCACCGTCATATCGTCGCCAAGGTGAAAGGTCCGGTTGTCCCAGCCGCCAAAGACGACCGGACTGACCGGCAGATCCCGCCATTGCGGAAACTGCGCGTCGACCAGCCGCCGTACGAGACCGGTGTCGATGGTTGCTTGCGGTTGGTGCATGTCGTTATCCCAAAACCGCTTCGCACTTTTGGGCGAATGCGTCAGTGCGGAAACTCCAGACCCATCTCGCGGTAGCGCTCGGGGTCGTCGCCCCAGTTCTCGCGCACCTTCACGAACAGGAAGAGGTGCACCTTCTGCTCTAATATGCCGGCGATCTCCATCCGCGCGGCCTGGCCGATGGCGCGGATCGTCTCGCCTTTGTGGCCGAGGACGATCTTCTTCTGGCTGTCGCGCTCGACATAGATGACCTGCTCGATACGTACCGAGCCGTCCTTCTTCTCTTCCCATTTCTCGGTTTCGATATGCGAGGAATAGGGAAGCTCCTGATGAAGCCTCAGATAAAGCTTTTCGCGGGTGATCTCGGCGGCGAGCTGGCGCATCGGCAGGTCGGAGATCTGGTCTTCCGGATAGTACCAGGGGCCGGCAGGCAACGCCTCGGCGAGATAGTCGAGCAGGTCCTTGCAGCCGGAACCGGTGAGAGCGGAGACCATGAAAGTGCGCTTGAACGGCACTTTCTCGTTCGCTGCCGCAGACAAGGCCAGAAGCGTCTCCGGCTTGACCCGGTCGACCTTGTTGAGAACGAGGAGCATCGGCTGCCGGACGTCCTTCAGCCGGTCGAGGATGGCATCGGCATCGCCCCTGATCCCGCGCTCGGCATCGATCAGCAGCACCACGACATCGGCATCCTTGGCGCCGCCCCAGGCGGTCGTCACCATCGCGGTGTCCAGCCGCCGCTTCGGCTTGAAGATGCCCGGCGTGTCGACGAAGACGATCTGCGCGTTGTCATGCGTGGCAATGCCGCGCACGATGGCGCGGGTGGTCTGCACCTTGTGAGTGACGATCGACACCTTGGCGCCGACTAGCTGGTTGACCAGTGTCGACTTGCCGGCATTGGGCGCGCCGATCAGCGCGACGAAACCGGAGCGCGTCGCGTGGGTCTCAGGGGTATCCGTTTCTGTCATGCCGCGCTCCATACGCCTTCGCGCAGCAAAAGAGTAGCCGCCGCGGCCTGCTCGGCCTCGCGCTTGGAGCGGCCGCTGCCGATCGCCGGGGCAAAAGACCCGACCTTGACACTGACGGTGAACAGCGGGTCGTGATCCGGTCCCTCGCGGCCGTCGATGCGGTAGGCCGGCACGGCGCCGGCGGCTGCCTGGTGCGCCCATTCCTGCAATTCGGTCTTGGCGTCGCGCCGCGCCGCGCCGATCGCTTGCGAGCGCGGCTGCCAGTAGCGGTGGATGAACGCGCGGGCAGTCTCAAGGCCACCATCCAGGTAAAGCACGGCAATCAACGATTCCAGCGCATCGGCGCGCAAATTGGTGCGCTTGCGCCCTTCCAGGTTGCGCACATCGGAGCCGGCGCGCACGAGTTCCGGCAGGCCGATCTCCTCGGCGATATCGGAGAGCGCCTCGGCATTGACCAGCGCGTTGAGACGCAGCGAAAGCTCGCCCTCGGCGGCATCGGGAAAGGTGGCGAGCAGCATGTCGGCTACGATAAGGCCGAGAACGCGGTCGCCCAGGAATTCGAAGCGTTCATAGTCGACGCCGGCATGGATCGAACGCGCGCTGGCATGGGTCAGCGCCCGCTGCAGGCGCTGGCGGTCGACAAAGACGTGGCCGGTACGCTCGACAAGCGCTTCGGCAAGGGCATCGGCGGTCAAACGCTTGCTGGCCGCCATGACCTTAGTGGACGAAATGGAACAGGCGCCCGGCGCGCATCAGCGACGGCCACTTCCATATCTCGAGCGGGCTCGCCTTGCCGGCGATCGAGAAGAAGATGAGATTGGCGCGGCCGACGAGGTTCTCGGCCGGCACAAAGCCGACGGCGAAACGGCTGTCGGAAGAATTGTCGCGATTGTCGCCCATCATGAAATAATGCCCGGCCGGCACGACGAATTCGCGCGTGTTGTCGCCGATCGAATCGGAATTGATGTCGAGCGTGTCGTAACTGACGCCGTTCGGCAGCGTTTCACGATAGACGTCGATCGGCCGGGTTTCCTCGGTGACATCGGGATTGTCGATCTGACCGGTCTTTTCGCGCGGCACGGCGACGTCATTGATGAAAAGCTGGCCGTTCTTCATCTGGATCTTATCGCCGGGCAGGCCGACGACGCGCTTGATGTAGTCGACCGACGGATCCGGCGGGAACTTGAACACCACCACGTCGCCGCGCTTGGGTTCCGAGCCCCAGATGCGGCCCGAGAAGAGATCGGGACCGAACGGCAGCGAATAGCGCGAATAGCCATAGGCCCATTTGGTGACGAAGAGATAGTCGCCTTCGAGCAGCGTCGGCCGCATCGAGCCGGAAGGGATGGAGAAAGGCTGGAAGAGCAGCGTGCGGATGACGAGCGCAAGCAGCAGAGCCTGGATGATGACGGAAAAAGTTTCACCAAGCCCGCCGGATTTCTTCTGCGATTTTTCAGCCACGCTCATGTCGTCCTCGATTGTGCGATGTTGGTATAGAGTCTCGGCGCGTGCCGAGCAACGTCATGCCGCCCGTGGTCAGATGGAATCAATGTGGCGCTTGTTCGGCGGGCACCGCCTCGATGATCACAAAGGCTTGAGCAAGCGGGAAATCATCGGTGATGGTGAGATGGATCAGCGCGCGGTGGCCTTTGGGCAGGATTTTCTCCAGCCTGGCCGCGGCGCCGGCGGTCAGCGCCATGGTCGGCGCGCCGCTGGGCAGGTTGACCACGCCCATGTCGCGCCAGAACACCCCCTCGGCCATCCCGGTGCCCAGCGCCTTGGCGCAGGCCTCCTTGGCGGCGAAGCGCTTGGCATACGAGGCCGCGCGGGCAGCACGCTTTTCCGACTTGGCCTGCTCGACCTCGGTATAGATGCGCTGGACGAAGCGCTGGCCGTGCCGCTCCAGCGATTTCTCGATACGTCTGATGTCGATCAGGTCGCTGCCGATGCCGATGATCATTCCGCCGGCACTTCCCGTCCGCCATGCCTTGCCTTTTCGGCGCGCTCGGCCATGCGCTTCTTGCGCCGCTCGCGAAACGCGGTCATGCCCCAGCGCGTGACGCCGTAGAACAAGAGCCCGAAGATCAGGCCGAGCGGCACCGCGCCGATCAGCATCGGCTCCAGAACGGGGTGCCAGAGCTTCGCGAAGGAGAGCTTGTGCATCATTTCGCCGAGATGCTCGGGCGGCCCATGCTTCGGCAGGTGCTCATGCAGAATGAGCTTGCCGGTTTCCCAGGACGCGCCCCACAGCAGCGGGAAGGTCAGCGGATTGCCGAAGAACACGGCGCCGAGTGCCGCCGCGACCAGATTGCCGGCGATGATCCAGCACAGCACGGCGGCGACAATGAAGTGAAAGCCAAGCGGGAAAAATGAGGCAAAAACACCTGCGGCGACGCCGGCGGCGACGGAATGCGGTGTCGCCTTCAGCCGCAGGATGCGTTTGGAAAAATACTGCACGGAACGCGAGAACGAGCGGCGCGGCCAAAGATAAGTACGCACCCGCTCAAGGAGGCCATCAGGCTCTCGGCGTCGAAAAAGCACTCTGTTCCAGTTCCCGGTCCAACACGCGCTGCCCCTGCCCACCGGGTCGCGCCAACACATCTTGCGCTTCGATGGCGCAGAAAGGCAACAAGACTTTGATATAGCGACGGCAAGGCCGCGTAACAACAAAAACGCCGCCGCGATGGTCTGCCGCAGGGCTGTAACAACAGCCTCATTCTGGCGAAACTGAGGAAAAGAACCGAAATACGGAGCCGATGATCACCATTCGACCGGCGCGGGGCGACGACGCCGAGGCGCTGCCGCAGATCGAGCAGTCGGCCGGGGAAGCGTTCCGCGCCATCCCGGAACTGGCGTGGCTCGCCGATGGAGACAATGTGAGCGTCGAGCGGCACCGCGCGCTGATCGCCGCGGGCGCATGCTGGATCGCCGCCGACGACCAGGACCGCCCGGTCGGGCTCCTGAGCGCCGGCATCGAGGGGGATGCGCTGCATATCTGGGAACTCGACGTCCACCTCGATCGTCAGGGTCGCGGTATCGGCCGCGCCCTGCTGCAACAGGCGATCGACGGCGCCAGACGGCGCGGGCTTGCGGCGATCACGCTGACCACCTTTCGCGACGTCGCCTGGAACGCGCCATTCTACCAGCGATGTGGATTTCGTATCCTGAAACCCAGCGAACTCGACGAGAGGCTGGCGAGGCTGTTGCACGACGAAGCAGCACATGGACTACCGACGGACCAGCGCTGCGCCATGCGGATCGATCTCGGGTGAGCCACGTGGGCAGCTACTCCAGATACTCGCTGACCTCGACCAGATTGCCGTCCGGATCGCGGAAATAGACCGACATCATCGGGCCGCGCGCGCCGGCCCGTTCGACCGGTCCGACTTCGATCGCCACGCCATTGGCTCCGAGGCTGGCCTGGATTTCGGCAAGCGGCACCGCGGCCACAAGGCAGAAATCGCCGGACCCCGGCGTCGGCGTCTTTGCCTTTGGCTCGAAAGTGCGGCCGACTTCGTGCAGGTTGATCTTCTGCGTACCGAACAGAAGCGCGGTCGGCCGGTTCGGTTCATCCAGGCGCCGCATGCCGAGCACGCGCCGGTAGAACTCACAGCTCGCTTCGACCGAGCGGACCGTCAGCACGAAATGGTCGATGCCGGCAATCATTTCTGCTTTTGCCTTGTGCATGTCGTTGCCCCCAAAACCGCTGCGCACTTTTGGGCGACATGCACCCTCAGATGTTGCGGCTTCCCGGCTTAACGGCCGGAATGGCGGCAAGTTCCGGCGGCAGGCGGTCGGCCGGATAGGCCGGCACTTCATACTCGGCAAGCGCGATCAGCGGCACGCCGACATCGGTCTTGCCGGCCGAGCGGTCGATGATGCAGGCGGCCGCCACGACTTCGGCGCCGAGCTCGCGCAGGCAGTCGATGGCCTCGCGGATCGACAGGCCCGTGGTGACGATGTCCTCGACGATGACGACGCGCGAGCCCTCGGCGATCTCGAAGCGGCGGAGCCTGAATTCGCCTCCTTCCCGCTCGACCCAGATCGCCGGCGCACCGAGATGGCGCGAAGTTTCATAGGCCGGGATCAGGCCGCCGATGGCCGGGCCGACGACATAGTCGATCCTGCCGGGCACCGCTTTGCGGATCTTTTCGGCCAGCGCCCTGCACAGGCGCTCGGTCTTGTCGGCATGCATGAAGACGCGCGCTTTCTGCAGGAAGACTGGGCTGCGCAGGCCGGACGTCAGGATGAAATGACCTTCGAGAACGGCGCCGGCCTCGCGGAAAATGCCCAGCACTTCGTCAGTGTTCATCGTTCGCTCCATGTCCGTGGGTAGTGAGTAGTGAGTAGTGAGATCACCTTCCTTCACTATTCACTATTCACTATTCACTATTCACTATTCACTACCTATTACTCACCCATTCACGCGCCGCGCATCGCTGACGCTCGAATTGTCCTTGAGCTGCGACAGCAGCCGGTTGAGATGCTTCAGGTCCCAGACCTCGAGATCGATCAGCATCTCGGTGAAATCGGGCGCCGTACGCACCATCGAGAGTGTGTGGATGTTGGCGTCGTTGGACGCGACGACCTGGGCGATGTCGGCCAGGGATCCCGGCGCATTGATGGCGGTGACCGAGATGCGCGCCGGGAAACGTTCCTTGGTGCGTTCGTCGATGTCCCACCGCACGTCGATCCAGCGCTCGGGCTGGTCGTCGAAGGCCTGCAGCGCCGGCGACTGGATCGGATAGATGGTGATGCCGGTTCCGGGCTGGATGATGCCGACGATGCGGTCGCCGGGCACGGCACCTTCCGGCGCGAAGCGCACCGGCAGGTCGCCTCGCACACCGCGGATCGGCACCGCGCCGTCGCGCGCCTGGTCCTTGTCCTTGCGCGCGGCTCGACTGCCGGGCATCTGGAACAGCATGCCGGCGGCGTTGCGGATCTTCGACCAGCCCTCCTCGCGCTGCTTGGGTGCCGCGACGGTGACGCGCTCGTCCTTATAGTCGGGAAAGACCGCCTTCATGACATCGGTGGAGCTCAGCTCGCCGCGACCGACCGAGGCCAGCACATCCTCGATGTCCTTGCGCGCCAGCCGGTGCAGCACCGGCTTCAGGCTATCCTTGGTGAATGTCTTGCCGGCGCGCTCGAAGGCGCGTTCCAGGATGCGGGCGCCGAGGCCCGAATATTGCTTGCGGATCGCATTCTTGGTGGCGCGGCGGATGGCGGCGCGCGCCTTGCCGGTGACCACGACCGATTCCCAGGCCGCCGGCGGCACCTGCGCCTTGGAGCGGATGATCTCGACCTCGTCGCCGTTCTTCAATTCGGTCATCAGCGGCATGATGCGGCCATTGACCTTGGCGCCGACGCAGGTGTCGCCGACATCGGTGTGGACGGCATAGGCGAAGTCGATCGGCGTGGCGCCGCGCGGCAGCGCGATCAGCATGCCCTTGGGCGTGAAGCAGAACACCTGGTCCTGGAACAGCTCGAGCTTGGTGTTCTCGAGAAAATCCTCAGGGTTGTCGCCTTCGGCCAACTGCTCGATGGTGCGCCGCAGCCAGGCATAAGCATTGGTCTCCTTGGAGATCGCGTGCGCGGCGCCATTCACCTTACCGCCCGTATCCTTGTAGATCGAATGCGCGGCGACGCCGTATTCGGCGATCTTGTTCATCTCCCTGGTGCGGATCTGCAATTCGACGCGCTGGCGCGACGGGCCGACGATGGTGGTGTGGATCGAGCGGTAGTCGTTCTGCTTCGGCGTCGAGATATAATCCTTGAAGCGGCCGGGCACCATCGACCAGGTGGTGTGGATGGCGCCAAGCGCGCGGTAGCAGTCGTCGACGGTATCGACCACGACACGGAAGCCGAAAATGTCGGAAAGCTGCTCGAAGGAGAGCGCCTTGGCCTCCATCTTGCGGAACACCGACCACGGCTTCTTCTGTCGGCTCTTCACGCTCGCCTTGATGGCGTGTTTTTCGAACAGGCCCGACAGCGCCGTCTCGATCTCCTGCAGGACGCCCTTGTTGCGCTCGAAAATCTCGGCAAGCCTTGCGGTTACGGCGCGATAGGCCTCCGGATTGATGTAGCGGAAGGCGATCTCCTCCAGCTCCTCGCGCATGCCTTGCATGCCCATGCGCCCGGCCAAAGGCGCATAGATTTCCATCGTCTCCTCGGCGATGCGCAGGCGCTTGGACTCGGGCATATGGTCGAGCGTGCGCATATTGTGCAGGCGGTCGGCGAGCTTGACCAGAAGAACGCGAATATCCTCGGAGATCGCGAGCAGAAGCTTGCGCAGGTTCTCGGCCTGCTCCGCCTTCTTCGAGACCAGATCGAGCTTCTTCAGCTTGGTCAGGCCCTCGACCAGCTTGCCCATCTCGGGGCCGAACAATTCGTCGATCTCGGCCCTGGTCGCGGTCGTGTCCTCGATCGTGTCATGCAGAAGGGCAACGGCGATGGTAGCCTCGTCCATATGCATGTCGGTGAGGATGGCGGCGACCTCGAGGGGATGCGAGAAATAGGGGTCGCCCGAGGCGCGCTTCTGGTGGCCATGCTTCTGCATGGCATAGACGTAGGCCTTGTTGAGCAGCGCCTCGTTGACGTCAGGCTTGTAGCGCTGGACGCGCTCGACAAGCTCATACTGACGCATCATGGGCGGGATCTCGCGGTGCTGAAATGATTGATGCGCCGCACCAGCGTGCGACGCATCTCTAGATAGCCACGAAACTTAAGATACGGAAGTCCTGGATGGTTGATCCAACCCGGACAAAAGCTCTTAGTAGTCGTCGCTCTTTTCCGGCGGTACCAGGCCCTCGATGCCGGCGAGCAGATCTTCCTCGCTCATGCGGTCGAAAGTGACGTTCTCCTCGGCGTCGTCGGTGTCGGCTGCAACGGCGGTCGCGCCGGTCTGATCGGCGATCGCCTCGCCCTCGGCCTCCGGCTCGTCGACCTCGACATGCTTCTGCAGCGAGTGGATCAGGTCTTCCTTGAGGTCGTCGGGAGACAGCATCTCGTCGGCGATCTCGCGCAGCGCGATGACCGGGTTCTTGTCATTGTCGCGCGGAACGGTGATCTGCGCGCCCTGGCTGATCTGGCGGGCGCGGTGGCCGGCGAGCAGCACGAGTTCAAAACGGTTGTCGACCTTGTCGATGCAATCTTCAACGGTTACGCGGGCCATGGACTGCCCCTTTCATGCGATGGATTTGATGGAAAGCTGGCGCGCTCCATAACGCGGGCGCGGCCGAAATACAAGCTTTATGGCGACGACGTCAGCTTTGCCAAGCCTTTGCCCGGCTCATCATCGGACCGCGCCATGACGAAGCTCACATAGTCGCGATCACAATTGCTTGCAATGCAGGGCGCGCCCTTGGATATCCATAAATCTCGCGTTATCTCGGATGTGACGGCGCCAAGGCCCATTTTCGGACCTATTCGTCAAACACTTTTAGACGGCAGAAATTTTCGAAAGGAATGTTTTTCAATGTTCGATCCTCGTGAAAAGATCGCTCTTTTCATCGACGGCGCCAATCTCTACGCCACGTCCCGCGCGCTGGGCTTCGACATCGACTACCGCAAGCTCCTGTCGAGCTTCCAGAAGCGCGGCTATCTGCTCAGAGCCTATTACTACACCGCGCTGGTCGAGGATCAGGAATATTCCTCGATCCGGCCGCTGATCGACTGGCTCGACTATAACGGCTTCAAGGTGGTGACCAAACCCGCCAAGGAATTCACCGACTCGACCGGCCGCCGCAAGATCAAGGGCAACATGGACATCGAGCTGACCGTCGATGCGCTGGAACTGGCCGATATCGTCGACCATTATGTGATCTTCTCCGGCGACGGCGACTTCCGCACGCTGGTCGAGGCGCTGCAGCGACGCGGGCGCAAGGTGTCGATCATCTCGACCATGGCTTCGCAGCCGCCGATGATCTCGGACGACCTGCGCCGCCAGGCCGATCATTTCATCGACCTGATGACGCTGAAGAGCGAGGTCGGCCGCGATCCGTCGGAGCGGCCGGCGCGCCGGCCGGAACCCGCCGAAGTCGACGAGGACGATTATTGAGAGCGGCGGCCTTGAGCGCCGCATCCTCGCCCGAACCCAGCCGTGACTGCCCGCTCTGCCCTCGGCTGCATGATTTCATCGCCGCCTGGCGCGAGCGCGAGCCCGGCTGGTTCAACGCGCCGGTGCCGACCTTCCTGCCGCCGGAGGGTGAAGACTCAGTCCGCCTGCTGATCGTCGGGCTGGCGCCCGGGCTGCGCGGCGCCAACCGGACGGGACGCCCCTTCACCGGCGATTATGCCGGCGAGCTTCTCTACGACACGATGATCGCGCAGGGCCTGGCGCGGGGCGAGTTCAAGGCGCGACCGGACGACGGGCTTGAGCTTGTCGGCACGGCCATCACCAACGCGGTGCGCTGCGTGCCGCCGGATAACAAGCCGGTGGGCGCCGAGATCGCCACCTGCCGGGCGTTCCTCAAGCCGACCATCGCGCGCTTCCCCAATCTGCGCGCCATCCTGACGCTGGGTTCGATCGCGCACCAGTCGACGGTGCGGGCGTTGGGCGAGCGCGTCGCATCCATTCCGTTCCGCCATGGCGGACGGCGGGAAACCGGCGGTGTCACGCTGTTTTCCAGCTATCACTGCTCACGCTACAACACCAATACGGGCGTACTGACGCAGGAGATGTTCGTGAGCGTGTTCGAGGAGATCGCGGCGTTCCTGAAGAACTAGATTCAGGTTCCTTGATGATCCGGCGCCCGCTCACACCGGCAGCGGCGCATCCGGCTTCACGTCGCCGATCGAGGCATAGGTATGCGTCTCCTTCACTCCGGGCAGCGGCAGGATGACCCGCGTCAGAAAATCCTGATAAGCGGCCATTTCGGAAATGCGCGCCTTTACCAGATAGTCGAAACCGCCGACGACCATATGGCACTCGAGAACCTCGGGCGCCTTCGTGACCGCCTCGGCAAACCGCTCGAAAATATGAGGCGCCGTGTGATCGAGGCGTACCTCGATGAAGACAAGCGTGCCGCGCCCGATCTTTGACGGATCGAGCACGGCCCTGACCGCGACGATAAATCCTTCGCGAAACAGCCGCTTCACCCGCTGGCTCGTGCCGGTTGGCGACAGGCCGACACGCGCCGCTAGATCGAGCGTGGTGCGGCGCCCATCCTCTTGCAGCAGCCGAAGAAGATTACGGTCGACGCCGTCGAGATCACTCACTTCAGGATTCACTTCAGAACTGCCTTTCTAATGTGAATTCCACTATCATCATCCCAAAAGAACGTATTTCAACGCAGGGGGTTGAACAATAGCCTGCGCTTTCGCCGCAGCGGTGGAGACGGTCTCCATCCCGGACATCACAGGGGTGGCAGGTCGTGGCAGACGCACGGGATTCAGGAAACCCAAGGCTGGCGATCATCGCCGGCCTCGCCATGATCGGCATCTACGCCATCCAATTCGTCGCCGCCCGCTTCAGCCTCCGGGAGCATCTGACGGCGACAGATTTGGCCACCTTGCGCTTTGGCGGCGCGGGGGTGGTCTTTCTGCCGATCGTCTGGCGCAGCGGCTTCGCACCCATGAGGGCGCTGGGCCGGCGACGGGCTCTGGCATTGGCGGCACTGGCCGGACTGCCTTATCCGCTGATCATCAATTGGGGCTTGACCTATGCGCCTGCCGCCCACGCGGCTGCGCTCTGCCCCGCGTCGATCGTCTTCTTTTCGTTCCTGCTGTCACGCATCGTCTTCAACGACGGCGCTTCGCGGCAACGGACCATCGGTGTCGTCACGATTGTCACCGGCCTGTTGCTGTTCATCGCGCCCGCGCGTGACGGCACCGGCGGCGTTCTCTTCGGCGATATGCTTTTCATCGGATCGGGTCTGATGTTTTCGACCTATGCCGTTCTTGTAAGGCAGTGGCGTGCCGATCCTGTCACGGCGACGGCTGCCGTCGTGCTGCTGTCTTGCCTGCCGCTGCCGGTTCTCTTCCTGTTCGCGCCAAGCCACTTCCATGCCGCGGCGAGCTCGGAGATCGTCAGCCAGATCGTGATCCAGGGCATTCTGGCCGGCGCGGCAGCCATGTTCCTCTACACTTACATCGTCCGGCAATTGGGGCCGCAGACGGCATCGCTGTTCCTGCCGGGCGTTCCGATCGCCACGGTGATTGTCGGCATGGCGGTGCTCGGCGAAACGCCGATGACGATCCAGTTCGCGGCGATTGCGATCATGGCCGTCGGGATGGGCTTGTCAGCGGTTGGGGGACGTATCGCAAGCGAACGTCTGACCGTCCCGGCACCCGGCGGATCGTGAACCTTTCAGCGGTGCGGCAAACTTCGGAAAAGCGATTAGAGGACCAGGCGATTCAAGGCGTCGGCGCGAACAACTCGGCCAGCCTCTCGGCTACCGTTCATGACGTTGAGATCGACATCGCCTTTGATGCCGTCGACGAGGCCCATATTGTGATACTGCCAGTAGATCCAGTCGTTCCCGCCCGGCCTGATCGCCAATGAGCGCAGCCAGCGCTGACGCGCGATGATGCCGCCGGAATAGGCGTCGGCCGCCTCGTCGGTCAGATAGAAAATCGCCTGCTTGCCGAACGCCGTCTCGACCGGGCCGAGGAAAGCGGCAAGTTCGGCGTTCAGCTGCTGCGGCGACGGACGCTGCGGGCAGTTGCCGCCGAACTCGATGTCGACCACCGGTGGCAAAAGCGGTTCGCCGGGCGGCACCGCCGAAATGAAGTTCTTCGCCTGATCGGCGCCCGGGCGGCAGAAGGTGAAGAAGTGATAGGCGCCGACCGCCAGGCCGGCCGCGCGGGCTTCGCGCAGGTTAGTGGCGAATTGGGTATCGACATGGGTGCCGCCTTCGGTTGCCTTGATGATGGCGAAGGCGACGTCGTCGGCCGCGACGCGCCGCCAGTCGATCTTGCCCTGGTGATGCGAAACGTCGATGCCCCGGATCGGGAACGCGGCGCGGTCAGGTGAAAAGCCACGGAACCAGAACAAGGCGGCCGCCGCGACGGCGCAGGCGACAACCACGCCGGCCAGGCCCCAGAAAACAATCCGCTTCCCCAAGACCATCCCCTGTCGGAAGGTGCGTTCGCGCCGGACCAGAGAACCGGCCGGTGACTTTTTCAGGCGACGCTCAGCCGCGCTCCTTCAGCAGCCGGCCCTTCTCGCGCGACCAGTCGCGCTGCTTTTCGGTCTCGCGCTTGTCGTGCAGCTTCTTGCCGCGGGCAATCGCCAGAAGCAGCTTGGCGCGGCCGCGGTCGTTGAAATAGATTTTGAGCGGCACCAGCGTCATGCCTTCGCGCTCGACGCTTTGCGAGAGCTTGGCCATCTCGCGCTTCGAGACCAGCAATTTGCGGCGGCGGCGCGGCTCGTGGTTGAAGCGGTTGGCCTGCAGATATTCCGGCAGATAGGAATTGATCAGCCAGATCTCGCCGCCCTCGGCCGAGGCGTAGCTCTCCTGGATGTTGGCCTGGCCCTGGCGCAGCGACTTCACCTCGGTGCCGGTCAGCACCAGGCCCGCCTCGAGCGTGTCGAGCACCTCGTAGGAAAAGCGTGCCTTGCGGTTTTCCGCAACGGTCTTGTTGTTGGGGTCGGCTTTTTTGACTTGATTCATGATGCGGAGAGGTGGCGCCTCATCCCTAATTAATCAAGCCGGCGTGCTTCATCGCCGCATCGATCTTTTCCGCGGTCGAAGCCTCGACCGTGACCAGCGGCGAGCGCACCATGTTCTCGATCCTGCCCAGCTTCGACAGGGCGTATTTTGACCCTGAAACGCCGGGCTCCATGAAGATCGCCTTGTGCAATGGCAGAAGCCGATCCTGCAGCTCGAGCGCCTTGGCGCTATCGCCGGAAAGCGTCGCTTCCTGAAATTCGGAGCAAAGGCGCGGCGCGACATTCGAGGTGACCGAAATGCAGCCGACGCCGCCATGGGCATTGAAGCCGAGGGCGGAGGCATCCTCGCCGGAGAGCTGGATGAAATCCTTGCCGCAGGTGGCGCGCTGTTCCGAAACCCGCTCGACCTTGCCGGTCGCATCCTTGACGCCGACGATGTTCTTGAAGTCGTGGCGCAGCATGCCCATCGTCTCCGGCATCATGTCGACCACCGAACGCGGCGGGATGTTATAGATGATGATCGGCAGCTTGGTCGCCCTGGCAACGGCGGCGAAATGCGCATAGAGGCCGCGCTGCGTCGGCCTGTTGTAGTAAGGCGTGACGACAAGGGCAGCATCGGCGCCAGCCTTCTCGGCATATTGCACCAGCCCGACCGCTTCCTCGGTGTTGTTGGAGCCGGCACCGGCGACGACCGGAACACGGCCCTTGGCCACTTCGATGCAGACCTTGACGACCTGGCGGTGCTCATCATGCGACAGCGTCGGCGACTCGCCGGTGGTGCCGACCGGGACGAGGCCCTTAGTGCCTTCGGCCAGCTGCCATTCGATGAAAGAACGAAAGGCTTTCTCGTCGAAGCGCCCGCTCTTTTCGAACGGTGTAACGAGCGCGGTCAGCGAGCCTCTCAGCATGTCGTCCAAACTCCTTAGGAACTATCGGGAACGTATCAGGTTTTAGCGATCGGTTTATCTGCGCGCCTTCTAACCGAAAGCGAAGCCGCGCACCATAGTCTCGACATGGTTTGGCGGCAAGCATCGGCGTAGTGCCAGCAAGCGCCATTCGAACAGCCTCGATAACCTTTTGTTTACGAGCCCTTCACGACCTAAGTTTAGGCTCTCGTTCGGGGGTCTTAAGTCCCCGCGTCCGCTGACGATGTGCTAGGATTGTGATAATGCCGACGAGGCGGCCTCATATCTTCGCGCTGCTTGGCGCGATCGTCGCGCTGACGCCGACCGTGGCGATCGGCGGCAGCGATGAAGTGCGGGTGACGGCTTCCATCCCCATGCCCGGTCCGCCGCAGGCGCCGGGCCAGACGTCGACCACTCCCGATGTAGCGCAACTGAAGAGCGGGCTCGATGCGCTCGCCGCCAACAACATTGCCGGCGCGCGCAATGCGCGCGACACGCTGCCCGCCACCTCGCTCGACCGGCATATCCTTGCCTGGGCGATCGCACTCTACGGCGGCGACCAGGTGCCGAGCGGCGAGATCGCCGATGCGGCCAAGATGCTGCCCGGATGGCCGGGCACGATCGCGCTGCGCAAGAACAGCGAGCGCGCGCTCTATCGCGAGGCCCCGCCGCCGCAAGTGGTTGTGCAGGCCTTCGGCCGCAGCCAGCCGCTGACGCCGGAGGGCGTGATCATCCTTGCCCGCTCGCAGGTGGCGCTGGGCAACCAGGCTGCGGCGCGCGCGGTGCTGGTGCCGTTCTGGCGCACCGAGAAGCTGGAAGCAAAGGACGAGGCGACCGTCATCAAGGAGTTCGGCACGCTGATCCCGGCGGCAGATCATCGCACCCGCATGGAGCGGATGTTTTATGCCGACCGGCCGGCCTCGGCGCTGCGCGTTGCGGGTCTCGCCGGCGCGCAACCGCTGGCGGATGCCTGGTCGGCGGCCGACAAGGGCGACAAGAACGCCGCCAGGCTGTTGAAGGCGGTGCCGGCGCCGCAGCGCTCGGCCGGCTATTTCTTCGCCGAGGCGGAATATCTGCGCAAGCAGCAGAAATTCGCCGATGCCGCTTCTGTCGTGATGAAGGCGCCGACCGATCGAGATTCGCTGGTCGACCCCGATGCCTGGTGGGTCGAGCGCCGCGTGTTGTCGCGCGAGCTGGTCGACCAGGGCGACATGAAGACCGCCTACAAAATCGTCTCCATGCACGCCGCCGAGAGCCCGCCGAACGCCGCCGAGGCCGAATTCCACGCCGGCTGGTATGCATTGCGCGGCCTCAACGATCCGGCGACCGCCGCCAGCCACTTCACGCGCATTACCCAGTTCGCCCAGGGGCCGGTCTCGCTGTCGCGCGCCTATTACTGGCTCGGCCGCGCGGCGGAAGTCGGCGGTCCGGGCAGCGCCACGGATTACTTCACGCGCGCAGCCAGCTACGGCACGACCTTCTACGGCCAGCTCGCCGGCGAGCGCGTAGGCTTGAGGACCCTCAACATCGTCTATCCGAAGCCGAGCGCCGCCGACCGCCAGAGCTTTGACGGCCGCGAAGCGGTCAGCGCGATCAAGCGGCTGCAGGAAGCGGGTTATGACCGCTATGTCGAGACGCTCTACCGCGACCTTGCCGGGCAGTTGACCAGCCCGGGCGAGTTGGCGCTGCTTGCGGTGCTGGCCGAAAAGCAGGGTAATCATTTCATGGCGCTGAAGGTCGGCAAGATCGCCGCCCAGCGCGGCATCGATGTCGGCGCGCTGTCGCATCCACTGGGCGTCATCCCCGATTCGGCCAATATTTCCGGGTCCGGCAAGGCGCTCGCCTATGCCATTGCCCGCCAGGAAAGCGAGTTCAATGTCGGCGCCATTTCCAGCGCCGGTGCGCGCGGCCTGCTGCAATTGATGCCGGGCACGGCAAAGCAGTTGGCGAAAAAGGCCGGCATGAATTTCTCGCAGGCGCGACTGACGACCGATGCCGGCTACAACGCGACGCTTGGCTCGGCCTTCCTCGGCGAGCAGCTCGACCGCTTCGGCGGCTCCTATGTGCTGACCTTCGCCGGCTACAATGCCGGCCCCAACCGCGCCGCCCAGTGGATGGCGAAATACGGCGACCCGCGCGGCAAGCAGATCGATGAGGTGGTCGACTGGATCGAGCGGATTCCCTACACGGAAACAAGAAGTTACGTGCAGCGCGTGATGGAGAATTACGAGGTCTACAAGATGCGTATTTCAGGCAAATACGACATTGTGGGGGATCTCGTGAACGGACGGAGCTGAGGGGTTTCTTCCCCTTCTCCCCTTGTGGGAGAAGGTGGATCGGCGCTTTAGCGCCGAGACGGATGAGGGGTGTTCCAGCGAAGTGAGACGTTGGCGTTCCCTGGAACACCCCTCATCCGACCTCGCTTCGCGAGGCCACCTTCTCCCACAAGGGGCCCACAAGGGGAGAAGGTTAGAGCTTCTCATTTGACGATCCCTGCTCTCGCCTGTAGCTGTCGGCCATCCCAGCGAGGAGCGGCATTCCGATGGCGAGCGATGAGTTCTCCGACTTCTTCTATACCGCCCCCGATGGCCTGAAACTCCATGCCCGAATCTATGGCGAAGCGAACACGAATGCCTGGCCGGTCGTCTGCCTGCCAGGCCTCACCCGCAATGCCCGCGACTTCCATGAGCTCGCGCTCTATCTTTCCAGCAAGGCGAAAATACCGCGCAAGGTCATCGCCTTCGATTACCGCGGCCGCGGCCAATCCGATTACGACCCGGATATCGGCCACTATAATGTCGGGGTCGAGGCCGGCGATGTGCTTGCCGGGCTGTCGGCGCTCGGCATCGAACAGGCCGCCTTCATCGGCACCTCGCGCGGCGGCCTGATCATCCATGTGCTCGGGGCGCTGAAGCCGGCCGTGCTGAGGGCCATCGTCCTCAACGACATCGGCCCGGTGATCGAGGCCGAAGGTCTTGCCCATATCCGCTCCTATCTGGACCGGGCGCCGAAACCGAAGACATCCGGAGAGGCGGTGGCGGCGCAACGGCGCGCGCATGGCGCCGATTTCCCAAGCCTCACCGACGCCGACTGGGCGCGCATGGTGGCTGCAATCTGCCGCGCCACCGAAGCCGGGCTGGTGCCGGATTTCGACCCGGCCCTGGTCGACACGCTGGCCGGCGTCGATTTCAGCAAGCCGCTGCCGGATTTGTGGCCGCAGTTCGACGCTTTAGCCGCCGTGCCGCTGCTTGCCGTTCGCGGCGCCAACTCTAAGCTGTTGTCCGCGGCGACGCTCAAGGAAATGCAGGAGCGGCATCCCGGCATGGAAGCAATCATCGTCGAAGGCCAGGGCCATGCGCCTTTCCTCGAAACCGGCGACCTGCCGGACAAGATAGCGGCATTCCTCGATCGGGTCGAAAATCAAGTCGAATAAAAGTAAAGCCTGAGACTAACTTAAAGCGCGTCGCGATGAAACGGATTCAGGCGACGCGCTTTAAGTCTTTGTTTTGATGCATGTCATTATCCCAAAACCGCCGCGCACTTTTGGGCGACATGCATTAGTCTCGGGCTTGTCGCTAAAATATAGATCCGTATCGGCCGGCGAGGCTGATCCGACCGGCCTATTTGCCTTTCGAGCGCTTGCGGGGCGCCTTCACCGGCTCCGACCCGCTCTCCTTCCGAGACGACGGGACCGGCGTCGGCGTTGTGAGAGGGGATGCAAACGCCGAATTTTCCGCCGGCCGCGCCGACTGCTCGTCGCTGCGCGGCTTTTCGAGAACGACGACGCAGCCATCGAGATCGTTGGTGGCCAGATGCGCATAACGCATGGTCATCGAGAGCGTCTGGTGGCCCAGCCACATCTGAACGCGTCGGATGTCGATACCGCCCTGAACGAGTCGCGAAGCGCAAGTGTGACGCAGAATATGCGGCACCACCTGGTCGTCGGCGCCGAGACCGACTTCGGCCTTCGCCTCATTCCAGATGGCACGGTATTGCGCCTGGGTGAGCTTGGTGAACGGACCTTTCGGCCGGCGTCCTTCGGTGTTCGGCGGCAGCTTGATCACGTCCTTGACGCGTTCGGTCATCGGAATGGTGCGGCTGCGGCCGGACTTGGTGATCCAGAAGGAGACCCGGTGTTCCTGAATGTCGTTCCAGATCAGGCCGAGCGCCTCGCCGAGACGGCAGCCGGTATCGACCAGGAAGACGGAAAGCCTGTAGGCATCCTCGCTGCGGCTCCTGATAGCCGCGAACAACCTCGCCTCTTCGTCCCTTTCGAGGAAACGAATCCGTCCCGCCCGCTCCTTCTGGCGGCGGAACTCGGGCAGGCTGTGGATATCTCCCATCTTGTGTGCCTTGCGCAGCAATTTGCTGAGGGCAGCCATCTTGCGATTGATGGTTGCGTTGCTGTTGCCGCGTTGGCGCAATGTACCGATAAGGTTGTCCAGGGTATTCTGGTCAAAGGTGCTGAAACGCTCTCCCAGAAGGATCTCGTCTATTTCACCGATGAAGGAGCTGACATTGTATTTATGCCGCCCGTCATCCCAGAGTATATCTCGATAAGCTGCAAAAAGCTCCCCGATCCGATACGACTTTACTTCTCTGATCTTGTTGTACGTGTAGTTGAACTTCGAATTCTGAGAAGAAAAGAACGCAAAATGACCAGAGGCCTCGGCCTCTTGAACCGCTTCATTCGACATTTTTTGGCCACACCCCCTGTGGTTATGGGTCCAGCCCTAACCGTTTGGAGATGTCCTTTCAAGAGTTTTCGAGTCTTATGGCCGATCCCATCCACCGCAGCGGATCCCACAAAATCATCCAACAGACTCAGTCAGCTTACCGTTTACCCCCATCCTTTCGTTTGCGTTGACCAACCGCGGAAAATAAAAACGGCCCGGGCGTAGAGACGCCCGGGCCGGATTTAGTTGTAGCCGTCCAGCCCTTAGAAGGAGCGCTGGAAGCGGAGGAGACCGCCGACGGCGTTCTTCTTGCTGCCTTCGATGCCAGTCCAGTTACCAAAGGTCGAGTGGTCGGTATGGGCCCAATCAACTTCGGCCGTGACCGTGAAGCCAGGAACGACGTTATAGGCAACGTTTGCTGCGAGACCAAAGTCCTTCGATTCATCATACGACGCCTGGATGTTGAACGAGGTCTTCTCGTTGAACTTGTAGGTGCCGCCACCCCAGACAGCCCAGTTCTCGCCCCACTGCTTGTAGAAGCCGCGATCGCCGGCCGGAACATGCCAGGTACCATCCGACAAATTGTCGTCGGTACCGTAGCCGCCCATGATGAACAGCGAGATCGCGTCGTTGACGTTCACATCTAGGCGAACCTTGCCGGCGACTTCCTCGTAGTTGCTGTCATAGGCAACGACGCCGGTGATGGCGCCCCAGCCCTGCGTCCACTTCAAGCCGCCGACAACATGCGGAACGTAGCTGTCGATCGTGCCGACGACGCCCGAACCTTCTTCAAGCGAGACCACGGCCGAGAAGCCGTTGCCAGCGTCGAAGTAGTATTGCACGACGTTGGTGTCGAAATCGCCGTAGGGAACCAGCGTATCCTGGATAACGTTGCCGGCGTAGCCGATGAACGTATTGAAGGCCGATTCGTCCTTACCGACGCGGAGGCCACCAAGCTGGATCCAGGCGAAGTTCAGCGAGACGCCGCTGTTGCCAGCAGCATTCGGCGCAAAGGTGGGATTCCCGGCTCCATCAGTACCGTCTTGCACGGCATAGGACCCATGGTTGGCGAAGTTGAAGCGGGTTTCGGTGTAGGTCTTCAAGGTGCCGAGCTCGGTTTCCTGGCCGGTCCAGGTCTTCAGCGTGAAGCGGGCATGCTTGTAGAAAGTACCCTGCTCGCCGCCATCTTCGTGATCGCCGGACTTCGCACCGTCGAACGAGCCGGGGTCGCCGACGCCGATGTCGTAACGGATATAGCCGCCGATGCGCAGGCAGGTCTCGGTGCCGGGGATGTAGAAGTAGCCCGAGCCGTACACGTCGCAGATCTTGACGTATTCAGCCGGTTCCGGCTCGGCGACGGTCACAGCGTCGGCGGCGCGGGCACCGGAAACTGCGATCAGGGCCGCAGCTGAGCCGAGAAGAAGGCTCTTGATGTTCATTTTCTGACCTCCAGTCAAAAGTTAAAAAACGGGTCTGGGTATTTTTTGCTGAAGGACAGCGTTCCCTGCCCCATCCCCACTACCGAAAAAGATGCGCACCGCGCCGCTCCTTCGAATGTGACCTTTACCCATGAGCCGGCGCCGTTCAACCACGATCGTATCGGCGCAAGGGCTGTCCGGATGCTATCCTTGGGGGTTGTTGCACAAATGACACGATTTGGCCTCACTCCGAAAGTTCTCGTTAACCATCGAGGCCGGCGAGGCCCTGAATCCGGGCGAATCCGGCAAAGGGCGGACCGAATTGCGGCGTGCCGGCGAGTCGGCTGCCAGGCAATTGCCGCAGAATCGCCACCTGAGGCCATGGAGCTGCGGCCGCTTGGCCTTTTTTCGCTGATTATGGCGCCGGCTTGTTGATTGTGCCGGCGCTTTTCTTTATCCAGCGGCGCGACGGAGAGGTGGCCGAGTGGTCGAAGGCGCTCCCCTGCTAAGGGAGTAGAGGTCAAAAGCTTCTCGTGGGTTCGAATCCCATCCTCTCCGCCACCCTACGCCCTGCGGGCTTCGGGTGGCAGGCCACCCGGAACCGCATTTGGGCGTGGGAGTGTCGCCCGAAGCTACGAAGTAGCGTAGGGGGACCATGTGGTACGTCTATTTCCTGCAGCTCCATAGCGGCGATGTCTATGTCGGATCGACAAACGATCTCCGGCGTCGCTTCGAATCGCATCAATTAGGACAGGTGACTTCGACCAAGGCTTATCTGCCTGTCACCTTGAAGGCCTATATCGGGGTCGAAACCGAGGCCAACGCGCGGCAACTCGAGCGATATTTCAAGTCCGGATCCGGCAAGGCCTTCGCCAGCAAACGCTTTTGGCAGACAGAGCCGCATTGACGGAATTAGACACTTATCCATTTGAAATAAAACAGAAAACAGCAGAATTAGCTGCTTTTTTTCGCTCTCCTCCGTTCGATTCTGACTGGAGGTCAGAAAATGAACATCAAGAGCCTTCTTCTCGGCTCAGCTGCGGCCCTGATCGCAGTTTCCGGTGCCCGCGCCGCCGACGCGGTGACCGTCGCCGAGCCGGAACCGGCTGAATACGTCAAGATCTGCGACGTGTACGGCTCGGGCTACTTCTACATCCCCGGCACCGAGACCTGCCTGCGCATCGGCGGTTATATCCGTTACGACATCGGCGTCGGCGACGTAGGCTCGTTTGACGGCGCGAGGTCGTTCGATCACCAGGACGGCGACGACCAGGCGACTTGGTACAAAAATACCCGCTTCACGCTGAAGACCTGGACCGGCCAGGAAACCGAGCTCGGCACGTTGAAGACCTACACCGAGACCCGCTTCAACTTCGGCAACCGCAACGGCTACGGCGCCTTCAGCACCGATGGCGATCCGATCGGCAATCCCGCCGGCAACAAGAACGTTTCGCTGAACTTCGCCTGGATCCAACTCGGTGGGCTGCGCGTCGGTAAGGACGAATCGGCCTTCGATACGTTCATCGGCTACGCCGGCAGCGTCATCCAGGACACGCTGGTCCCCTACGGCGATTTCGACACCAACGTCGTGCAGTACTACTTCGACGCCGGCAACGGCCTCTCGGCCGTGGTCTCGCTCGAAGAAGGTTCGGGCGTCGTCGGCACCATCGACAGCTACGTTCCGCATGTCGTCGGCGGCGTGAAGTACACGCAGGGCTGGGGCGCCATTACCGGCGTCGTCGCTTACGACAGCAACTACGAGGAAGTCGCCGGCAAAGTCCGCCTGGACGTCAACGTTAACGACCAGATCTCGCTGTTCGGCATGTTCGGCTACGGCAGCGACGGCAAACTCAATGATGTTAACCGCGATGGCCTCGGTAACATCATTGGTATCCCGGCTGGCGGCCGCGGCTTCTACAAGATCTGGGGTGGTAACTGGGCATTCTGGGCCGGCGGCACCTACAAGTTCAACGAGAAGACCTCGTTCAACCTCCAGGTGTCAGGGGATCAGGACAAGAACTATGGCGTGGCTGCGAACGTCGCCTACGACATCGTTCCCGGCTTCACGGTCACCGCTGAAGTCGACTACGATCACTTCGGCAAGTTTGACGAATGGACCGCCGACCCTACTTCGACCGTCAACTTCACTGGCGCCAACAAGAAGAACAGCGTCGGCGGCCTACTCCGTTTCCAACGCTCGTTCTAACAGGCACCGCCTGATTGAAGTCGAACCCGGCGGGCGACCGCCGGGTTTTTTGTAATGGAATGGCCATTGGATCAAGCTGCTACGATAGCACTGAATATCTGCGGGCTATCGTCCGCCGCAAATCGAACCGCCGACTGAAACTAAGGTCAGGTATCGGCCAGATCTCCCAACGCTTCGATCAAGGGCCGAATCTCGCTTTCGTAGTTCTTCCAGCGCTTCACGGACGACTTATAGATCGGCTGGCGAACCTGCCAATGGCTATAAGTATTTACCGATCCATCCCTGTCAAAAAAGCGCAAGCAAGCATCGTCCCAACGCAGCCCGAGATAATCTATGACACGGCGCGACTGCTCCTCTTGGTTTTCAATCAATGTCTCATAACGATTTTCGAGGATGCGACCCGGAATGACATTGTTCCAGTGTCGCATTAGGCGATCATATTCCCTGTAGTAGAGCCCGAGAGTCTGAAGATCGCTGCTGTAGCTATGCGCTTCACTGAACTGCAGGACGAAACAGGAGATGCAATTGTCTATTGCATCGCGGCGGCAATGAATGATGCGCGCGTTGGGAAAGAGAATGCCGATCAGTCCGATCAACTCGAAATTGTGGGGCATTTTGTCGACGATTCGAAGCGCGTCCGGGGCCCGCTCGCGCAGATAGGCAATGTGCTCCGATGCCAGCGTCTTGGTCAGTTCGGGAGTAATCGTCGCGACAGATTTGGCGATGGTTGCGTCGGGGCTGTCTCTGAGGCCCAGCCCATTGGCAATTCGTCTAAGCTTGCTGAGTTCGCCGGCGCCATGGACATGAGGATGGCTCGCGCAAATTTGCTCTGTCAGCGTCGTGCCCGAGCGAGGCATGCCGACGACGAATACAGGCACCTCCGAGGGATTGCCATAAGAGGCCATCGAAGCCACCAGTTCCGGTGTGAAGGTTTCGATCAGGGCATCGACCCAGCGACGGAAGGTTTCCAGATCGAATTTTTTGCCCCTGGCTTGATTCCCTCTCTTGAAGTGGTCCATCGCCTCTTGGTAGCGACGGAGGTCGTTGAGCAGCTTCCCGGCAGCGTAATGGAGCTGTGCCGTTCCCTCCGACCCATGGTCCATGTCTCGAAGCTCGGTTAGGATTGCTGCGAGTTCTGGCGGCTCTTCCGTGAATTTGCGCGTGTGCACAAGTGCGCTATAAGCAGCAGGTATCGCGATGCGCCGATCTATCGCCTCTTTCAGATGAACCGCGGCTTCGTCCATGCGACCGAGGCTTGCGAGCGCGCGGGGCAACCCCAACCGGGCCACAGGATGATTTCGGTCGATCTTAAGCGCCTTCTCAAACAGCGGCAGCGCCATTTCCCCCTTGTCAAACGCTTTGTAGGCGTCGCCCAAGGCGCAAAGCGCTTCCAGAAGATCAGGCTTCAAAACCAAGGCGTGCTGAATGTGCCTGATCGCCGGCGTGAATTCGCTAAGCCTCAAATAAGCTCCGCCGAGGCTAAGGTGGTAGTAGGGATTTTGCGGCTCCTCTGCGGCTGCCCTGGCAAAATACCGCAAGGCCTTCTCGTCGTCGTATCCGATGCCCAGGGTTCCCAGGATGTAAAAAGCCAGCGGATGGTTTGGCGTACGCGCCAGAACACGAAGGCAGAGTTCCTCGGCCTCCGGCAATTGCTCTGCTTTTTGCAACTCGAGCGCCTGCCTCAACAGCATATCGTCGGCCTGATTGCGGGGCGGATTGACCTTCGGCTGGGCTTTGGGTGATGCCGCTTTCGGCGATACCGCCCTCGCCGAGGGCTGCGTCTTGAGGTGCTTTGCCCAGGCGGGCGGCAATCGGTTGCTCATCCTGCCTCGCTAGCAAAAGCGGGAGGCAGAATCCAGCGATACGTCGTCCACATCGAACTCCGAGGCCAACAGCATGCGCCCGCCGCAACGTTCACCAGACCCATGCAAGCGGCAAACCTCTTAAGAGCTGGCGCTGGGTGCCTCAAGCCAGCCAATTTCAGCTTGTCACGCAACTTGCACCCACCCTTCGCCCGCGCTAGCAAGAAGCCCCCTTTCTCAACCGAGCCTAAGCCATGCGCCAGCGCCCTTCCCTCACGCCGATCATCGGTGCGCTCCCCACCACGGTGCCGTTCGTCGGCCCGGAAGCGCAGGAGCGCGAGCGCGGCCGGCCGTTCCGGGCTCGCATCGGCGCCAATGAAAGCAGTTTCGGGCCTTCGCCGCGCGTCATCGCCCGCATGGAGAGCGTGGCGCGCGACCAGTGGATGTATTGCGATCCCGACAATTACGATCTGAAGGTGGCGGCGGCCGCGCATCACGGCTTGGCCATCGAAAACGTGGTGGTCGGCGAAGGCATTGACGGCCTGCTCGGCCTGGTGGCGCGCATGTATGTCGGGCCGGGCGATGCGGTCGTGACCTCGCTCGGCGCCTATCCCACCTTCAACTTCCATATCGCCGGCGTCGGCGCCCGCCTGGTAACGGTGCCCTATGCCAACGACAAGGAAGACCTGGACGGGCTTCTCGCCAAGGTCGCGAGCGAAAAGGCGCCGCTGGTCTATCTCTCCAATCCGGACAATCCGATGGGAAGCTGGTGGGAGGCGCCGGACGTCATCCGCTTCATCGAGGCGCTGCCGGAAACCACCATGCTGGTTCTCGACGAAGCTTATGGCGAGTTGGGACCGGCCTCCGCGCTGCCACCGATCGATGTCGCGCGGCCGAACGTCATCCGCATGCGCACCTTTTCCAAGGCCTATGGTCTGGCCGGCATACGTTGCGGCTACGCCGTGGCTGAGACAGAGGTGATCCGCGACTTCGAGAAGATCCGCAACCATTATGGCGTCAGCCGCATGGCGCAGATCGCCGGCCTCGAGGCGCTTGCCGACCAGGACTATCTGCAATCGGTGGTGGCGCGCGTGGCCGCTGGGCGTCGACGCATTGCAGCCATCGCCGAAGAGAACGGCCTGAAGCCGCTGCCTTCGGCAACCAATTTCGTCACTATCGACTGCGGGCGCGACGGCGCCTTCGCGCAGAAGGTGATGAAGGCCATGCTCTCGCGCGACGTCTTCATCCGCAAACCGATGGTGCCGGTGCTCGACCGTTGTATCAGGGTCAGCGTCGGGCTCGACCACGAACTCGATATCTTCGCCGAGGAGCTGCCGGGCGCGCTGGCGGCGGCGCGGGGAAACTGACCAAACTCTGGCCTACGCGGTCAAGGTAACACCCGAGCGCGGCGCGGCTCGCTACGAACCTTGGATTTATGCCAGCCGACATCTGCTCCCGGCAAGCATGTCGACGATTCACATTCCCGCGGCAGCCAGCAGGCGCGTCACGCGGTTCAGCGCATCGGAAAGCTCGGCGGCTTCCTTGTCCTCGAGCTTGACGATCAGGCGGGCAAGGTCGCGGTTCGTCGCCGCCTCAAGATCGACCAGCGCGGCCTTGCCCCGCGGGGTCAGCGACAGAACCGGCAGCCCGTTCCCCGGGCCATCGCGCATCTCGGCAAGCCCCATGGCGGTGACTTTGCGAAGGAGCCTCATGAGATAGGCGGGAGCGAGGTGCAGTTCGCCGGCCAGTTCGGACGCCACCGGCGCGAGATCGAGATGAAACATGCGCGCCAGGAGACCAACCCTACCGCCGACGGGTCGAGGCTTGTGTCCGACCTCGAACAGCACGCGAGCTTCGGCCAGCGTGTAAGGGCTCTGCATCAACGTCTCATCAAGCAACCCGACCAGACCGGTATAGAACCGGTTGAAGCGACGGATCTCATAGACCAAGGCTTCGTGCGGCATGCAGACCTCCTCTCAGAGACATTGCGCTCCGATAATTCCGCCAATAATTGACTGAGTCAATTATTTAATTGACGGGGCCGCCTACCCTCAAAGCCCGTTGCATTTGACCCGCGCTGCTCCAGATTGATGAGGAAAGATTCTGGAGCGGACGATGCAGGGTAAGCAAAGGGCCGTTCGGGCCCGTGTTTCCGGTACGGTGCAAGGCGTCAGCTATCGGATTTGGACGCGGGACGAGGCAATACGGCTCGGCCTGACAGGCTGGGTGCGCAATGAAAGCGACGGTTCGGTGTCGGCACTGATCGCCGGTGCCGATGCAGCGGTTGCGGCGATGATCGAACGCCTGTGGCAGGGGCCGCGCGGTGCGCTGGTCTCGAATGTCGAGATCGAGGAAACAACTGACGAGGCGCCTGTGGACTTCAGGATCGTCGCTTAGATCGACCTAGGCCGTTCCCGACAATTCGCGACGCTAAACTGGCAGCACTTGAATTAATTGAACGTTCGTTTTATTATCGCTTCGTGACGAGGCGAACATGGCACGGACCACAGGTTCAGACGGAGAAAAAACCGAAGCTGCCGTTCGCGAGGCGGCGGTAAACCTGATCGCGCGGCTCGGCTATGAGGCGATGTCGATGCGGCAGCTGGCGGCTGAAGTCGGCGTGCAGGCGGCCGCGCTCTACCGCTATTTCCCCACCAAGGAAGACCTTCTATTCACGCTGATGCGCGAACATATGGAAGGCCTGCTCGCGGCCTGGAGCACGGCGCGACCGGCCGCGGCCGATCCGGTGAGCCGGCTTGCCGCCTATGTCGAGAACCACATCGCTTTCCACATCGAGCGGCGTCACGCCACCCATGTCTCCAACATGGAGTTGCGCAGCCTTTCGCATGAACGGCTGACGCAAGTTCTCAAGATGCGCACCGCCTATGAGAAGGAATTGCGCACGATCCTGCGCGACGGCGTCGAGGCCGGCGTGTTCAGCATCGACGACACGGGGCTCACCGCCATGGCGCTGATCCAGATGATGACCGGCGTCATCGTCTGGTTCCGGCCCGGCGAGCGGCTGTCGGTCACTGAAGTCACCACGACATATCTGTCCATGACAATGCGGCTCGTCGGCGCGAAGATCGACGCCTCCAGCGCCGCGCGTCCCTTCGGACGCGTAACGGACGCTGTAGCACTTTGAATTCGCGCATGATCCTTTCCGAAGATCGAAGTCGATTTTCGGGGTCAGGCGCAAGGAGGAAGACGATGTACACCAATACGCTGAACTTCGGACTTGATCCCGACATCGAGGCGCTGCGCGACACCGTGCGGCGCTTCGCTCAGGACAGGATCGCGCCGATCGCGGCCGAGATCGACCGCGCAAACGAATTCCCGGCGCATCTGTGGGGCGAGCTCGGCGCGCTCGGCGTGCTCGGCATCACCGCCGATCCGGACTTCGGCGGCAGCGGCATGGGCTACCTCGCGCATGTCGTGGCGATGGAGGAGATTTCGCGCGCCTCCGCCTCGGTCGGCCTCTCCTACGGGGCGCATTCAAACCTCTGCGTCAACCAGATCAACCGCTGGGCAACGCCTGCGCAGAAGGAAAAGTACCTGCCCGGCCTTTGCTCGGGCGAAACGGTCGGCGCGCTGGCGATGTCGGAACCCGGCGCCGGCTCCGACGTGGTGTCGCTTCGCCTGCGCGCCGAAAAGCGCAACGACCGCTATGTGCTCAACGGCTCGAAAATGTGGATCACCAACGGCCCCGATGCCGGAACGATGGTGGTGTATGCCAAGACCGACCCCGAACGCCATTCGCGCGGCATCACTACCTTCATCGTCGAAAAAACCATGACCGGGTTTTCGGTGGCGCAAAAACTCGACAAGCTCGGCATGCGTGGCTCCAATACCGGCGAGCTGGTGTTCGAGAATGTCGAGGTGCCGTTCGAGAACGTGCTGCATGAGGAAGGACGCGGCGTCGAGGTGCTGATGTCTGGCCTCGACTATGAGCGCGCGGTGCTTTCAGGCGGACCGATCGGCCTGATGGCCGCATGCCTCGACGTGGCGATCCCCTACGTGCACGAGCGCAAGCAGTTCGGCCAGCCGATCGGTACTTTCCAGCTGGTGCAGGGCAAGCTCGCCGACATGTACTCGATGATGAATGCCGCGCGCGCCTATGTCTATGCGGTGGCGGCTGCCTGCGACCGTGGCGAGACGACCCGCAAGGACGCGGCCGGCTGCGTGCTGTTCGCCGCCGAAAAGGCAACACAGATGGCGCTCGACGCCATCCAGCTGCTCGGCGGCAATGGCTATATCAACGACTATCCGACCGGGCGGCTCCTACGCGACGCCAAGCTCTACGAGATCGGCGCCGGCACCAGCGAGATCCGCCGCTGGCTGATCGGACGGGAGATCATGGCGGAGGGGGTATGATGTCTCCCTCCGCCACCTCAGCCGAACGCCTTGGGCAGGTCGTCGGTTGGCTTGGCGACGATCTGATGCGTATCGCGCCACAGAACTTCGCGTTGGCGCCGGGACGTGATCGAACGCACAGGCAAGCCGCCCTCCTCGATCAGCCACGCGCAATAGCGTGCACGGCTGATGGCTTCCTTGGCGTCCGGGTGGAACCAGCAGATACCCCAGATCGAATTCCGCCGCTTGAAATGCCGACCAACCCGACCAGGAAAGGGCAGATGCTGGTTGAACCAGTCGAACTGATCCTCAAGCTCACCATGAATCCAGTCAGGGCAGCCGTTACGGTGCAGATACCCGGACGCATGAAAAAAGCCGGTTTCCACCCGGCTCTTCGGATGGATCAGCGGCGTTACAAACCGCACATACATGATGACACCCACGACGCTCGCGGGCGCCGTGTTCCTCTTGCTCAAATTCGGGACGTGGAAGGCCGCCCTTCGGCGGCGTCAGGCCATGGCCGAAGGGAGACATTTGGTGAAGTGCATATTCATGCCTTTCATCGTCGCCTCCTGAGGGTGTCACTCGTACAAAAGATGCTACGCTTGGCACGCAGCATCCGGGCGCGGGCTGTTACACCGGTTCCGTTGCGGCATCAAGAGGTGTGAGGAACAACGTGGCCACACTGCAAACCCAGATCTCCCCCGCCTCCGACAGCTTCCGCGCCAATGCAGAGCGCATGCGGGCGCTCGTCGCCGATATCGCCGAGAAGGCGGCAAGCGTCGAGCGCGGCGGCTCGGACGAGGCGCGCGAGCGCCATCAAGGTCGCGGCAAGCTATTGCCGCGTGAGCGGCTGGCGCAATTGCTCGACACCGGCTCGCCCTTTCTCGAGGTTGGCCAGTTCGCGGCATGGTCGATGTATGGCGAGGAGATCCCCGCCGCCGGCATCATCACCGGCATCGGTCGCGTCGAAGGCACGGAGGTGATGGTCGTCGTCAACGACGCCACGGTGAAGGGCGGCACCTATTATCCGCTGACGGTGAAGAAGCATCTGCGCGCGCAGGAGATCGCGCTGCAGAACAATCTACCCTGCGTCTATCTGGTCGACAGCGGCGGCGCCAATCTGCCGAACCAGGACGAGGTGTTTCCCGACCGCGAGCATTTCGGCCGCATCTTCTACAACCAGGCCAACATGTCGGCGGCCGGCATCCCGCAGATCGCCTGCGTCATGGGTTCCTGCACGGCGGGTGGCGCTTATGTGCCGGCGATGTCGGACGAGACGATCATGGTGCGCAACCAAGCGACCATCTTCCTCGGCGGCCCGCCGCTGGTGAAGGCCGCGACCGGCGAGGATGTCAGCGCCGAGGAGCTCGGCGGCGCCGATGTCCACACCAGGCTTTCCGGCGTCGCCGACCACTATGCCATGGATGATGAACACGCCTTGGCTATTTGCCGGCGCATCATCAAGAACTTGAATCGGAACAAGGCCGTAGGCCTCAATCTGCAGAAACCTCTGCCGCCGCTTCACGATCCGAATGAACTTTACGGCGTCGTGCCGACGGATCTGCGCCAGCCTTATGACGTGCGCGAGGTGATCGCGCGGCTGGTCGATGGTTCGGAATTCGACGAGTTCAAGCAGAATTACGGCACCACCCTGGTCACCGGCTTTGCACACCTCCATGGCATGCCGGTCGGCGTCATCGGCAACAATGGCGTACTTTTCTCGGAAAGCGCGCTGAAGGGCGCGCATTTCATCGAGCTTTGCTGCCAGCGCGGCATTCCGCTGATCTTCCTGCAGAATATCACCGGCTTCATGGTCGGCCGCAAATACGAGGCCGGCGGCATCGCCAAGGATGGCGCCAAGCTGGTAATGGCGGTCGCCACCGCGAAGGTGCCGAAGCTCACCGTCATCATCGGCGGCTCGTTCGGCGCAGGCAATTACGGCATGTGCGGCCGCGCCTATTCGCCCCGCTTCCTGTGGATGTGGCCGAACGCGCGCATCTCGGTGATGGGCGGCGAGCAGGCGGCAACCGTGCTTGCCATGGTCAAGCGCGAAGGCATCGAGCGCAAGGGCGGGGAATGGAGCGCCGAAGAGGAAGCGAAATTCAGGAAGCCTATCCTGATGAAATACGAGCATGAGGGCCATCCGCTTTATTCCTCGGCACGGCTCTGGGACGACGGCATCATCGATCCGGCCAGGACGCGCGAGGTGCTGGCGCTCAGCCTCTCGGCCGCTCTCAATGCCGGCATCGAGGCGACGAAATTCGGCGTGTTCAGGATGTGACGATGGCTGCTCCCCGTGACAGGATCCGCATCCACACCGGCGACATCACCAGGCTCGCGGTCGACGCCATCGTCAATGCCGCCAATTCCTCGCTGCTCGGCGGCGGCGGGGTCGACGGGGCGATCCATCGTGCGGCCGGCCCGGAGCTCGTTGCCGAATGCCGTATGCTTCATGGCTGCAAGACCGGCGACGCGAAGCTGACCAAGGGCTATCGCCTGCCGGCGCGCTACGTCATCCACACGGTCGGGCCGGTCTGGCAAGGCGGCGGCAAGGGCGAAGCGGAACTGCTCACCTCCTGCTACCGGCGCTCGCTCGAAATCGCCCGTGCCCATGATTGCCGAACGGTCGCTTTCCCGGCAATCTCGACCGGCATCTACCGCTTTCCCAAGGATCAGGCGACCGAGATCGCCGTCGGCGCCGTAAGCGGCTTCCTGGAACACGACGCGTTGCCAGAGATCGTCACTTTCTGCTGCTTCGACGGCCAGACGGCGGAGCTTTACCGACAAGCCGTTGCTGGCGCCGGGAAAGGCTGAACTTATGGACCGACGGATTCTTCAATACAGGCAAATACGAATTTTCGGGCGCCAACTGGCGCGGGCGAAAAATATTCGCTATTCGTCATCTTGCATTGGGCGAATGGGGTTGGGTGGAAATGATCCTGAAATATTGCCGCAAGTCGACTGTTTCGATACTTGCAGGGTTTCTAATATTTGTGGCACCAGCCGCCCAGGCGGCCGAATCGCTGGCGGGCAGCAAGGGCGACGTGCGCTATCCGATGAACATTCCTTGGGGGGCCATAGGCGGCTGCGGGAAGGCCTATGCCGCTTACATAGCGGCTCCGGGTCATTCCGCTTTTGCGGCGACGCCGATCGCCCGGACCGTCGAATTTTTCATCTGCGGCGCGAAGCTGAACGCGCCTTCCCAGCAGGTGGCCGAGGATTTGGCGATGAAATCGTGCAAGGCCACCAGGAGCAAATACAAGGTCACGCTCGCCGGCGACTGCGCGATCGCGGCGTCGAAATAGGCAGCGGGCAGCTCTTTTCTTCCTGGGGGGAGCAGAATGAAGTTTGCGTTTTTCAAATTGGCGACAGCATCCGTGCTGGCAGGGCTGCTGATCATTGCGGTTCCGGGGCATGGGATCGCCGGGTCGCTGGCAGGCAGCGTGGGCGACAAGCGCTTTTCGCCAGTTGTGCCCGCCAGCGCCAAGGACCCATGCAACAAAGCCTACAAAGCCTACGTCGCCGCAAGCGGTCATTCGGCATACGCGACGACATCGTTTGTGCGGGTCATGGACGGCTACGTCCTGTGCGGCGCCCACTACAACGCGCCGTCGCAAAAGGCGGCCGAGGATTTGGCGATGAAATCCTGCCAGTCCGCTCGGACGCATTACAAGGTGGCCGCCGGCGGCGACTGCCAGTAGCCGGGCGAACGTCTAGAGCGTCTCACCGTTTCACGGAGACGGCGAACCGCTCTATCTCCTTGTTTTTACGCAATTCCGGACAGAAAACCGTTTCACACTTTTCCTGGAATTGCTCTAATCGGAACCGCCCGCACCAAATCCGGGAGGTTCCATGTTCGGCAACATACTGATCGCCAATCGCGGCGAGATCGCCTGCCGCGTCATCCGCACCGCCCGCAAGCTTGGCGTGCGCACCGTCGCCGTCTATTCGGATGCGGATGCCCGCGCCCTGCACGTCGAAATGGCCGACGAGGCGGTGCATATCGGCCCCTCGCCCGTCGGCGAAAGCTATCTGCGCGGCGACAGGATCATTGCCGCGGCGCTCGCTACTGGCGCCGAGGCCATCCATCCCGGCTACGGCTTCCTGTCGGAAAACCCCAACTTCGTCGATCAGGTGACTGCGGCCGGGCTCGTCTTCATCGGCCCGTCCGCCGCCTCGATCCGCGCCATGGGATTGAAGGACGCCGCCAAGCGGCTGATGGAAAAGGCCGGCGTGCCGGTGGTGCCCGGCTATCACGGCGAAGCGCAGGAGATCGTGCTGCTCGCCTCCAAGGCTCGCGAGATCGGCTATCCGGTGCTGATCAAGGCGCGCGCCGGCGGCGGCGGCAAGGGCATGCGGCGCGTCGACCACCCCGACGATTTCTCGGAAGCGCTCTCAGGCGCGCGGCGTGAAGCGAAAGCGGCGTTCGGCGACGACCGCGTGCTGGTGGAAAAATATGTCGACAAGCCGCGTCACATCGAAGTCCAGGTGTTCGGCGACAATTTCGGCAATGCGGTGCATCTTTTCGAGCGCGACTGCTCGGCGCAGCGCCGCCACCAGAAGGTCATCGAGGAGGCACCTGCCCCCGGCATGACGCCGGCGCTGCGCAAGGCAATGACGGACGCCGCGGTGACGGCCGCCAAGGCGATCGACTACTCCGGCGCCGGCACCATCGAGTTCATCGTCGATGCCTCTCAAGGGCTCAAGGCCGACCGTTTCTGGTTCATGGAAATGAACACGCGGCTGCAGGTCGAGCATCCCGTCACCGAAATGGTCACGGGCATCGACCTTGTCGAATGGCAGCTTCGCGTGGCGTCCGGCGAGAAACTGCCGAAAACGCAAGGTGAGATCGCGCTTGCCGGCCACGCTTTCGAGGCGCGCCTTTATGCCGAGGACGCCGCGAAAGGGTTCCTGCCGGCGACCGGCACTCTGCATCATCTCAAATTCGCCGACGCGGCACCGGAAGGCGCTGCGATGCGCATCGAGACCGGCGTGCGCGCCGGCGATGCGATCTCGCCCTTCTATGATCCGATGATTGCCAAGCTGGTGGTGCACGGCAACGACCGGGCCAGGGCGCTCGGCGCACTGCGCGAGACGCTGGCGCGGACGGAAGTGGCCGGCTCGACGGTCAACACCGCCTTCCTGGCGGCGCTCGCGGCCGACGCCGATTTCGCGGCCGGCGACGTCGATACCGGACTGATCGGCCGGCATCAGGAGGCGCTCACCGCCGTCCCTGCACCGAGCGACGAGACGATCGCCGCCGCGGCATTGGCTGCGACAGACGCCGGCGCACCGGGTCCGGCCGCCGATCCGTGGTCCACGCTTTCAGGCTATGCGCATTTCCACACGCTGTCGCGCCGCATCCGCCTGCGCCATGGCGAGGAGACCATCCTGGCCAGGGTTTCGGCACGGCCGGACGGCCGCTTCCAGGTGGCGCTGGAGGCGCCCCATGATGCGGTAAACACGCATGATCTGAGGGCCATGCCGCACACCACTCGCTGGCCCGGCCACGTCACCGTCTTCGAAGGCGCGCTGGGCTACACGTTCACGGTCCCCGATCCGCTTGCCAAGGCCGACGAGGCAGGAGCCGCCTCAGGCAGCCTGCGCGCGCCGATGCCGGGACTGGTCAAGCTGGTGCGGGCCGCGGTGGGCGATACCGTGATCAAGGGCCAGCCGCTTTTGATCCTCGAAGCGATGAAGATGGAGCACATGATCGCCGCCCCGCATGACGGCGTCATCGCCGAGATCGCGGCCGAAGGCGCGCAGGTCAGCGACGGCACCGTGCTGGTGCGGTTTGTGGAGGACGGCCAGGGCTGAAGCGGCTGTTCAAGAGGACATACCGATCAGGGGCGCCGTAGAGTGTCGACCTCGCTTTACGCCCAGGCCCATGCGCAAGAACGAAAATGGCCGGGACGAGCCCGGCCATTTTCATAGAGAACCGACTTACTGCTGGATCGGCGCGTATTTGCCGTCGTGCCACTGGTTGATGTCGTAGCTGGCGTTCTTCAGGTCGCCCTTCTCGTCGAAGGTGACATTGCCGACGACGGTGCTGAACGGCGTGCCGTTCTTCAAGGCCTCAGCGACCTTGGCCGGATCGTCCGTTCCGGCGCGCTTGACGCCCTCGGCGACGGCCTGGATCACGGCGTAGGAGAACAGCGTGAAGCCCTCAGGGGTAAAGCCGCCGGCCTTGATCTTCTCGACTGCTGCCTTGGCTTCAGGCTTGGCCTGCGGGTCGGACGGGAAGACGAACAGGGTGCCTTCACCGGCCGGGCCGGCGACCTGCCAGAATTCCGGCGAGGCGATCGAGTCCGGCATGATCAGCTGGAACTTGACGTTCTGCTCGGCCGCCTGACGCAGGATGAGGCCCGCTTCAGGGTGGTAGCCGCCGAAATAGACGACATCGGCCTTGAGTTCCTTCAGCTTGGTGACGAGGGCCGAATAATCCTTCTCACCGGCATTGATGCCTTCGTAGTCGACTTCCTTCAGGCCGCCGGCATTCATCGTCGCCTTCACGGCATCTGCGACGCCCTGGCCGTAGGCGCTCTTGTCGTGCAGGACGACGACGTTCTTGCCGGCGTATTTCTTGGCGATCCACGGGCCGATGAAGGCGCCCTGCGCGTCGTCGCGCGTGTAGAGGCGCATGATGGTCGGCCAGCCGGACTTGGCGGCGGCGTCGGTCAGCACCGGGTTGGACGAGGCCGGGCTCATCATCAGCGTGCCGGCTTCGGCATAGACGGCCGAGGCAGGAATGCTCGAGCCCGAGCAGGCATGGCCGTCGACGAACTTGACGCCGTTGGCGACAATGCGGTTGGCGACCGAGACCGCCTGCTTCGGATCGCACTGGTCGTCCTCGATGTCGAGCTTGATCTGGGAGCCGTTGATGCCGCCAGCGGCGTTGATGGCGTCGGCGGCGGCCTGCGCGCCCTGCTTGAACTGGTCACCGATGGTGGCGAGCTGGCCGGTCATCGGGCCGACCACCGAAATGGTGATGTCGTCGGCGAAGGCAACCGGGGCGCTCATCATCAGGCCGAATGCGGCCGCGCTCAAAATACCCAATTTTTTCATGACTATATGAACTCCTCCACTTGCGCGGGCCGTTCCGGCCGCGCTTCTTCCACAGAGCCGGGACAATTTCACCCTTCGCAGAAACTGTCGAGAGGACAGTGAGGCCGGTTTTGGTTCATTCCGGCGAGGATTTCTTGGGCCACACGCCTGCGTGATTACCGCGCATAATGCAAAAAGCCGCGCCGACCTTGTTTCGGTCGGTCGCGGCTTTTGCAGTCGAGCTCCCTAGACGCCCCCGCGCCTGAAACCCGCTCGCTTCCCTGTTTTGTAGCGCGGCTTTGAGCTGTTGGCCTGCCGCGTTCTTGGTTTTGTGAACCGGCCGTCTTTTTGCGGCCTTGTCCCAACGAATCCCTGAGAGCTACGCGTGCAGCATCAGTGCATCGTCATCCATTCGCGCGCTTCGCGCAGCGCCCTGGCGATCTCGATCTTCGACATCGTGGCCGACAGTTCCGAGCGCAGTTCGGCGGCGCGGGCCGAGCCCTTGATCGCGGCGATGTTGAACCATTTGTGGGCGGCAATGACGTCGGTCTCGCAATCGCGGCCGGTCGCATACATCATGCCCAGTTCGAAAAGAATGTCGGCCTGGGCAGTTGCCCCCATGGCGCCGAAGCCGTCTTCCTGCATTTCAAAACGTGCCATCTCAATCCCCTGTCTGGCTCCCGAGAGCTGCCTCCTTTTCCCTTGGTGTCCCTTGGGGCGGGCTGCTCTTTCGATGCTTTCGAGAATGACGGCTGGCCTTGAATCCGTCGTTAAATGGCTTGCTTAATTTGAGGAAAACAAAGCTAAAACAAGAGGTAAACGCGAAAATTCGTTAAGCATGGGAATCCAGCGTTTCAGCCATTTTGCGTCAAATTCGATGAAAATTGCCGCGAGCGGAATCAAGACTTCGCTAACCACGGAAACCGAAGCGTTTTTCCGGTCGCGTTTATTTTCAGTCGTCCGCGCGGCGAAAATCCCTGCAACCTTCCGTGGCGGCACCGCTTTTGTTTTGGCGGGAGCTGGATTAGCTTTACCTTTGCGTAAGGGGCAGACGGGCGGATCGGAGCCCCGCCGGAACCTACTGGGAGGACAGACATGTTTCGAAAAGTAAGCCTGGCCTTGGCGGCCACCTTGATCGTGGCGGGCACGGCATGGGCCGACCCGATCGAGGGCAATTGGAAGACGCAGGCCGGCGACACCGCGGCGATCGGCGGCAGCAGTTCCTTCTCCATCACGCTCAAGAGCGGCAAATATGCCGGCAAGACGATCGGCTCGCTGAAAGCGACCGGCGACAACAAATATGCCGGCAACATCACCGACCCGGCGAACGACAGGACCTATTCCGGCAAGGCGACGCTCTCCGGCACCTCGCTTAAGATGAGCGGCTGCGTGCTCGGCGGCCTGATCTGCAAGAGCCAGACCTGGCACAAGCTCTGATCGCCAATTCCAGACCATCCGAAGCGGGGCCCGAGCGGCCCCGTTTTCTTTTGTAGCGGCAGCGCTCCGCCGGACCGGGCCTGCGCCGCGGGCACCTGTTCAAAGAACTCGTCAATCAATTTGAACCGCAGATGAATACCGGTCTCAGAACCGGTTCAGAGGCATTCCGGCATTCTCTCCCGCATTGAAGGAGAGAGAAATGCTTGCGCGTCGCTTCACCATCGTCTGCCTGTTGATGAGCCTGTTCGGCATGCTCTTTGCCATTCTGGTGGCGGAGGCCGGCCATCCCGCTCGCTCGTGGGAACGGCCCGTGGCTTCATTCTCGGCTCAGTGAACCAAATCAAGCGCTGAAACGACCAAGCTGGAGAGCAATCAAGTGAACAACGGGGGACACCACCAAATGAACCGCATCGCCGCCATCGCAACAAAGACCCTTCGGCTGCTGCCGCGGGCGACGCTCATCCTCATGCTGCTCGCCGCCCCGGTTCTGGCGGTGCCGATGATGCGCGCCGACACCGGCCACCGGATCGAAGCGCCGGCGCACAAGAACAGGAGCGTCGGCTTTGTGCTGCTGGTCAGCCTGCAGCGCGGGCAAGCTCTATAGGTTGTCGGGCCGGAAGTTCTCGGGCCGGCCGTCTGTAATCCGAACCCGCTTTAAACACATCTGAAGAAAATCGACGCCGTCGGCCCTCGCGACACCGCCGCCCCCTCCCAAGCGCTCTCCTGAGTCTCTATATTGAGCCATGGAAAAGCGAATCTATCCCCAAGCCATCGAATCGGTCGTCATGCCGGAACCTTTCGGCAAGCAGGATTTCCACGACGCCAAAAAGGCCGTCGCGGCGCTGCAGGCGCTCTACGACCGCAATACCAAATTCCTGCGCGATTCCTTCACCACGCTTGCCGCTGGCGGCGACGAGAGCAAGCGTTACCGGGCCTTCTATCCGCAGATCGGCGTCACCACGACCTCGTTCAGCCAGGTCGACTCGCGCCAGGCCTATGGCCATATGCCGACACCCGGCCATTTCGCCACCACGATCACGCAGCCGCAACTGTTCGAGAACTATCTCATCGAGCAGCTTCGCCTCATCATGCGCAATCACGGCGTGACGGTGACCGTTTCGGAATCGACGACGCCGATCCCTCTGCATTTCGCCTTCCTGGAAGGCACCTATGTCGATGGCGCCGCCGCCGAGCGCATCAAGCGGCCGATCCGCGACCTGTTCGATGTACCGGATCTCGACGGCACCGACGACCAGATCGCCAACGGCACCTTCGAGGTGGCGTTCGGCGAGCCGCGGCCGCTCGCCCCGTTCACCGCGCAGCGCATCGATTATTCGCTGCACCGCATGACGCATTACACGGCGACCAGCCCGCAGCATTTCCAGAACTTCGTGCTGTTCACCAACTACCAGTTCTACATCGACGAGTTCGTGGCGCGCGCCCGCGAATTGATGGCCAATGGCGACAGCGGCTATGTCGAGTTCGTCGAACCCGGCAATGTCGTGACCAGAACCGGGGCCGCGGCCTCTGAAGGCACGCCGCCGCCGCGCCTGCCGCAGATGCCGGCCTATCACCTGAAGAAGCCCGGCCATGGCGGCATCACCATGGTCAATATCGGCGTCGGTCCCTCCAACGCCAAGACCATCACCGACCATATCGCGGTGCTGAGGCCGCACGCCTGGGTGATGCTCGGCCATTGCGCGGGCCTGCGCAACACGCAGGCGCTGGGCGACTATGTGCTGGCGCACGCCTATGTGCGCGAGGATCATGTACTGGACGACGACCTGCCGGTCTGGGTGCCGATCCCGCCGCTGGCCGAGATCCAGGTGGCGCTGCAGGAGGCGGTCGCCGAAGTGACCGGGCTTTCCGGCTATGATCTGAAGCGCATCATGCGCACCGGCACCGTCGCCACCATCGACAACCGCAACTGGGAACTGCGCGACCAGCGCGGACCGGTGCAGCGCCTGTCGCAGTCGCGCGCCATCGCGCTCGACATGGAATCGGCCACCATCGCCGCCAACGGCTTCCGCTTCCGTGTGCCGTACGGGACGCTGCTATGCGTCTCCGACAAGCCGCTGCATGGCGAACTGAAGCTGCCCGGCATGGCGACCGAGTTCTACAAACGGCAGGTGGCGCAGCATCTCACCATCGGCATCAAGGCGATGGAGAAGCTTGCCGAGATGCCGATGGAGCGGTTGCATTCGCGCAAGCTCAGAAGTTTTTCCGAGACGGCATTTCAGTAGGCGCGCGCTGGCCAGCGACGGCGAGGCAATCGGTCGTCTTGCTTGGGCCGCAATTTGCCCGATAAGCGGTCCGAACGGATAGCCTGAAGCAATTTCAGGAAAAGTGCGAAGCAGTTTTTCGTCCGGGATTGCGTCAGAACAAGGAGACAGGACATTTCGCCGTTTCCGTGAAACGGTGAAATGTCCGGGGCGGTCGGAGCAGATGACAACGGGCGGTGCGCGCTTGAGCATGATGGCTCAGCTGACATTCCTGGCGATGATGGCATTCTCGGCCGCGCTCGTGGCCGGGCTCTTCGGCGCGCTGCATCCGGCGTTCGATTCCTTCTCGCATTTCCGCATGCATCTGAGCGTGCTGACGGCATTGCTGGCGCTGTCGCTGCTTGCCAGCTCCTACCGGCTGCAAGCGGTCGCGGCACTGGTCTTCGCCATTGCCTGCTTCGCCACGACGATGAGCGCGCTACCCAGATTTGCGCCGCAACAGGCGGTCGCAAAGCCGGCCGACCGGATCGTCTACAGCCTGTTGCAGATGAACCTGCGCTTCAACAACCCGACGCCCAAGAAGGTGCTGGCTCTGATCGGACGGACCAATCCCGACGTCATCACGCTCGACGAGGTGTCCGGGATGTGGGCGACCGAGCTCGGTTATATTGCCAGCGCCTACCCCTATCGCATCCTTTGCGACTATCCCAACGGCATATTCGGCGTCGCGCTGCTGTCGCGCCGCCCGTTCGCCGCCGGCATCGCGCCGCGTTGCGAGCCGCGCGGCGCGATGGCGACCGCCACCATCGATTTCGGCGGCATTCCCGTCGACGTCGCCGCGATCCATCTGAGTTGGCCGTGGCCGAAGGAGCAGTACTGGCAGATCGGCGAACTGGCGGAGCCGCTGGCCGCGCTTGGCGAAACCGCTATCATGGCCGGCGATTGCAATGCCGTGCCGTGGAGCGCTGCGGTGCGACGGGTGGCGCGGCTCAGCGGCATGACGCTGATGCCGTCGGCTGGCCCGACCTGGATCCACCGTACGCTGCCCGACTTCCTGCGCCGCTATGCGGGCCTGCCGATCGACCAGGTGTTCAGCAAGGGCGGGGTGACAATCCTGTCGTCGACCCGGCTGGAGGATACCGGCTCCGACCATCTGCCGGTGCTGGTCGAGTTCACTCTGCGGCCGGACAGCAGCGCGCCCGAGGACGAGCATGAGTCGGCTCTGGCGGCGAACGATGCGCCGGAGAAGCCGCGAGTCTGACACGCTCGCTGGGTCTCGCTAGAGCGTTTCACCGTTTCATGGAAACGGCGAACCGCTCTATCTCTTTTTTGACGCAATTCCGGACAGAAAACCGCTCACACTTTTCTTGGAATTGCTCTAAGGCTTGATCAAAGCCATGACCAGATGCTCGACGTGGCCGCCGTCGCGATGCTCGCTCACATCGAAGGCGTTCTGCTTCGCCTCGTAATCGGCATAGATCGTGTCGATGCGGCGCCTGGCGTCCCAGCGGAGGCCGGTGCAGAACCAATTGTCCTGCAGCTCAAGCCCGGCAAGCGCCGTCTCCGTCGCCCGCATCATCTGCTTGGCGATGCGGCCGTGGGTGTGCTCATGCTGGCGCACGCCGGCCATGAAACGGTCCCAGCGCCTGCTCAGGGCCGGGCTGGACGGGGACGTGCGGCGTGGAAACGTGTAGGTCAGGTCGATCGTGCCGTCCGCCTGGCGCAGCCGGCAGATGCCGTTGTCGCGCTTCACATCGAGTTGCCAATGCACAGTGTAGCCGGTCTCGGCGATGGCGCGCGTGGCGTGGCCATGCCGCGGCCCCAGGCCATCCATCGCTTCGATCAGTTCCGCGCCGGTCCTGCCGGCGACATCATAGGTGCGCACATGTACGGTCAGCTTGGTGCCGGCGGAAGCGGCTCCGCAAAAGAGCACGCCGGCAGCAGCTAATATCGCCAGGCTGGTCGGCCACATGTCCGCCTCCTTGTTCGAAGGCGAAGCAGATCATACTCGGCGCGCGGCTTCAACGGTCTTGACGACTCACATGCCCTGGTAGACCGGGCCTTCGCCACCTTGTGGCGGGACCCAGTTGATGTTCCGGTTCGGGTCCTTGATGTCGCAGGTCTTGCAGTGGACGCAGTTCTGCGCATTGATGACGAAGCGCACGTCCTTGGCCGACGGATCGGCGGCGGCGTTGCCGTCCTTGTCCACCCACTCATAAACGCCGGCCGGACAGTAGCGGGTCGAGGGACCGGCGAAGACATCGTGCTCGGAACGCTGCTGCAGCGCCATGTCGCCGACGATCAGATGCACCGGCTCGTTTTCCTCATGGTTGGTGTTGGAGAGGAACACCGAGGAGAGCCGGTCGAAGGTCAGCACGCCATCCGGCTTCGGATAGGCGATCTTACTGTGCTTGGCCGCCGGCTCGAGCGTCGCATAGTCGGCCTTGCCATGCTTCAGCGTGCCGAAGGGCGAGAAGCCGAACAGCGTGTTCAGCCACATGTCGAGGCCGCCGATGCCGACGCCGACGATGGTGCCGAAGCGCGACCAGAGCGGCTTGACGTTGCGCACCTTCTTCAGGTCCTTGCCGATGTCAGTGCCGCGCCAGGCGTCCTCATAGGAAGCGATCTCGTCATTGGCGCGGCCGGCGGCGATCGCCTCGGCCACATGCTCGGCCGCCAGCATGCCGGAGAGCACCGCATTGTGCGAGCCCTTGATGCGCGGCACGTTGACGAAGCCGGCAGCGCAGCCCATCAGTACGCCGCCCGGGAAGGAAAGCTTCGGCACCGACTGCCAGCCGCCTTCGGTGATGGCGCGCGCGCCATAGCCGATGCGCTTGGCGCCTTCGAAGCTACCTTTGATCGCCGGATGCGTCTTGAAGCGCTGGAACTCCTCGAAGGGCGCGAGATAGGGGTTCTTGTAGTTCAGGTGGACGACGAAGCCGACCGCCACCTGATTGTCTTCGAGATGGTAGAGGAAGGAGCCGCCGCCGGTCTTCATGTCGAGCGGCCAGCCGAACGAGTGCTGCACCAGACCGGGCTTGTGGTTCTCGGGCTTGACTTGCCACAGTTCCTTGAGGCCGATGCCGAATTTGCCCGGCTCGCGACCGTCGGCAAGCTGGTACTTCGCGATAAGCTGCTTGGCCAAGGAGCCGCGCGCGCCCTCCCCGATCAACACATATTTGCCCATCAGCGCCATGCCGGGCGCGTAAGCCGGGCCATGCGTGCCGTCCTTCTCGACGCCCATGTCGCCAGTGATGACGCCGGTGACGGCGCCGGCGTCGTTGTAGACGAGGTTCGCCGCGGCAAAGCCCGGATAGATCTCGACGCCCAGCGCTTCCGCCTTGGTTGCCAGCCAGCGGCAGACATTGCCGAGCGAGACGATGTAATTGCCGTGATTGTTCATCAGCGGCGGCATCAGGAAGTTGGGCAGGCGGAACGAGCCGGCCGGACCCAGCACCAGGAAATGGTCCGCCGTCACCGGTGTCTTGAACGGATGACCCTCCTCCTCGCGCCAGCCGGGCAGCAGGCGGTCGATGCCGATCGGGTCGACGACGGCGCCGGACAGGATATGAGCGCCAACCTCGCCGCCCTTCTCCAGCACGACGACTGACAGGTCCGGGTTGAGCTGCTTCAGCCGGATCGCGGCGGCAAGGCCGGCGGGGCCAGCGCCGACGATAACCACATCAAATTCCATGCTCTCGCGTTCGATTTCGCTCATCGACCCCTCACTGGCTCGCCACGTTTTCGCATTCTGCTGGCTCACGCGCTGCATAGCGCATCAATTCGCGACGCGAAACCGGCGCTGACGTGACAACGCCTATTTCGACAAAAAGTCGCGGTTTTCCATGCGAAACAAGCGATGGCGCGGCTTGAGCCAAGCATAGACCAGGGGCAATCGGTTGGAGGGCCACGCCGCGTCCGCGTGTTTTTAATTGTTCGACGGCTTGGTTATCGGCAATACTTGACCCATGCGCACGCCTGAGCCCCACGGCTTTCCATTGAAGCGCTTACTCTTCACGCCAGGCACGGCCTGGCGCGCGGTTCTTCTGCTCCTCTTTTTGATCGCGCCGGCACATGCCGATCCGGTGAAGGTGTGGGCGACCGGCGCTTATTCCTTTTCCGACGAACTGGGCGGCTTCCGCATCACCGGCGCTTCCGGCATCGGGACCAAGGACGACCCGCTGGTCATCAAGGAGGAGCTGAACACGGCGACGCCGGTGACGCTGACCATCCGCGCGACCAAGCCGATCGAGCCCTTCGGCAGGGCCGGCGAGGTCGCCAATGGGGTGATGTATATGCGCATCGACGTGCTCAACAACAGCGCCCTGCCCTGGGTGGAGTTCCAGTTCGAGCTGCAGGAGATCCTCGACCAGCCGAGCGTGTTCGGCGATGGCCTGTCCTTCGACCAGCGCAACAAGATACCGGACAACATCTGGTCGAGCAATTTCGCCGATTTCGAGCGTAAGTTCGAACCTTACGACCAGTTGCTGTTCAGGAACGGCAAGGTCGACCCGCTGAAGACGGCGACCTTCGATTTCCTCGTCACCGATTACACGCCGCGCTGGACGTTTTACATCGTGCAGGATCCGCGAATTCCGACGGGGTAATCTCGCCCCTCGAGAGGGAGATATCCGTCGCCAACCTTGCAAATCGGCGCCGCGCGGACGATGGTGACGCCATGACTGCCGCCTCCCCTAGCACCCCAGCCGAGATCGCCGAGCTGCTCGCCTTCTATGCCAGCGCCGGCGTCGACGATGCGCTTGAGGATACGCCGATCAACCGGTTCGCCGAACCGGCTGCGAGGCCGGCCGAACGGGCACCAGCCGCGCCACGCCGCGACCCCAGGCCCGAGAGCCGACCGGCGCCCGAGCAAGCTCTGGGGCAGGTCAAGCCACCTGAGCGGCCAACACCATCATCCGGTCTCGACGCGAGCAATATTCCGGACGCACCCGCGCGGATGCCGGCGGCCGCGGCCGTTCCCGACGAGGCACAGGCCGCCGCGGCCAGGCAGCTTGCCGCCCGCGCGACGACGCTCGATGAACTGCGCCGGCACATGGCCGCCTTCGACGGCTGCAATCTCAAATTCACCGCCAAGAACCTGGTGTTCGCCGACGGCAATCCCAACGCCGATCTGATGCTGGTCGGCGAGGCGCCGGGCCGCGACGAGGACCTCGAAGGCCTGCCCTTTGTCGGCCGCTCCGGCCGGCTGCTCGACCGCATGCTCGCCGCGATCGGCCTCGACCGCAGCTCGGCCTATATCGCCAATGTCATCCCGTGGCGGCCGCCGGGTAACCGCACGCCGACGCCGCATGAGACTGAGATCTGCCGGCCCTTCATCGAAAGACAGATCGAGCTGGTCAATCCAAAAGTGCTGGTCAATCTCGGCGGCCCGTCGGCCAAGACGCTGCTCAACACGACCGAGGGCATTCTCAGGCTGCGCGGCAACTGGCGGGTGCACACGACGGCCTCGGGCATAGCCATTCCGGCGATGCCGACGCTGCATCCGGCTTATCTATTGAGGTCGCCTGCGCACAAGAAGCTGGCGTGGCGGGATTTTCTTGAAGTGAAGGCGAAACTGAAGGATTGGGTGAGCCATAACCTCCGAGGTAATTGAATTGCGCCCCTCGCCCGCCTAATCCTGCTCCCATGACCACATCCGACATCTCCGCCGGCGGCCTGATCCGCGAATGGCGCGCGCGGCGGCGCATGAGCCAACTCGACCTCGCCATGGAAGCCGATATCTCGCAGCGGCATCTTTCCTTCGTCGAAAACGGGCGCGCCCAACCTTCGCGGGACATGGTGCTGCATCTGGCCGAGCAGCTTTCGATTCCGCTGCGGCAGCGCAACCAGCTCTTGCTCGCCGCGGGCTTCGCGCCGAGTTTCAGCGAAAAGTCGCTTACCGACGCAACGCTTGCGCCAGCGATGGCCGCGGTCGAGACCATGCTCAAGGGCCACGAACCCTTTCCTGCCCTGGCTGTCGACCGGCACTGGAACCTGGTTTCAGCCAATACCGCGACCGCCCCGTTCCTTGCCGATATTTCCGAGCCGTCCCTGCTCGCGCCGCCGGTCAATGTGCTCAGGCTCAGCCTGCATCCGGGCGGCGTGGCGCCGCGCATCGTCAATCTGGCGGAGTGGCGGGCACATCTCATCGAACGGTTGAAGCGCCAGAACGACGCGACCGGCGATCCGGTGCTGATCGAACTGGAGCGCGAGCTGCGCACCTATCCGTCCGGGCTGAAGAGCAGCCGGCCGGCACCGGTCGAGCCGAGCGGCATCGTCCATCCGCTGCGGCTCGCGCATGGCGATGCCGTGCTTTCCTTCATCAGCACGATCACCGTGTTCGGCACGCCGCTCGACGTCACCCTGTCGGAGCTGGCGATCGAATCCTTTTTTCCGGCCGATGAGCAGACGCGGGCGGTGCTGGTGCGGTTGGCGAAAGAGCGGTCGGCTGGCTCGTAGTCGTTACCCCTGTGGCGGCGCAGCCGTCCTGGTGCGCGTGCGCTCCAAACCCAGCCGCCGCTCACGCCAGATGATGAAGATGCCGGCGGCGACGACGATCACGCCGCCGGCAAGCGTGTTGAACGAGGTCACGTCGCCGAAGACGAAAAAACCGACGACGACGCCGAGGATCATCGAGGTGTATTCGAACGGCGCCACGACCGAGGCTTCGGCATGGCGATAGGCCGCCGTCATCAGGATCTGGCCGAGCCCGCCGCAGAAGCCTGCGAAAACGAGCAGCGCCGCCTGCATCGGCGACAGCGCCTGCCAGCCGAAGGGCAGCGTGAAGAGCGACAGCACCGAAGCCGTCGAGGAGAACCACAGCACGATGGTGGCCGTCTTCTCGGTCTGCACGAGATTGCGCACCAGCAGCATGGCGACCGCCGAGATTGCCGCGGCGATCAACGCCGCCATGACTCCCAACGCCTCCTGGTCGTTTAGGCCTTCATCGGAATTGAGCAGCGTCAGTTCCGGCCAGGAGATGATCAGTACGCCCGCAAGACCGACGGCAACCGCGCTCCAGCGATAGACGCGGATCGTCTCGCCGAGAAAGACCGAGGAGAACACCACGACCAGCAGCGGCTGGGCGTAGTTCAGCGTGATCGCTTCCGGCAGCGGCAGCCTGGTCAGCGCGAAGAAGCCGAGCCCCATGGCACCGACGCCGACCAGACCGCGCGCGATGTGGTTGAACGGCCGCTTGGTCGTGAATGCGCTGGCGAGCTCTCCCTTGAAGGCCAGGAAGGCGATAATCGGGAAGATGGCGAAGAAGGAGCGGAAGAAGACGATCTGCCCGGCGGGCACGTCGCCGGCCGCCTTGATGCAGGTCTGCATGCCGACGAAGACCGTCACCGAGACGATCTTCAGCGTAATGCCGCGCAGCGTGTTGTGGCCGACCGCATGATCGACGGTCATCTTGCCTCGCAAGGATGGTCGGAAAACGAAGCCGCGAAATAGCCTAAGAGCAATTCCGGGAAAAGTGTGAAACGGTTTTCCATCCGGAATTGCGAAACACACCCTATCCCGCAGTTTTGTCGAGTGGCCGTTTCGTGTAAAGAGCGCGCACCTCAATATTCTTGGACCAGCCAAGCCCGCTGGCCGACCCAAATCGACAGGAAAAGCATAGGGAATGCGCACAGATACCGGCCATGTGTTCAAGCTCGAAGACTATCGCCCCAGCGACTATCTCATCCCGAGGACCAGCCTCGACTTCCGCCTGTCGCCGGACGCTACCCATGTCACGGCGCTGCTCACCATCGAGCGCCGCGAGGGCGTCGCCGTTTCCGCGCCGCTGGTGCTCGAAGGCGACGGGCTGACGCTGCTTGGCGTTGTCGTCGACGGGCAAGCGCTCGCGGCCGGCGACTACGAGGCGACACCGGACCGGCTGACGATCCTGAAGCCGCCGGCGGCGCAGCGCTTCGAGCTTCGCCTGGAGACGGAGATCGCGCCTTCGCGCAACGAGGCGCTGATGGGCCTCTATCGCTCCAACAACGTCTATTGCACGCAATGCGAGGCCGAGGGCTTTCGCCGCATCACCTATTTCCTTGACCGTCCCGATATCCTCTCGGTCTACACCGTGCGCATCGAGGCCCCGCACAACGAGGCGCCGCTGCTGCTCTCAAACGGCAATCCCGTCGACCGTGGCGCGCTCGCCAACGGCCGGCATTACGCGGTCTGGCACGACCCCTTCCCCAAACCCTCCTACCTCTTCGCGCTGGTGGCGGGCGCGCTCGGCAAGGTGGCGGGCAGCTTCACCACAATGTCCGGCCGGGAAGTCGAACTCGGCATTTATGTCGAGCCGGGCAAGGAGCGGCTTGCCGGTTACGCGATGGACGCGCTGAAGCGCTCGATGAAATGGGACGAGGAAGCCTTCGGCCGCGAATACGACCTCGACGTCTTCAACATCGTCGCCGTGTCGGACTTCAACATGGGCGCGATGGAGAACAAGGGCCTCAACGTCTTCAACGACAAATATGTGCTGGCCGACGAGGAGACCGCGACGGATGCCGACTTCGTCAATATCGAGGCGATCATCGCGCATGAATATTTCCACAATTGGACTGGCAACAGAATCACTTGCCGCGACTGGTTCCAGCTCTGCCTGAAGGAAGGTTTGACGGTTTACCGCGACCATGAGTTCTCCGCTGACCAGCGCTCGCGGGCGGTGAAGCGCATCGCCGAGGTACGCACGCTGCGCGCGCATCAGTTCCCGGAAGACCAGGGGCCGCTGGCGCATCCGGTCAGGCCGCGGCGCTACCGCGAGATCAACAATTTCTATACGGCGACAGTCTACGAAAAGGGCTCGGAAGTGGTGCGCATGATCCGCACCATCCTTGGAGCGGAAACCTTCCGCGCCGGCATGGACCTCTATTTCGAGAGGCATGACGGCGAGGCCGCGACGATCGAGGATTTCCTCAAAGTGTTCGAAGACGTCTCCGGGCGGGACCTGGCGCAATTCGCGCTCTGGTATCACCAGGCCGGCACGCCGAACCTGACAGTGAGCTCCGCGCACAATGCGGCGGCCAAGGAATTCACGCTGGAGATCGAGCAGTCGGTGCCGCCGACGCCGTCCGAAAGCCGCAAGCGGCTGATGCATATCCCTTTAGCCTTCGGCCTGGTCGGTGCCGACGGCAAGCCCGTCGCCTGGGACGCGGTCGAGGGCGCAACGGTGGATGACGGCGTCATCCATATCCGCAAGCGCCGGCACACGGTGCGCTTTTCGGGCGTTTCGGAACGGCCTTCGGTGTCGCTCAACCGCGGCTTCTCGGCGCCGATCACGCTTTCGGTGCAGCAGAAGGCCGACGACCAGTTCTTCCTCGCGGCGCATGACAGCGACGCCTTCTCGCGCTGGCAGGCGTTCAACACGCTGCTGACCGACGCGCTGATCGCGGCCTTCCGCCATATCCTCGGCGGCAGGGAGCCGGTCTTCGCGGCGCGGCTCGCCGGGCTTGCCGGCAGGATCGCCGGCGACGAGATGCTGGAGCCGGCCTACCGGGCGCTGGCGCTGTCGCTGCCCGGCGAAGCCGACATTGCCCGCGACATCGGCAAGGGCATCGACCCCGACGCCATCTTTGCCGCGCGCGAGGCGCTGGCGCGGGCGATCGCCGAGGCAAACCGCGAGGCCTTCTCAGCGCTCTATGACAGCCTCGCCGACAAGGGGCCGTTCAGCCCGGACGCGGCGAGCGCCGGGCGCAGAGCCCTGCGCAATATCCTGCTGGACTATCTATCGCTGCTGCCGGGCGGCGCGGACCTCGCCACGCGCCACTTTAATGCCGCCACCAACATGACGGACCGCGCCGCGGCGCTTGCCGTTCTGGCGCATCGCCATGCGGGCACGGCCGAAGCCGAAGAGGCGCTGGCCGCCTTCGAGACCCGTTATCGCGGCGACGCGCTGGTGCTCGACAAATGGTTCCAGATCCAGGCCGGCGTGCCCGGTGCCAAGACCGTCGAGAGAGTGCGCGAGCTCATGCGCCACCCGGCCTTCTCGATTGCCAATCCGAACCGGGTGCGTTCACTGATCGGCACCTTTTCCAGCGCCAACCAGACCGGCTTCCATCGCGCCGACGGCGAAGGCTACCGCTTCTTCGCCGAGACGGTGCTGGAGGTCGAAAAGCGCAACCCGCAAGTGGCGGCGCGGCTGGCAACAGCGCTCAGGTCCTGGCGTTCGCTGGAGCCTGGACGGCAGGCCAAGGCCAAGCAGGCGCTGCTCGATATGGCGAAGGCCGAGAACCTGTCGGCCGATCTGCGCGATATCGTAGAACGGACGCTGGTGTGATGCCCTCTCCTTCTCCCCTTGTGGGAGAAGGTGTCGCCGAAGGCGACGGATGAGGAGGGTTCCAGGGAACACCCATGTCTCATTCCGATGGAGCACCACTCATCCGTCTCGGCGCTACCGCGCCGATCCACCTTCTCCCACAAGGGGAGAAGGGAAAACGGCAAATTTCAATCAACTTTTAACCTTTTTCGCCCGCGCCTCTGGACAAGGCGAATCACCTTTGATTCTTTAGTGGCGATTCGGGCGTGCGGCGTAGCCGGATCATCAAGTAAATGCGGCAAATCGGGGAGTGCCATTTATGGCCAAGGCGGACGCGTGGGGCGCGCCCGGAGGGAAGGCTTTTGCGCGTCGCAAGGCAAGGAGCGATGGACTTGCCGGCAATACGCGCCTGATCGCCGAACCCACATATCAGCGGCTGCTGGCCGCCGAACCGCTGCTGCGCCGGTCGATCCCGGCGCTGATCGTCGTTTTCCTCGCCGTCATCGCAGCATTGCGCTTCCTGTCGCTGATGAACGAGCACGACGAGATCGAGCGCGACGCCAAGGCGGTGCAGGCGCTGGCCGCGGGACAGATGGCGCAGGCGATCACCGCGAACCCCAACGCGGCCGGCGCCAACGCAATTGACCTCCTGCAAAACACCAGCCGCCAGGGCGCCATGAGCCGTGCCCATGTGCTTGCCATCACCGACGGCGCCTTCAAGGTCATCGCCGTCTCGCCACTGTCGACGGGCTGGCAGGGCCGCACGCTCGACAGTCTCGTGCTGGGCGGCCAGCCGCTGTTCATGTTCGGCGACCGCGCCGGCGTGATGGATGTCAGCATCGGCGGACAGGACTGGTTTGCCGCCGTCAGCCTCACTGGCGACCACAGACACGCGGCGGCCGTGCTGGTGCCGCAGGAAGCGGTGTTCGACAGCTGGCGCAAGTCGATGTCGCTCAACGTCACGCTGTTCGTGCTGACGGCGGGCGTGCTGATCGTCATTCTCTACGCCTATTTTGGCCAGGCGGCGCGCGCCCAGGCGGCGGACCGCATCTATCTCGAGGCGCATCAGCGCATCGATATGGCGCTGGTGCGCGGCCGCTGCGGCTTGTGGGACTGGGACATGGTGCGCGGCAAGATGTACTGGTCGCGCTCGATGTACGACATGCTGGGCTATGAACCCTGCGACGCGATGCTGTCGTTCGGCGAGGTCGACGAGATCATCCATCCCGACGACGGCGACCTGTTCGAGCTCGCCAACCGCATCGTCGAACGCGAGATCGACCATATCGACCAGGTCTTCCGCATGCGCCATGCCGACGGGCAATGGGTGTGGATGCGGGCCCGCGCCCAGGTGATCGACCCGGAAGCGCCGGAGATCCAGCTGATCGGCATCGCCGTCGACGTCACCGAGCAGCGCCACCTGGCGTTGCGTTCGGAGGCGGCCGATATGCGACTCAGGACGGCGATCGAGAACATCAACGAATCCTTCGTGCTGTGGGATGCAGCCGAACGGCTGATCATGTGCAATTCGAAGTTCCAGAAGGACAACGGGCTGTCGGACCGGGACGTCGTGCCCGGCGTCGTTCGCGACGCGCTGGAGGAGCGGATGGTGGCCTTCGCCTCGGAGCGCAGGCTCGCCAACGCCAACGGGCCGCAGGGCGGCGTCAGCTTCGAGCGCCAACTTGCCGACGGCCGCTGGCTGCAGGTCAACGAGCTCAGGACCCGCGACGGCGGCATCGTCTCGGTCGGCTCCGACATCACCCAGATCAAACTGCATCAGGAAAAGCTGGTCGACAGCGAACGCCGGCTGATGGCGACGATCCACGATCTCAGCCTCGCCCGCCGCGCCGAGGAGGAACGCGCCAGCGAACTGGTCGACCTCAACCGCAAATACATGAAGGAAACCGAGCGCGCCGAGGCGGCCAATCGGGCCAAGTCCGAGTTCCTCGCCAACATGTCGCATGAATTGCGCACGCCGCTCAACGCCATCATCGGCTTCTCCGAGCTGATGCAGCAGGGCCTGTTCGGGCCGCTCGGCTCCGAGCGCTACGAGGAATACGCAACCGACATCAACGGCAGCGGCAAATACCTGCTCGGCGTCATCAACGACATCCTCGACATGTCGAAGATCGAAGCCGGCCAGTTCTCGCTCGATCGCGAGGAGATCGACCTTTGCCCGCTGATCAAGGAAACCGTGCGGGTGATCTCGCTGCAGGCGGCGGAAAAGTCGATCAATGTCGAGACGCGCATCGCCGATACGATGCGGGTCTACGCCGACCGCCGCGCCATCAAGCAGATCGCCATAAACCTGCTCTCCAACGCGGTGAAATTCACCGGACAGGGCGGCAAGATCACGGTCAGGGCACGCAACACTTCGGGCGCGCTGCTGCTCACCATCGAGGACAATGGCTGCGGCATCCCCAAGCCGGCGCTGAGCAAGCTCGGCCGGCCGTTCGAGCAGGTGCAGAACCAGTTCTCCAAGAACCACACCGGCTCGGGACTCGGCCTCGCCATCTCGCGCTCGCTGGCCGAGTTGCAGGGCGGCGCGCTGAAGATCCGCTCGACCGAAGGAGCCGGCACCATCGTGTCGGTACGCATTCCGCTGAAGAAGTCGCCGCCGATGGTGAAGGCGGCGGCTTAGAACCGGAGCTGAAACCTCCCAACGTCGGCGGGACGCGAAAGAATGAGACGTGGATTAATCTCGCGAGGCCGACGTTCCCGCGCGAAGCAGACGGTCGAAGTCCTTCCTGACGTTCCGAGACGTCTCCTTGAGATGTGCTTCCAGCACGCCGAAATCCGGCAGGTCGGTGACCGCCAGCAGCAGGTCCGAAAGCCCCGGCGGGACATCGTCGCGCTGGAACTCGCCGGTGAGGCAAAGCCTGATCATCTGGGTCAGCGCCAGATAGAGCCGGTAGGCATCGCCGAGTTGCTGCCGGACATCCGAACCCGCGAAGCCCGGCTCCAGCCGCGCCAATATCTCGGCGGTCGCGGTTACGCGGCGACCGGCTTCGATATTGCCAGTGACGACCGCGACCTGGGCGATGAATTCGAGATCGATGAGCCCGCCGGGGATCAGCTTGATGTCCCAGAGGTCGCGAGGCGGCTTCTCCTTGTCGATCAGCGTCCGCATGTCCGAGGCCTCGGCTTTCACCTTGGCGGCATCGCGCGGCTGCGCCAGCACCGCCGCGACCTCGTCATCGAGCTCGGCGCAGAGTTCGGCGTCGCCGCCGATGGCGCGGGCTCTTGCCAGCGCCATATGCTCCCAGGTCCAGGCATCCTGGCGCTGATATTTCTTGAACGCGTCGATATGGGTGGCGACGGGGCCCTTGTTGCCTGACGGTCGGAGGCGCAGGTCCAGTTCATAAAGCACGCCTTCGGCCGTCGGCGCCGAGACGGCGGCGATCAGACGCTGCGTCATGCGGGTATAGTAATGCGAAGGCGCCAGGGGTTTCTCGCCGTCGGAGTCCTCGGCATCCGCATCATGGTCGTAGAGCAGGATGAGATCGACATCCGAACCGGCCGTGAGTTCGCGGCTGCCGAGCTTGCCCATGCCGAGCAGCGCCACCCTGCCGCCTGCGATCCTGCCGTGGCGCAGCGCGAATTCGGCGATCACCGCGTCGAGCGCCGCCTCGATGGTGAGGTCGGCGAGGTCGGAGAAGGCGCGGCCGGCACGCGCCGGATCGATCGAGCCGGCAAGCAGGCGCACGCCGATCAGGAATTTCTGCTCGGAGGCGAAGATGCGCAGGCGGTCGAGCACATCCTCATAGGCGCGGTCGCCTTCGATGAAGGCGGCAAGCCGCGCCGAGAGGTAGGCGCGTTCGGGCAGTTCGGTGAGCAGCGCCGGATCGAGCAGGCCGTCGAAGACGTGCGGGCGGCGGGTGATGATGGCTGCCAGCCTCGGCGCGGCGCCCATGATCGTCGCCATCAGCTTGAGCAGCGCCGGATTGGATTGCAGCAGCGAGAAGAGCTGGATGCCCGCCGGCAGGCCGGCGAGGAACTCGTCGAAGCGCATCAGAGCCTCATCGGCGCGCCGCGTCTGCCCGAAGGCTTTCAACAGCGCTGGCGTCAATTCCGTCAGCCGCTCACGCGCTTCGGCCGACTGGGTGACGCGGTAGCGGCCGAAATGCCAGCCGCGGATGACGCGGCAGATGTCGCTCGGCCGCTGGAAGCCCAGGCGATCCAGCGTCTGCAGCGTATCGGGATCGTCGACATCGCCGGTGAAGACCAGGTTGCCGACGCCGGCCGACAGTTCGGGAGCGGTCTCGAATAGCGCCGCATAGTGGCGCTCGACCTGCTGCAACGAAGCGCGGAAGCACTCCGTGAATTCCGCCTCGCCGGCAAAGCCCAGCATCAGCGCGATGCGCTTCAGCTCCTCGTCGCTGTCCGGCAGGATGTGCGTCTGCTCGTCCGCCACCATCTGGATGGCGTGCTCGACGCGGCGCAGGAACCAGTATTGCTTGGTGAGCGCATCGCGGGCATCGGCGGTGATCCAGCCGCGCGCGGCGAGCGCGTCCAGCATCGGCACCGTCTCGCGGCCGCGCAGCTCCGGAAAGCGGCCGCCGGCGATGAGCTGCTGGGTCTGGACGAAAAACTCGATCTCGCGGATACCGCCTCGGCCGAGCTTGACGTTGTGGCCTTTCACTGCGATCTCGCCATGGCCTTTATGGGCGTGGATCTGGCGCTTGATCGAATGGACGTCGGCGATCGCCGCATAGTCCATGTATTTGCGCCAGACATACGGTTGCAATTCCTTGAGGAAGGCCGCGCCCGCGGCAAGGTCGCCGGCAACCGGCCGCGCCTTGATCATGGCGGCGCGCTCCCAGTTCTGGCCGCGTGCCTCGTAATAGCGAAGCGCCGCCTCGACCGGGATGGCCAGTGGTGTCGAGCCGGGGTCGGGACGGAGCCTCAGATCGGTGCGGAAGACATAGCCATGCTCGGTGCGGTCCTGCAGGATGCGCACGAGACGACGGGTGAGCCGGGAGAACAGCTCCGTCGCGTCGAGCGGATCGATGACGGCCGGCGCTTCCGGATCGAAGAAGACGACGAGGTCGATGTCTGAGGAAAAGTTCAGCTCATGCGCGCCGAGCTTGCCCATGCCGAGCAGGATCCAGCCTGAGTCCCTGGCCGGTTCGGCCGGATGCGGCAGCTTGAGCTTGCCTTGCCGGTGCGCGTCAAGCAGCAGGAAATCGACCGCGGCGCATGTGCAGGCCTCGGCAAGATCGCTCAGGCGGCGCACCGTCACCGACGTCTCCGCCTCGCCTGAAAGATCGGCCAGCGCGATCAGGAAATGCGCTTCGGTCTTCCATTGCCGCAGCGCCATCATCAGGCTCGATTCCGAGGCGTCATCCGCCTTGGCCGCGCCGCCGATCGCCTCGCCTATGGCGCCGATCCGCGCTTCGATCGTCCGGTCGAACAGCGTGTCGAGAATTGCCGGCCGCCGGCGCGCCACATCGCGCAGGAAGGGCGAGAGGTCGAAAACGGCCGCCAGCAGGTCCTGCAGCGACCCCTCGCCCGCCAGGAACGCGGTGAGACGGGAAAGGCCCTCTTCCTCCGCGGCATCGGCGATTTCCGACAGTTCGCGCCGGGCATGATCCGCGTCCAGGGGGCGGAGCTCCAATGCCGGGCTAAGCCGCAACTCGGATAAGACTTTCTTCTTCGCCATCGTCCTCGCCGTCAATGCGTCTCCCGTAACGGGAAACTCATGACCACGGACAATCCGGGATTGGCGGGCAAAAGATCAAGCCTTCCGTTGTGGAAAGTCATGATTGCCTTGGCGAGGCTGAGGCCCAGGCCGGAGCCCGGTTGCGAGCGGCTCTTTTCCAGACGCACGAAGCGCTCCGTTGCTCGGGCGCGATCGGCGTCGTCCGGAATGCCGTGGCCATTGTCGGTGACGGTGAGCTTGATCTCGCTTCCGGCGCGCTCCAGCGCAACGCGAACTTTCGGCGTCTCGGCAGCGTCGGTCGAATATTTGATGGCGTTGTCGACGATGTTGGACAGCGCCTGGCCGATCAGTTCGCGGTTGCCGTTGATCGTGAAGGCCTCGGGCACGGTCGATTCGAGCACGACGCCCGCTTCCTCCGCCACCGGCTCATAAAGCTCGACGACATCGCTCACCGTGGCGGCGAGATCGACGGGACCGGTCTGTTCCGAGGAATAGCCGGCCTCCAGGCGCGAAATCATCAGGATGGCGTTGAACGTCTTGATGAGCTGATCGGACTCCGCGATCGTGCCTTCCAGCGCCTGGCGGTAGTCTTGCGTCTTGTGCCTGCCGGCGAGCGTCGCCTCGGCGCGGTTGCGCAGCCTGGTCAGCGGCGTCTTCAGATCATGCGCGATGTTGTCGGAGACCTGCTTCAGCCCCTCGTTCAGCATGGCGATCCTGGCCAGCATCGAATTGAGGTTTTCGGACAGGCGATCGAACTCGTCGCCGGCGCCGGTGACCGGCAGCCGTCCGGACAAGTCGCCGCCCATGATGCGGCGGCTTGCGTCCGAGACGCTGTCGATGCGCTTCAGCGCGGCGCGCCCGACGAAGAACCAGATCAGGATGCCGCCCAGCCCCATCATGCCAAGCGCCAGCGTCAGCGCGCGGCTGATGACGGCGCGGAAACGCTCGGGCTCGCCGAGATCGCGGCCGACCAGCATGATCATCTGATTGGGCAGCCTCAGCACCAGAGCGATCGCGTTGTGGCCCTTTTCCCCCGTGGACTGGGGACTGTTGCCGTCGTTGGCCGGAGGCGTGGGCTGGTCCGTATTGCCGCTGCTGCGCAGCCGATCGAGCTCGCCCTCGCCGAAGCGCTGGTAGGAAAACGGGTCCGTCGTCCAGCCCTCGGTCTCGATGACCCCCGGCTCCAGGCTTTGCACATTGCCGGTCAGGATCTGGCCGTTGGCGTCGGCGATCAGATAGAGATTGGCGCCGGGCTGGCGCGAACGGGCCTCGACGACGCGCACCAACACCGGCAGGCCGCCGCGCTGATAGGCGCGGGCCAGGCCCAGCACCTCGTCGTTGATGGTCTCCTGCGTCTGTGCGGTCAGCATGCGCGCCGACAGCGACGTCATATAGAGGACCAGCAGCACGGCGCAGAGCGCGAAGAGCAGAAGATAGAGCGCCGAAAGCCGGGCCGCCGTCGTCTTCATGATGGCCGGCAGGGAGAGAGCCATCTGTGGCTTCACCCGCCCTTCAGCATGTAGCCGGCGCCGCGGATCGTATGCAGGATCGGCTTGTCGAAGCCTTTTTCGATCTTGCCGCGCAGGCGCGAGACATGGACGTCGATGACGTTGGTCTGCGGATCGAAATGATAGTCCCAGACATTTTCCAGAAGCATGGTGCGCGTCACCACCTGGCCGGCATGGCGCATCAGATATTCGAGCAGGCGGAACTCGCGCGGCTGCAGCGTGATCTCGCGCCCGGCGCGCTTGACCGAATGCGACAGCCGGTCGAGTTCGAGATCGCCGACGCGGTAGACGGTCTCGGACTCGCGCGCGCTGGCGCGGCGGTTCAGCACCTCGACGCGGGCGAGCAATTCGGAAAAGGCGTAGGGCTTGGTGAGATAGTCATCGCCGCCGGCGCGAAGGCCGGTGACGCGATCGTCGACCTCGCCCAGCGCGGAAAGGATGAGCACCGGCGTGGTGTTGCCGCGCGAGCGAAGCGCGGCGATCACCGACAAGCCGTCGCGGCGCGGCATCAGGCGGTCGACCACCATCACGTCATAGTCGCCGGCATCGGCGAGCGCGAAGCCGGTCTCGCCGTCGCCGGCGACGTGGGCGGTGTGACCCGCCTCGGCGAAGGCTTTCCGCAAGTAGTCCGCTGCCTCGCGATCGTCTTCCATGACGAGAATCTTCATGGGGCCGTTATACGCGATTTCGCTGGAAGTTTGAGGGGCAGTCATTGCTGTTGCCTTGCCTTCATCAGTCGCATGTCTTCTTCCCAAAACCGGTGCCCACTTTTGGGCGACATGCATTTCGTTCCGCATGTCGTGATCCCAAAACCGGTGTCCACTTTTGGGCGACATGCGATAAAGCGGCAGCGGGTGATGGGAAACCCGCTGCCGCCAGGAGCGAAACACGGTGACTGACTTACGTGCTCGGCCCCATGTTTTCCCCACGGCCGCTCGGGGGTGTTGATACCGCCGCAGGGAAAAGCTGAGATATCAGCCCTTGCCGACCGGCAGCGCCACGAAGCGGTTCGAGTCGTCGCGGGTGATCTGCATCAGCACGGCCTTGCGGCCGGCCTTGGCGGCATCCGTCATCGCCTTGGAGACGTCGTCGGTGGTGTTCACATCGTTCGAGTTGATCGAAGTGATGACGTCGCCAGGCTGGATGCCGCGGTCGGCCGCGTCGCTGTCGGGATCAACGTCGGTGACCACGAGACCCTTGCCGTTCTCCGCCTTGGTGACGGTCAGGCCGAGATCACCCAGCGTGTCGGCCTTGGCGGCGGGCGCCGACTGCTTGTTGTTGTCGTCGTTCGAGGCCTGCTTGTCGCTCGCGGGCAGCGTGCCGAGATCGACCTTGACCGTCTCGTCCTTGCCGTTGCGCCAGACGGTGACGTCGACCGATTTGCCCGGCGCGAACGCGCCGATCAAGCGGGCGAGTTCCTTCGGCGAGGCGACATCCTTGCCGTCGATCCGGGTGATGACGTCACCGGCGACAATGCCCGCCTTCTTGCCCGGACCGGCATCCTGGGCGCTCGACACCAGCGCTCCCTTGTCCGACTTCAGGCCGAGCGACTCGGCGATGTCGGAAGTGACCGGCTGGATCTCGACACCGAGCCAGCCACGCTGGACGGAGCCGCTCTTCATCAGGTCCTGGACGACCTGCTTGGCGGTCGAGGCCGGGATGTCGAAGGCAATACCGACGCTGCCGCCCGACGGCGAGAAGATGGCGGTGTTGATGCCGATCACCTGGCCGTTGAGGTTGAAGGTCGGGCCGCCCGAATTGCCGCGGTTGACCGAAGCGTCGATCTGGATGAAATCGTCATAGGGACCGGCGCCGATATCGCGGCCGCGGGCCGAGACGATACCGGCAGTGACGGTGCCGCCGAGGCCGAACGGATTGCCGACGGCAACCACCCAGTCGCCGATGCGGATCTTGGAATCGTCGGCGAAGTCGACATAGGTGAACTTGTTGCCACCGCCGTCGACCTTCAGCACGGCGAGATCGGTGCGCGGATCGGTGCCGATCAGCTTGGCGTCGAGTTCCTTGCCGTCATTGGTGACAACGCTGAAGTCCGAGCCTTCCGAAACGACATGGTTGTTGGTGACGAGGTAGCCGTCCTCGGAGATGAAGAAGCCCGAGCCTTGAGCGACCGGACGCGGCTGGCCGTTGCCATGGTCGCGGTGGTTGAAGTGGCGCTGGCCGAACTGGCCGCCTTGACCCTGATCGCCGAAGCCGCGGAATTCCTTGAAGAAGCGGCGCAGCTGCGGATTGTCGGGCAGGTTGTCGAAGCCGTCCTGATTGTCGGAACCGTCGTCGGCCGTCGGCTGGATCTTGGCCTTGACCTTGACGCTGACCACTGCCGGCGAGACATGCTCGACGACATCGGCGAAGCTCGGCACCTGCGGGGCTTCGACACGCACGGCATCGGCGAGCACGGGCGCGGTGCCGGTGGCAAGCGCGCCCACGCCGACCGCGCCGATAACGGCCAGGGACGCTGCAGCCGCCATCAGGCGCTTTCGGGTGCTGGAAAATGAATTGGGGGCGTTATTCATGGGGGTTTCTTATCCTCTATCGAAGCGGATGCGCTCAGGCGAAGCATCCTCGGGCAAGAGGATTAGAGAGCCGCACATTACGGCGCCATTTCCGGTACATGAAAGTTTTGTAATGTTGGGGGCAGGCAAGGGGGCGCACAAAAATCCCTTGGCTACGCTCGCCTGCTGTCCTATCTTGTACACAGTTTAGCACAAGGCTTTTACGATGACAGCAAGTACCACCATGACAATCCGGGTTTCGACTGAGACCAAGTTGAAGCTTGAGCGGATCGCCACCGACACACGGCGCAGCAAATCCTTCCTCGCGGCCGAGGCGGTTTCGGCGTATGTCGATCGCGAGCTTGAGATCATCGAAGGCATCAAACGCGGCATGGCTGACGCGGCGGCTGGCCGTGTCGTACCCCACGACGAAGCCATGGCGGAGATTGACGCCATAATCGAAGCGGCGGAAGCAAAGCGCGCAGGCAAGTCGTGAAGCGGTTTGTCGCTTGGTCGCGAGATGCGCTGAACGACATAAAACAGCAAGTCGACTTCATCGCGCTAAATAATCCGGCCGCCGCCAGACGACTTGCGGATCGCATTCGCGAGGCGGGCCAGCGTCTTGGCGACATGGCGACGGGCCGACCTGGCCGGGTAACAGGCACTTATGAGAAGCCTATCGGTCGCCTGCCCTACATCGTTGCCTATGCCCTGCGGCCGATCGCCGGCCGTGAGAGCGTCGTTATCCTGCACGTCATTCATACGTCGCGGGATTGGCCACCCGAGGAATGGCCCAATTCCAATTAGTCGCGCAGCATCTTGTTCAGCGCCGCCTGTTCCTCGGCGCTCAGGGTGCTGTCCGGCGCGAGGCGGCGCGAGCGGGCGCTAAGCACTATGAAGATGCCGCCGGCCAGAAGCAGGAGCACCGGGGTGCCCCACAAAAGCGCATTGCGCAGGCTGAAGCGCGGCTTGAGCAGCACGAACTCGCCATAGCGCGAGACGATGTAGTCCATCACCTGCTGGTCGGTGTCGCCGGCGACGAGGCGCTGGCGCACGAGAACGCGCAGGTCGCGGGCAAGATCGGCGTCGGATTCGTCGATCGACTGGTTCTGGCAGACCATGCAGCGCAAACCTTCCGAGAGCGAGCGCGCCCTCGCCTCCAGCGCCGGGTCCTGCAACACCTCGTCGGGTTTCACCGCCTGCGCGGCGCCGGCAAAGACCAGAACCAGCAGCAGGACCAGCGAGGCGAATGAAAATCTTGCCCTCATGTCGGGCTCGCCAACGCGGCGGCCGGCTTTCGCCGGCGCGACGGCGCGCCGACGCGCAGGCGGCGGTCGAGCAGCGACATGGCCGCGCCCGCCATCATCACCAACCCGCCGCCCCAGATCAGCGTCACCAGCGGCTTCCACCACAGGCGCACGACGACGGAGCCGTCATTGTTCTCGTCGCCGAGCGACAGATAGAGCTGGCTGAAGCCCAGCGTCCTGATGCCGGACTCGGTCGTGACCGTCTGGCGAACCGGATAGAAGCGTTTGGCCGAGGTGATCTCCCCATCTTCATTGCCGTCCGAGATCAGCAGGAAGCGGCCGCGATCCTCGGTGAAATTCGGACCTTTCTGCGGCGACAGCCCCTCGAAGCGCAGCGTGTGGCCGGAGAGCTCCACCGTCTCGCCTGGGCGCATCGAGAGGATTTTCTCGGTGCCGAAGCAAAGCGTGCCGACGATGCCGAGCACGGTCAGTCCAAGGCCGAGGTGGGCAAGCGCCGTGCCGAAGACCGAGCGTGGCAGGCCGGCGAAGCGGCGCAGCATGACGGCCGGCGCCACCGAGCCGAAACCGGATTTGACGGCGAGGTCGGTCAGCGCGCCGACGACCAGCCAGACGGCAAGGCCGACGCCAAGCGCGGCGAAGACCGAGGCACCGTCGATGAACAGGCCGGTGACCAGCATCGCGGCGATTGCCAGCGCAAAGGCCGCCATCAGGCGCTGCGAGGCGGCAATCACGTCGCCGCGCTTCCAGGCAAGCAGCGGGCCGAAGGGGACGATCGCCAGCAGCGGCAGCATCAGCGGGCCGAAGGTTAGATCGAAGAAGGGCGCGCCGACGGAGATCTTGCCGCCTGTCAGCGCCTCCAGCGCCAACGGGTAGAGCGTGCCGACCAGCACCGTTGCGGTGGCGGTGGTGAGGAAAAGGTTGTTGAGGACCAGCGCGCCTTCACGCGAGATCGGGTGGAACAGGCCGCCGGCGGTCAGCGTGGAAGCGCGCAAAGCAAACAGCGCCAGCGAGCCGCCGATGAACAGCGTCAGGATGCACAGGATGAAGACGCCGCGTGCCGGATCGGTGGCGAAGGCGTGCACGGAAGTCAGCACGCCGGACCGCACCAGGAAAGTGCCGAGCAGCGACAGCGAGAAGGTGAGGATGGCAAGCAGCAGCGTCCAGATCTTTAGCGCCGAGCGCTTCTCCATGACGATGGCCGAATGGAGCAGCGCCGTGCCGGCGAGCCAAGGCATGAAGGAGGCGTTCTCGACCGGATCCCAGAACCAGAAGCCGCCCCAGCCGAGCTCGTAATAGGCCCAGTAGGAACCCATGGCGATGCCGCCGGTGAGGAACATCCAGGCGACCAGCGTCCATGGCCGCACCCAGCGCGCCCAGGAGGCGTCGATGCGGCCCTCGATGAGCGCCGCAACCGAGAAGGAAAAGCAGATCGAGAAGCCGACATAGCCGAGATAAAGCATCGGCGGATGGATGGCGAGGCCGAGGTCCTGCAGGACCGGGTTGAGGTCGCGGCCCTCGATCGGCGCCGGATTGAGGCGGATGAAGGGGTTGGATGTCGCCAGGATGAAGAGGAAGAAGGCGGCGCCGATCATGCCCTGCACGGCCAGCACATTGGCCTTGAGCGTTGCCGGCAAATTGTTGCCGAAGACGGCGACAAGCGCGCCGAAGAAGGTCAGGATCAGCACCCAAAGCAGCATCGAGCCTTCGTGGTTCCCCCAGGTGCCGGTGATCTTGTAGATCATCGGCTGCAGCGAATGCGAGTTCTCCCACACGCTCGCCACCGAGAAGTCCGATCCGGCATAGGCGCTCGCAAGGGCGGCGAAGGACAGCGCGGTCAGCGCGAAGCCGGTGACCGCGACCGGACCGCCGACCGCCATCAGCCGCTGGTTGCCGGTACGGGCGCCGACCAGCGGCACCAGCATCTGCACCAGCGACAGCGCGAAGGCGAGAACGAGCGCGAAATGTCCGGTCTCTACCATTATTGACTCTTGCTCTCTTGCCACACGCCTTTGGCCTTAAGCCCGTCGGCGACTTCCTTGGGCATGTAGCGCTCGTCATGCTTGGCTAAAACGCTGTCGGCGACGAACACGCCGTCCGGACCGAAGGCGCCCTCGGTGATGACGCCCTGTTCCTCGCGGAAGAGATCGGGCAGGATGCCGGTATAGGTGACCTTGACCGATTTCTGCTTGTCGGTGACCGAGAAGGCGACGGTGGCGCCCTGGCCGCGCGCGATAGTGCCTTTCTCGACGAGACCGCCCAACCGGATGCGCTGGCCGGGTGGCAGGCTTGCGGTGGCGAGATCGGCGGGCATGTAGAAATAAGACGCCTTCTGGCCGAGCGCATAGAAGGTGAGTCCGGCAGCGGCGCCGAGGAAGGCCAACCCAGCCAGGATCACCGACATTCGCTTCTGCTTGCGCGTCATTGCCTTACTCCGTCGCCGTCACGCCGAGCGAGGCGGCGAAGGCGGTGAATTTCTTCGCTTGTTCGCTGTCCGCCCCAAACACGGCGACAGCGCGGCCGAGGGCACCGCGGGCCTGGTCGGCCTTGCCGAGCACGACATAGGAACGAATGAGGCGCATCCATCCTTCCTCGTCGCGGGGGTTCTGTTTCAATTTGTCGTCGAGCCCGGCGACCATGGTCTCGATCATCGCCTGCCGGTCCTGCGGCGACATCTGCTGTGCGGCTTCAACCTGTTGCGCATCCGGGCCATTTGTCGGCGTGCCCGCGGCGACCGTCGGCTCGCCCGCCTCGGCAAGCGCCTGCCGGACGGCGTTGCGCCAAGGCGAATCCGGCGCGAGCTGGCCGAGCATCTTTTGCCAGGCGGCAACAGCCTCGGCCTTCTTGCCTTCCTGCGCAAGGCCGACCGCCAGGTAGAAATTCGCCTTGGCGTTGGCCGGATCGAGCTTCAGGGCCGCCTCGAAAGCGTTTTGGGCGTCGGCCGAAACGATGCCGCCGGCGGCGCTGGCGATCGCCTCGCCAAGCCCTGCCTGGCGCACCGCGCTGTCGCCGTCAAGGCGGATGGCGTTGCGATAGGCGATGACCGCGTCGGGGAAGCGCTGCAGGCGAAGATAGATCGGCGCCAGAACGTCCCAGCCCTTGCCGTCGGACGGATTGGCGGCAAGGTGGGCCTCGGCGCGAGCGACCAGCTCGTCGACCGAGGAATCGGCCGGGTTCTTGGCGAGACGTTCGGCCAGCGGCTGCGAAGGCAGATCGGGAGAGCCGAGCATGCCGTACAGCCCCCAGCTCAGCAGCGGAACGGCAAGCACGGCCACGCTGGCGAGCAATCTGGCGCCGCGCGAGGGCGCTGCGTTGGCGGAGCCCGGTCGCTCAGCCACACCGAGACGCAGGATGCGGCGGCCGATCTCGGTACGCGCCTCCTCGGCCTCCCCCGGCTGGATCAGGCCGCGCGCCATGTCGCGGTCGAGCTCGGAAAGCTGGTCGCGATAGACTTCGAGGTCGTGATCGCCGGCAGACGACGCGCCCTTCATGCCGCCGGTGAGCGGCAACAGCACCGCCAGGCTGGCGCCCAGCGTGAGAATTGCGGCTATGACCCAGAACAGCATGGCTCTTCCAATAAAGGCAGAGCCCTGCCCTGCCAACACAAGCGTAGTGCGACGCTTTGACGGCAGATCGACCGCCTGACCTTGATCGACGTCAACCTGACCGAATAATGATGCCGGCCCGGTTTCCTTTTTAGGTCAGCGGCGTCCAGCTGCCGTCGGAATTGCGGCAGGCGGTGCCACGCGCGGTGACGCCGGACGTGCCGCTGGTATAGATGGTGTGGGTGTATTGGCGGCAATCCTGCGAGCCGACACGGTAGGGCTGGGCGGCGACGACCTCGCCATAATGCGAGGAGTTGTCGCTCTTCCACGTCACCTTCTGGCCGCTGGTGTTGTATTCCAGCGCCTTGTACTCCGCCTCCAGCCCCTTGCGCTTTTCGGCATCGCTGAGGCCCGAGCCGATCGATCCGCCGATAAGCCCGCCATTCATGGCCGAGACGATGCCGGTCGACACCTTGCCGCCGGCAGGCGGCGTGGAAACGGGCGTAACGGGAGAGGTTGGGCCACTCCTGCCCAGCGTCGTGCAGCCGGAAACGGCGAGCAGGGCGGAAACGAGCGCGACGCGTATCTTCATGCCAACAACCGGTTCTCTGGAGCGAGATCTTGATGGACTTCTTGAGCGAGATGGATTTGGGGCCGCGCCATCAGGAAGGATAGCGAGCCCATAATATTGATACTTGTCGGAAATTTGGCTGTCAGCCGCTGCACGCAAATCGATAAAAAACATCAGTGAAGGCTCCGCAATCTGACCACCGCCCTCAAGCCGCCCATGCCGGAGCGTTCCAGCGCCAGCGAGCCTCCATACTCGTTGACAAGGTCGGCGACAATGGCCAGCCCGAGCCCTGTTCCCGGCTTCGTCTCGTCGAGTCTCTTGCCACGCTTCAACACTTCCCGCGCGCTGTCCTCGGGAATGCCCGGGCCATCATCTTCTATAACGATTTCGAACAGGTTGCTCATTCCCGGCGAGAGCGCGACCGAAACGGCAGCGGCGCTTCTTGCCCATTTCATCGCGTTGTCGAGCAGATTGCCGAGCAGTTCCTCCAGGTCCTCCCGCTCGCCGGCAAAGACGATCTCGGCCGGCGGCAGCGACAGCGTCAGTTGCGTTTGCGGGTTGAGTTTCTGCAGGACGCGCACCATGCGCTCGACCAGCGGCGAAACCGGCGTGCGGAACACGACGCTGTCGCGCTGGGCAGCAACGCGGGCGCGCTGCAGATAATGGTCGACCTGCTTCTGCATCGAGGTGGCCTGGTCGGCGATCAGCCGGCCCTTGGCGCCGCCAAGCGCGCGGCCCTCATTGATCAACACGGCAAGCGGCGTTTTCAGCGAGTGGGCCAGGTTGCCGACCTGGGTGCGCGAGCGCTCGACGATGCGCCGGTTGTTCTCGATCAGCGCATTGGTCTCGTTGGCCAGAGGCTCGATCTCGGCCGGGAAGCTGCCGTCGAGGCGCTGCGCAGTCCCTTCGCGCACCATGGCGAGCGCATTGCGGACCCGCCGCAGAGGCTGCAAGCCCAACAGGATGGCGATGGCGTTGATGGCGATCATGCCGACGCCGAACAGCGAGAGATAGGTGAGCAGGCGGCGCTGGAAGCTCGCGATCTCCTGCTCGAGCTCGCTGTGGTTGCCCATGACCCGGAAACGGGCGGCGCGGTTCTTGGCGTCCAGTACGAACTCGCTCTCGAACACCTGGAGTTGCTCGCCCTTGATGCCTTCCATCGAATAGCTGCGCTGGAAGTTCGCGTTGAACGGCACGTCCGCGACGCTGGGCGACAGGATCGAGGTCGTCATCGAGGAGGAATGGATCTCGCCATGCACGCCTTCGGAGGCGGGTTCCACCGACCAGTACCAGCCGGAATTCGGCTCCGAAAAGCGCAGGTCGCCGAGGTCGGGCGAGCCGGTGAGCGCGCCATTGTCGGAAATGCCGACCGAGCCGATCAGGTTGAACAGATGCGCCGAAAGCAGGCTGTCGAAGCCGCGTTCGCTGGCCTGGCGGTAAAGCGTTGTGATGAGGGTGAAGATGACGACCAGCGTCAGGATCGCCCAGATCGTCGAAAAGCCGATGACGCGAAAGGTCAGCGAGCGCGGCCACAGCCGCAGCCTCGAAAGCCGCGTGCTTATGGTTGGCTTCAGCGGTTCCGCGTCACGCCTCCGGCTCACGCATGCGATAGCCCATGCCACGCACGGTTTCGATCATGTCGATGCCCATCTTCTTGCGAAGCCGGCCGACAAACACCTCGATGGTGTTGGAATCGCGGTCGAAATCCTGGTCATAGAGATGCTCGACCAGCTCGGTGCGCGACACCACCTCGCCCATGTGATGCATCAGATAGGTGAGCAGCCGGAACTCGTGCGAGGTGAGCTTGAGCGGCACGCCGTTCACATCGGCCTTGGACGCCTTGGTGTCGAGGCGGAGCGGCCCGCAGGTGAGTTCCGACGATGCATGGCCTGCCGCGCGGCGGATCAGCGCCCGCACCCGCGCCAGCACTTCCTCGATGTGGAAGGGTTTGGTGACATAGTCGTCGGCGCCGGCGTCGATGCCAGCCACCTTGTCGCTCCAGCGATCGCGCGCGGTCAGGATCAGCACCGGCATCTTGCGGTCGCCGCGGCGCCAGCGTTCGACCACGCTGATCCCATCCATCTGCGGCAGGCCGATGTCGAGGACGACGGCATCGTAAGGCTCGGTGTCGCCGAGGAAGTGCCCCTCCTCGCCGTCATAGGCGCGGTCGACGACGTAGCCGGCGTCGACCAGCGCATCGGCCAACTGCCGGTTGAGATCCTTGTCATCCTCGACGACGAGCACGCGCATGGGTTGAAGCCTGTTGACGGGTAGAGCTATAGGCCGATTCCGCCGGCCTGGGAACGATGGGCGTCAGCCCGCCGGGACGACGATCTCCGAACGGCGTGGGCGCTGGCCTTCCTTGCCGGGAACGAGCACGACGATGACGCAGACCTGCTGGCCGCCCCGCGTCGCCTGCGACGCCTTGGCCAGCGTGCCGCCATTCTGCGCGGCGACCTGCTGGCCGATGGCATAGCAATCACCAGCGGCGAGCACGACCGGCTGATCGACCGACGGCTCGATGATCGGCAAGGCGATCGCTTGCGACGCAAAGAGGCCGGCCGCGGCAAGCGCCAGCACTGCTGCGCGGAAATGGGAGCCAAGGTTTTTCATGATCACGGTTCTAACCCATATGGGCTGAACGTGAAATGAACGGTGAACAACCGAAAATCCATGCCCGCCATCCCCTGCGCGAGACATCCTGTCGATGCCGAGGCTCCCTCAAGCCCGGCTTGGAATTCATAGCCGGAAAAACAGCCGGTCCGCTACGCTTTTTGGATGCGGATTCTCCGCTCAGCGCTAGCTAGTGTGGAAAGGCCGGACGACGACGGGAGCATGCAATGGGACGTGAGGATATTGCCGATCTCTACCGGGGCTACATCGCCTGCCTGAACGATCAGGACTGGGACAATCTCGGCCGCTTCGTCGGCGAGGAGGTGCAGTATAATGGCGAGACGATCGGGCTTTCGGCCTATCGCCGCATGCTGGAGGGCGATTTCGAGTCCATTCCGGACCTGCGCTTCAACATCGAGATTTTGATCTCGGAGCCGCCGCGGGTGGCGGCGCGCCTGCATTTCGACTGCCGGCCCAAGGGCGTGCTGTTCGGCCTTCCGGTCAACGGCAAGCGGGTTTCTTTCGCCGAGAACGTTTTCTACGAATTCCACGACAGCCGCATAAGCGAGGTCTGGTCGGTCATCGACAAGGCCGCAATCCAGGCGCAGCTTTAGAGCAATTCCAGGAAAAGTGTGAGCGGTAGGCTCGGCCCCTTCGCCGTAGCCTTCCGTCCGGAATTGCGTCAAAACAAAGAGATAGAGCGGTTCGCCGTTTCCGTGAAACGGTGAAACGCTCTGGCGTAGCGCCAGCCTCTCAGGCGGCTTCCTGCGTGAGCGCACGGAAGCGCAGAAGCCCGTGATGGACCGCAAGGTCCTCGTCATAGCGGGCTTCGGCGAATTCCAGCGACAGGCGCGTCTGGCCGCGCGAGCCGATGGAAAACGCCGCGCCATCGAGACGCGCCCTGATGCTGTCCATGATGAGGCGTGTCTCGGCCTCGCCTTGAGCCTTCGACCAGACATGGAAGGTGACCAGCTGATCATTGTCGTTGTCGGCGCCGCTTTCCAGATTGAAGGCGCTGGTGCGCCCGTAGGTGACGTTGGGAAATGCCGCTTTGTCACTCGCGCTTTCGAGCAGGCCGACGCCGCCAAGCAGCGCCGACAGCGAGGCATCGGTCTTCAGCCTCAGGAACAAGGCTTGCATCAAATCGCCAGGCGCCGTCATATGTCATTCCTCTCGCCTGCCGCGGCTGGACACATCGCCGATCGCAACCTAGTCGCCCCGGATGGGTTTCGCCAGACTGGAGCAACGGCAAATTCCGGATCCACCGATCACCTCGGCAACGGCTGCCGCGCGACATCAGTCCAGGCGAAGGTGTGAACGCTTTTCTCGATTAACGAGCTGCGACATTGGCTGGCTCCGATCTGCTATCGCAGGCCAGATCACCTGCCCTTGGAGACGACCCATGAATGTCGTGCCCGCTTTAGCCGGCAACGGCGCCTGCCTTGACACGTCGCGCCTGTGTATCTGCACGGACCGCATTCAGGAGACGAGCGACGTCGTCACGCTGGTTTTCGAACGCATCGATGGCCGAGGCTTCAAATTCCTCGCCGGCCAGTTCGTCACTATTCGCTTCTGCTGGAACGGTGAACAGTTTTCCCGCGTCTTCACCATAGCCTCGCCGCCAAGCCGTCCGCAGCGTATAGCCTTGACGATCAAGGCCGCCAGGGACGGAAAGGCAACCCGCATCCTCCACAATCATTTCGGCGAGGGCGCAACAGTCGAGATCAGCGAAGCGGGTGGCGAATTCACGCTAGAGGGCCGTGCCTTCCACAAGGCCCTGTTCCTTTGCGCCGGTAGCGGCATCACACCGTTCATGTCGATGCTGAGGTCGCTGAACGATGCCGGCAGCGACCTCGACATCAAGTTCATCCAATGCGCGCGAACGCCCGACGATGTTCTGTTCGAGGACGAGTTGCGAAACCTTGCCCGCGCACCTAGGCTGCGGGTGGAGACAGTCTGCAGCCGGGTATCCGGCGACCCCGGCGCGAGCGGCCGGCTTACCGTGGCGAAGTTGGCTGAACTCGTACCGGACGCGTCGGAACGCACCGTTTTTCTGTGCGGCCCCACGGCTTTCATGGAAGCCATGCGCCGGCATCTTCTGGAACTTCGGGTTCCTGCAAGCGGCATCTTCGAAGAGGCTTTCGGCACGACGCTCTCCGGTGCCATCAAGCCCTCGGGCCGCGAAGATCAATGTGGCGAAGCAAGAACCATTCTTTTCCAGCGTTCTGGTATCAACGGTGCCGTTGGTGTAGGTCAGACTATTCTGGAGCTCGCCGAGGCCGCGGGCATCCATGTCGAGACGTCCTGCCGTATGGGCCTGTGCGGAACATGCAAGGTCAGGCTTGCAAGCGGCGCGGTGGAGATGAACGACATGGGCGGCCTGTCGGATGCCGAGCGCGGAGCGGGATTTGTCCTTGCCTGCTGCAGCACGCCGACAAGCGATGTCGCCATCGATCTATAACCGGTGCCTGCGGTGGCTATACTGTCATCAGCTTGAGCGCCTTGAGCAAGCGGGCATGGGTGTGCGAGTGGTGATGCCGCACATGCACCGCGGAATAGATTGGATGCGAGATCCTTGGCGCATCGGCGACGAGCTGCGCCACGTCCTCCTGCCGCAATTTCGTCGCAACCGCCTCAGTGACGAAGGCTGTGCCGCCGTGGCTTCTCAGGAGATGGGCCACAGCGCCGCCGTTTCCGGTTGAAACCGGGCTGTTCTCAAGCTCGGGCAGCATCTGCTTGTGAGCGCGGTCGAAGGAGGCGGAATAGTTGGCGCGGATGTAGTCCGCCGGCGTGACGTCCTTGAAGGCCACGCGGTGGGTTGAGACCATCACGAAAGTTTCCTCGGCGATCTGCTCGTAGTGAATGTCGGGAAGGTGCTGGGGCGAATAAAGGACGGCGAGATCGAGGCTGCCCGTGGTAAGGTCAAGGATCATCTGGTTCGAGTAGTCGATCTCGACGTAAATCGCCAGCTTCGGCATCGTTGTCCTCACCCAACCGAGCCAATCCTGCAGGACGCGTTCGTAAAGCTCGAACTGGATGCCGATGCGGATGAGACGGTCGAACTTGCCGACCGACTGGATTTCGCGGCGCGCATCCAGCCATCTGAGTTTTACCGCGCGCGCATGCTGCTCGAAACGCACGCCCGCGGCGGTCGGTTCCGTCCCACTCTTGTTGCGAATGAAGAGCTGCTTCTCCAGCAGCGCCTCGAGGGTGCGGATGCGACTCGATACGGTGGACTGGGTGATGCCAAGCCGTTCCGCGGTCCTGTTGAAGTTCCGGGTCTCGATGAGATCGAGGAAGGTATCGAGCAATTCTATCTGCATTCGAGCCACCAAAGAACGAGCCGATCCCCGATCGGCTAACGCTTTTTTTCCCAAGTAGACAATGGGTAATCGGTTTCTTCGATTAAACTGCGGCTGGCGATTGCGTTGCCGCCGACGGCGCTGAAGTCCACCGTTCCGGCATTCAACCCTCCTCGGCAGGTGATGCATCAATGTTTATCGTCGACACGGACGTCCACAACTACTGGTCCAGTGCTGAAGTCCTCCTCCCCTACCTTGAGCCCTACTGGCGCGATTTCCTGGTCCGCGGCGAAAAGCCCGGCCCGACGGGTAGCTTCCCACATGGGCATCGCCCATGGCTTCATCCAGAGGGGTTTTCGCGGCATGACATCAAGCCGCAGACCGAGGAAGACAATTACCTGATCATGAAGGAGAAGCACCTCGATCTCTACGACATCGACGTTGCAATCCTTACCGCCGACGAGCCGTTGGAAGCCTCGACGCTGGCCAACTACCACTACGCCAATGCGCTGGTGAGTGCCTACAACGACTACATGATCGACTGGTGGCTGCCCAAGGACAAGCGCTTCAAGGGGTCGATCATCGTCTCTCCGACCGATCCCCATGGGGCAGCGGCTGAAATCAGGCGCCTGGGCGGACACAAGGACATCGTCCAGGTTCTGGCAAGCCACGGCTCGCAGCGCCCCTACGGCGATCCGTTCTATCACCCGATCTTCGAGGCTTGTGCCGAGGTTGGCCTGCCCTTCGCGATCCATTTTGGCGGCCAGGGCGGCGTCAATCACAACGCCGTCGCGAGCGGCCCGACCGCCTATTACTGGGAAACGCATGCGCTGCTCAGCCAGCCGGCGATGACCCATGTGGTCAGCATGATTTCCAACGGCGTTTTCGAGAAATATCCCGAGCTGTATTTCATCGTCATCGAATGCGGGGTTTCGTGGGTGCCTTCATTGATGTGGCGGCTCGATGCCAACTTCAAGGCGCTGCGCAAGGAGACCCCCTGGCTGAAGATGCTGCCGTCCGAATATTGCCGCCGCAACGTCCGCTTCAGCACGCAGCCGCTCGAACAGCCGCAGAACGTCAAGCATCTGTGGGAGACGCTTGAGCACATGGATGGCCAGAATACCTTGCTGTTTGCTTCCGATTACCCGCATTGGGATTTCGACGCGCCGACCAACCTACACATACCGCCAGCCTGGCGCGAAAAGGTGATGGGGCTGAATGCGCTCGACGTCTATAAGCGCATCGAAGCGCCGGCCGCTTCCGCGAGGGTCGCGTGATGAAGCCTGCGGTATCTGCGGCCTGGACCTATGCATGCAAGGTCGCCGAGGTGACAATCGGGCAGCCGAAGATCGCAACCTTTGGCAGAATGAGCGTCGGTATCTTCCAACTCGGCGATGGCTACGCCGCCTTGCTGAACATATGCCCGCATCGCGCCGGCCTGCTCTGCGAGGGCCCGATATGCGGAACCACGCGACAGACCGACAAGACCGAGTTCGTCTATGAGCGGGCCGGCGAACTCGTTCGCTGTGCCTGGCATGGATGGGAGTTCGACATCCGGTCCGGAAAGTGCCTCGTCGACGATAGGCTCAAGGCACGAACCTTCCCGGTCCACCTGGACGGCGAAGACCTCTATGTCGAATTGGGTCGATAGTCAGACGCAACCTACGGCGGAGCCACATGATTAAATGCGATAGCTTGACGACAACACCTTAGAGGCAGCGACCATGGAAACCGTGAAATTTACGCAGATGAAGGATGGTGACCGCGAGGACTACGCGTTTCTCACCGAACACGAGATCGAATATGCCGCCGGTACCGCCCATCGGCTGCTCGCGGCCATGGTCGACCTCGACAAGTCGCTTTCCGGCTACAAGGTAACCAGGCTCGGCCATTCCCTGCAGGCGGCAACGCGGGCATGGAATGCCGGAGCGGACACAGACTGGGTGGTCTCGGCACTGCTGCACGACATCGGCGACATCTACGCGCCATACAACCATGACGAATATGCGGCAGCAATCATCCGGCCATTCGTGCGCGAACAGTGCGCCTGGGTCGTCGAGAAGCATGGCGATTTTCAGCTGCTTTACTACGGCGAGCATGTCGGGGCCAATCCGAACAAACGGGAAGCCTTCCGGGACAATCCTTACTTCGAGGACTGCGCCGAATTCTGTGAGAGATGGGACCAGTCCAGCTTTGACCCCGACTATTCGGCCCTGCCGCTGACATTCTTTGCACCGCTGGTGGAAGAGGTGTTCTCTCGCAAGAGCTACGACCCAGCGGTGACAAGGGCCGGGGTCCGCGTGCCTCTATCGGATCAACGGACCGCTGCCATCCGATCTGGGAAGTAAGTTCTGCTCAGGACACCGGCGCAGCGCCGCCTTCCTCGGTGCGCTTCGCGATGAACTCGTCGAGCACGCCCGCGGTGGCGGCAGCAGCGGGCGGAGGCTGGAAATCGGCGAGAATGCGTTTCCAGATGCCGGTCGCGCGCTCCGTCGCCGTCTTCGAGCCGGATTGCGTCCAATTGCCGAAATTCGACCAGTCGGCGACCAGCGGCTCGTAGAAGGCGGTGCGATAGCGCGCCATGGTGTGGGCGGCGGAGAAGAAATGGCCGCCCGGCTGCACCTCGGCGATGGCCTCGAAGCCGATAGCGTCGGCGTCGCCCGGTGTTTGCGCGCAAAGCTCGGCGATGGTCTGCAGCGCCTCGATGTCGGTGATCAGCTTCTCCAGCGAGACGCTCAGGCCGCCTTCCAGCCAGCCGGCGGAGTGGATGCAGACGGTAGCGCCCGCAAGCACCGAGCCCCACAGCGCGAACTGCGTCTCATGCGCGGCCTGCGCATCGGATATGTTGGCGGCGCTGCCGCCGCCGGAGCGCCAAGGCAGGCCGGTGTAGCGGGCCAGTTGGCCGGCCCCCAGCGTCGCCTTGATGTGTTCCGGCGTGCCGAAGGCCGGAGCGCCGGACTTCATGTCGACATTGGACGAGAAGGAGCCATAGACCACCGGCGCGCCGGGACGCACGATCTGGGCGAGCGTCAGGCCGGCCAGCGCCTCGGCATGCTGCAGGGTCAACGCGCCGGCAACCGTGATCGGCGCCATTGCGCCGGCCAGGCAGAAGGGCGTGATGACCAGGACCTGACCAGCCTTGGCGAAGTCGATGATGCCTTGCGCCATCGGAATGTCCAGCTGACGCGGCGAGTTGGTGTTGATGACGGTGTAGCAATAGGCGCCGGCGCGGAACTCATCCTGCGAAAGGCCGCGCGCCAGTCGGATCATCTCGAAACCGTCCTCGACCTGCGGCGTGCCGCGCGCGAAGACGAACGGGAACTTGTCCGACAGCGTCAATTGCGCCCGGTTGACGGCATAGTGGCGGAGACGGTTGTCGATGTCCTGCGGCTCGACGCAAGGCCCAAGCATATGCAGCACGTCGAAATGCTGGATCAGCTTGATGAATTCCTCGAAGGCGGCGAGCGTTCCCGGCCGGCGGCCACGCTCGAGATCGGTGACGTTGGGGGCGCCGGAGCCGGCAAGGAAGGTCATCGAGCCGAGCTCGAGCGTGAGATCGCGGGAGCGGTCGCCGCCAAGGGCGGGAATGGAGCGCGGCGCCGAGGCGAGTGCCGCCCCGACCATGTCGCGACCGATCCTGACCATCTGGCTGTCTTCATCGACCAATGCACCCGCCTTGGCGTAGATCGCCCGCGCCTCGGGCAGCAGCACTTTGATGCCGAGCTCCTCCAGAACCCGCAGCGCGGTATCGTGGATGGCCGCGACCTGGTCGTCGGAAAAGATCGGCTGCGGCAGAAACGGGTTTTTCAGCGAGCGGTAGTTCGGATGGCGGCTCGACTCGCTGCCTGCTTCGCCGATCCGTCCGCGGCGGCGTTCGCGCCTGAGATCACGTGCGGCCTCGTCAATCATGGCGGTTCCTCCTCATTGCCGCATCGCCTTGCCTTCAGCATCGTAGGGCGAGGCCGCGATGACGCGCGCCGGCCGTTCGACGCCGACAATGTGTACGGAAAGTTCGGTCCCCTCCCCGGCGAAACCGTCATCGAGCAACGCCAGGGCGACGCTCTTGCCGAGCGTGTAGCCGTACCCGCCGGAGGTGACGAAACCGACGCGCCGGCCCTCGCGCCAGACCGGCTCGAAACCGCTGGCATCGGCATCGACGGCATCGACGTCCAGCGTCACGATGCGCCGCGACACACCGGCCTCGCGCTCCTTGAGCGCCGCGTCGCGGCCAATGAAATCGCACTTGTCGAAGGCAATGAAGCGGTCGAGCCCAGTCTCGCCGGGCGTGTAGCCCTGGGTGAACTCGCGTGACCAGATGCCGAAGCTCTTCTCCAGCCGCAACGAATTCAGCGCGTAGTAACCGATCTCTGCAAGGCCGAGATCCTCGCCGGCGGCGAGCAGCGTCTCGCGCAGGCTCGCATGCATGATGGCCGGGCAGTTGATCTCGAAGCCAAGCTCGCCGGCGATCGACAGCCGGGAGACCCGGGCACGGACCATGCCGATGTCGAACCCGCCGCAGGCCATGAAGGGGAAAGCCTTGTTGGAAAGGTCCTGATGCGTGGTGCGTTCGACGATCTTCCTTGCGTTCGGGCCGGTGACGAGGAAACCGGATACGGTATCGGAAATGTCGGTGACGATGACGCCATCTGTCAGATGCGCCTCGAACCAGCGCATGTGGAATTCGCGCAGGTAATAGGAACCCATGATCCAGTACTCGCCGCCCCAGTTGAGCACGGTGAGATCGCCCTTCAGCCGGCCGTCATGACCGAGCATCGGCGCAAGCCGGGCGCGCCTCGGCTTCGGCAGCCGGCAGGCAAGCAACCGGTCGAGCCAGGCCTCGGCGCCCGGCCCTGACACGGCGTAGCGCGAGAAGGCGGTGGTATCGACAAGGCCGGCGGCGCGGCGGACCTGCAGCACCTCGTCGCCGACGATGTCGAAAGCGTTGGAGCGCTTCAGCGTCGTTTTCTCGCGAAAGCCCATCGGCGCGAAATAGGCCGGGATTTCCAACCCCCACGATGCCGTCCATTCGCAACCGGCCGCCGTCATGCCGTCATAGGCGCCGGGCCGCTTCAACGGCCGGCCGGCGGGGAGCCGCTCATTGGGGAAGGTCATGACGAAGCGGCGCGCGTAGAACTGGCGCGTGGTTTGCTTGAGATATTCGCGGTTGGCGGCGAAGGCACCGTAGCGGGCGATGTCCATGCCAAAGATGTCGGCTTCCGGCTCGCCGTAAATCATCCATTCGGCCAGCGACTTGCCGACGCCGCCGCCCTGGCTGAAGCCGGCCATGACGCCGCAGGCGACCCAGTAGTTGCTCAGCCCCCTGACCGGGCCGACCAGCGGATTGCCGTCCGGCGTGAAGGTGAAGGCGCCGTTGACCCATTTGCGGATGCCGGCCGTGGCCAGGCACGGGAAGCGTTCATAGGCCCTGGCAAGCTCCGGGCTGATGCGGTCGATATCCTCCGGGATCAGCTCGATGCCGTAATTCCAGGGCGCGCCGTCCATGTTCCAGTGCTTCGGGTTCTGCTCGTAGACGCCGAGCAGGATGCCCTTGCGCTCCTGCCTGAGATACGAAAAGCCGTCCAAATCGACGACGACGCCTATCTCCTTGTCGAGCGCGGCGATCTCGGGAATGTCCTCGGTGACGAAATAATGGTGCTCCATCGGCGTCACCGGCAGGTCGACGCCGGCCATCAACCCGACCTGCTTGGCCCAGAGGCCGCCGGCATTGACGACATGCTCGGCAACGATGGTGCCCTTCTCGGTGACGACATCCCAGGCGCCGTCGGCACGCTGCCTCAACTCGACGACACGGTTGCGCAGGATGACATCGGCACCGCGTTTCCTGGCGGCGCCGGCATAGGCGTGCGTGGTGCCGTAAGGATCGAGATGACCCTCGTTGGAATCATAGAGGCCGCCGAGCACGCCGCTGACATCGGCGATCGGGCAGATTTCCCTGATCTCGTCGGGCGTGACCAGCCGCGCCGTCTCGATGCCGACCGACTGGAACACCGCCCAGGCCGATTTCAGCCATTCCCAGCGCTGCGGGTCGCTCGCCAAGTTGACGCCGCCGGTCATGTGCAGGCCGGCATTCTGGCCGGACTCGGCTTCGATCTCGCGGTAGAGCCGGATGGTGTAGTCCTGTAGTGCCGCGACAATGGGATCGGCGTTGAGCGCGTGGAAGCCGGCCGCCGCATGCCAGGTCGAGCCGGCCGTCAGCTCGGCGCGTTCGATGAGCGCCACGTCGCTCCAGCCGAAGCGTGTCAAGTGATAGAGCACCGAGGCGCCGACCACGCCTCCCCCGATGACGACCGCGCGATAATGCGACTTCACGAGCCTCTCCCTCTCGTTGGAAGTCGTACGATACATAGTCTGTACACATGTGTCTAGACACTTCTGTCCAGAGCTTGCGCGCCGCTCCGCGCCGTGCCACTTGTTCGGGTTATGACCATGACCGCTCCCCAGGACGAGCCGGCGGCCGGCAATATCAAGGTGACCCGCGCGGACTGGATCAACCTCGCGCTGCAAACGCTGATTTGCGACGGCATCGAGAGCGTGCGGGTGCTTACGCTCGGACAGAAGCTGGGCGTGTCGCGCTCGAGCTTCTATTGGTATTTCGAAAGCCGGCAGGACCTGCTCGACCAGTTGCTCAAGCACTGGCAGGACACCAACACCAAGGCGATCGTCGAACGGGCACGCCGGCCGGCCGAAACCATCATCATGGGCGTGATGAACGTATTCGAATGCTGGGCCGACGAGCGCCTGTTCGATCCGCGGCTCGATTTCGCCATCCGCGAGTGGGCGCGGCGTTCGGCCGACGTACGGCGCGTGATCGACCGGGCCGACGAGGAGCGCCTTCTCGCCATCCGCGACATGTACCGGCGGCACGGCTATGACGGCGAGGACGCCTTCATCCGCGCCCGCGTCCTCTATTACATGCAGATCGGCTATTACGTGCTAGACCTCAAGGAACCGGTCGAGGCTCGGGTCAGCCACCTCGCCGCCTATCTGCGCTCCTTCACCGGCCTGGAGCCGAGCGAGGCGGATGTGGCGCATTTCATGCGCTTTATCGCGGCGCGGTGATATCGCCGCGCACAATCAACCTTAGCCTTCAACAAAGCTTGCGCTGTGGCTTCGCTGCTCTTGTGAGCGGTGCTAAAATGGTCGAATAGTCTGGCCGGGTATGCGCTGAACCTGCCTGCATGCGGCTCGGTGAAAGCGCAGGGGCGGAAAGCTGGAATGGCAAGTCCTTCGAAACCACACAAGAGAAGAGGCCGGATCGCCTCGGCGCTGCTTGGCATTGACGCGTGGCTCGATTCCTCGCTCTACGAGATCGGTTTCAAGGCGCGCGAATTCTGGGAAGCGGCGACCATCTTTTCCCGGCGGTTCCGTGTGCATGGCTGGCGCCGCGCCATCATCGAGGTGCTGAGCGAGGGCTTCACCATGGGCGCCGGCGGCTTCGTGGTGCTGCTTGCACTCGCCATGCCGGCCTTCGACATCACCACCAGCGACTGGCGCAACCAGGGCGACTTCGCCGTCACCTTCCTCGATCGCTATGGCAACGAGATCGGGCAGCGCGGCATCATCCAGCGCGATTCCGTGCCGGTCGACGAGATGCCCGACATTGTTATCAAGGCTGTGCTTGCGACCGAGGACCGGCGTTTCTTCGATCATTACGGAATCGATGTCCTGGGCCTGTCGCGCGCGATCTTTGAAAACGTGCGCGCCAATTCGGTGGTCCAGGGCGGCTCCAGCATCACGCAGCAGCTTGCCAAGAACCTGTTCCTGTCCAACGAGCGCACCCTCGAGCGCAAGATCAAGGAAGCCTTCCTGTCGCTGTGGCTGGAGGCGAACCTGTCCAAGAAGGAGATCCTGCAGCTCTATCTCGATCGCGCCTATATGGGCGGCGGCACGTTCGGCATCGAGGCGGCGGCGGATTTCTATTTCGGCAAGAGCGTCAAGGACCTGAGCCTCGCCGAGGCGGCGATGCTGGCCGGCCTGTTCAAGGCACCGACCAAATACGCTCCGCATATCAACCTGCCGGCGGCCCGCGCGCGCGCCAATGTGGTGTTGTCCAACCTCGTCGACGCCGGCTTCATGACCGAGGGCCAGGTGCTGCAGGCGCGGCTCCATCCGGCCGACGTCGTCGACCGCGGCGAGCTGAAGAGCCCGGATTATTTCCTCGACTGGGCCTTCGACGAGGTGAAGAAGATCGCCAAGCCCGGCCAGCATTCGCTGGTCGCCCACACCACCTTCGACGCCAACATCCAGAAGGCGGCCGAGGAATCGGTCGAGTTCCACCTTCGCCAGTTCGGCAAGGAATACAACGTCACCGAAGGCGCGGTGGTGGTGATCGAGACCAATGGCGCGGTGCGCGCCATCGTCGGCGGCCGCGACTATGGCACCAGCCAGTTCAACCGCGCCACCAAGGCGCTGCGCCAGACCGGTTCATCCTTCAAGCCTTATGTCTATGCCACCGCCATGGAACATGGCTTCACGCCAGACTCGGTCGTTTCCGGCGGCCCGATCAGCTGGGGCAGTTGGACGCCGCACAATTACAGTGGCGGCTCTGCCGGCAATGTCACGCTGCTCACTGCAATCGCCAAGTCGATCAACACGGTGCCGGTACGACTCGCGAAAGACTATCTCGGCATCGGTCCAATCAAGGCGATGGCTGAATCGATGGGCGTGGAATCGCCGCTGGAAGCGCACAAGACCATGGTGCTCGGCACGTCGGGCATGACGGTCATGGACCAGGCGACCGGTTACAGCGTCTTTGCCCAGAACGGTTTCGTCGGCTCACGCCATGGCATCACCCAACTCGTCACCCGCACCGGCGAGGTGGTCTATGACTGGGTCAAGGACGCGCCGCCGCCGCATCGCGTGCTGTCGGAAAAGGCGCTGAAATACATGAACACAATGCTGGCGGCGGTGCCGGTGATCGGCACCGCCCGGCGCGCTCAGCTTCCCAACATCGTCGTCGCCGGAAAGACCGGCACGACGCAATCCTACCGCGATGCCTGGTTCGTCGGCTTCACCGGCAATTACACGGCCGCCGTCTGGCTCGGCAATGACGACTTCACGGCGACCAACAAAATGACCGGCGGCACGCTGCCGGCAATGGTCTGGCAGCGGCTGATGGTCTATGCGCACCAGAATATCGACCTAAAGCCGATCCCCGGCATCGACCATCCGTGGGTCGATCCGGAGGTCGCGGCCAAGGCCGAGGAAGCGGCGAAGAAGGAAGCCGACGCGGCGGCGGCACAGGCCGAGGCCGAACGCCCGCCGGTGCTTTCCAGCCGCACCACCCAGACGCTGAGAGAAATGACCAAGACGTTCCAGGCCGCGCCCGTGCTCGATGCACCCACCCTGCCAGAGACGCTTTCGGCGCTTTAGGACCGCCCGCGCGTGAAGCCGGCTTGCCACGGCACCCCGCGCCGCGATATCCCGTGCAACCTCCTTTGTTTGCGGCTCTCATGCTCAAGAACGCCATCCTGACGCTGCTTTTGCTTGCCATGGCCATCGGGCTTGGCGGCTACAGCGTCTGGTATGCGCTCAATGCGCAGGATGGCGTCGGCGCGATCCGCATCGGCCAATGGACCGCCTTCCCCGAAGTCGGGACGCTCACCGCCGACCCCTACTCGAAGGCGCGCGTGGCGCGCGAGGGAGTGCTGGCGCTCGGCCAGGCCGAAGGGCTTGCCTTCGTCGCCGAGCGCGACGATGCGGGCGAGCCGCTGAAACGCGAATGCGCCTATACGATCGAAGGCGGTTATCCGACTGCCCGGTTCTGGACGCTCTATGCCGCCGACCAGTCGCTTGGCGTGATCGGCACCGGCAAGCCGAGACAGTCGGCGCTGCAGTCCTATGAAGTGCTGCGCCAGCCGGACAATTCCGTCGTCATTTCCGTCGGCAGCCGCCCGGCCCCCGGCAACTGGCTACTCACCGGCGGCTCGGGCAAGATGTATTTCGTGCTGACTTTCTACGACACGCCGATCGCCTCGAGCACCGGCCTCTCCGACGTGACGCTGCCGCGCATCCTGAAGGCGGGGTGCAATGCGTAGCCTGTTGCATGCCCTGATCCTCGGCCTGCTCGGCGCCGGCATCGTGCACATCGTGGTGCTGTTCCTGGTGCCCGAATTTTCCGAACGCGATGCCTGGTCGCGGCTGGCGATGGCCTCCGACCTCTACAGGATGACGCGGCTGGACGCCGAGGCCGGCGGTGCGCCGGTGGTGAAATCGGTCGATCCGCTCTTCTATGCCGCCGCCTGCCGCTTCGACCTTGCCGACGGCCTGGTGCGGATCAAGGCGCCCGGCGACGTGCCGTTCTGGTCAGCCTCGGTCTATGACCGCAACGGCCATAACATCTATTCCTTCAACGACCACAACGCCAATGGCGAGAAGCTCGATACGGTGGTGCTGACGCCGGCGCAGATGATCGATGTGCGGCGCGACCTTCCGGAGGATCTGCAGGGCGCAATCTTCGTCGAGGCACCGATCGAGGAAGGCATTTTCGTCGTCCGCGCCTTCGTGCCGGACGAGAGCTGGAAGCCGATCGTGTCACGCTTCCTGGAACAGAGCGCCTGCGAATTGCAGGACTACTGAGGCAAGCAATTCCGGGAAAACCGTGAAACGGTCGGCTCCGCGACTTCGCCGTAGCCTTCCGTCCGGAATTGCGTCAACGCCTATCAGTGATGTGGCGTGGAAGGTGGCGGCGAGCCGGGCTTGTCCGAACTGCCCGGCTGGGCCTCACTGGCCTGCGGACGCAATTCGTAGCGGACGCCGGGGAAGATGATGACCGCCGCCGCCGTAGTGGTGTCGTGACTTGCTCGATTTACAGGTGCCGATCGCGGCACAAAAGACAAGACCATGCCCATGGTTCGCGCATTCCTCTCGGTTTCCCCGGAGCACAACGCAACGCCCTCCAAAATTGATTAAGGAGCTTAGAGGGTTAACGGAGCGCTAACGGATCGCGGCTAATTTGATGTTTGTTTCTTCCTGGAGTTGCGAAACCAGCCCGGCTGGATTGTGCGGTTCAGGATTGTGTCGAGTGTCGGGCGTATCCTCCGTGTCATCTTCGGATTTCAGGCAAATCGCTATCCGGACCGAAGCGGGAAAGGCCGAAAGGCTGTTCCGCGCCGTCGTGTCGGCATTCTGCTCGCTGACGCGCCCCTCGCGCCGTGAGATCGCCCAGCTCGAGGACCTGACGCTGCCGCTGTTCGACGACGTCTCGGTCGAATCGCGCCGCTATGTCGCCGCCGCCCTTTCCGAATGCGAGTATGCGCCGAGGGCACTGGTGAGGCGGCTGGCCGAAGAGCCGGTCGAGATCGCAGCACCCCTGCTCACCCGCTCCAACGCGTTGAGCGACATCGACCTCATCGCGCTGATCGGCCGGCACGGGCTGCCGCACGCGCGCGCCATTGCGCGCCGCAAGGAGCTCAACCCGACGATCGCCGACCTGATCCGGGCGCTGGAGAGACCGACGCTGGTCAAGACGCGGCCGCCGGAGACGGTCACCAAGTTGGCGCCGAAACCGGAACCCGCGGCCAAGGCGGACGCCGGCCGTTCCGTTCCGGGCGAAGCAGCGGATAGCGCGCGGCGCCGCCTGCGTTCGATGATGCGCCCGGCCGACGAAAGCGCCGACGTCAACACCTTCCTCGGCCAGCCGGCCTATGTGAAGTTGCGCGAGACGGCGCTGACCGGCAATGCGGCCTTCTTCCAGACCGCCCTTGCCGACGCGCTGGAGATCGACTTCGCGACAGCCCGCTCGGTGACCGGGCAGTCGAGCTATGCCGCATTGCTTGCTGCGCTGCGCGCACTCGACCTCAGCGAAGACAGGGCCTTTCTTATCGCGGTCGCGGTCTATCCCGGCGAGTTCCCGCATCCGCAGGCGATCCGCCTGTTCCTCGACCGCTACCGGCTGCTGCACCGCGAGGCGGCGCTCGACAAGGTACGCGCCTGGAAGACCGAGACTCTCTCGCGGGCGATCCGCGGCAAGGCGCCCGACGCATCCGGCGCCGAGCACCAGGCGTCAAACAACGACGAGGCGACCGCCAGCCTCAAGGCGTCTTGATCCGGTCTATTCCGCCTTCACGGAAAGAAGCTCTTCGGCGGGAACTGTTCCGCCCTCGATCTCGACCACCCAAATGTCGGGATCGAATTTCTTCTCCCGCTCCAGCCGCGCATCGAAGGCCACGCTATCGTCGCCGGCATCGAGCATGGTGAAGAAACGCTCGTCGGGCTTGGCCGAATCGTAGCTCGTCTGCGGCGCCGGCCCGTAGAGGGTCACCTCCCCCATCTGCCCGCGCGACAGCACGAAAACGGCGCCCGCCTCGGTCGCGCCGCGCTTGACCACTGCGGCAAAGCCGCCGGCGCCGAACACGCGGCGCACAAGGGCCGAAACCCAGAGATCGGTGGTCACGCGCATGGGAAAGTTCCGGACGGCATGCGTGGTTCCCTATAGCATCGAGCTAACGCCCGGAACGGTAAAAGCGGCGTAGGCTGACTTAGGCGCTATAGTCGTTCCTTGAACAAGTCAGGCGTAATGTTGCGCCCGCCATAGAAGATGCCCAAGATCAGCACGCGTTCGCCCTCGATCGCAAAGGCGATGCTGACAGTACGGCGATAGCCGACGAGACGCACGCCTGGCATGATTTCGGTCCGTTCGGTACCTCGCTGAGGAAACGTCGAGAGACGACCGCAATGATCTCGAATGCCGGCAACGAAATTCCATGCGATTGCGGGCGAAGCGCGCTCTGCAATGTGCTCGTAGAGTTCCTCTAATTCAGCCTTTGCCTGAGGATGGAAAACAACCTCATAATCCATCCTTACTTGGCTTTCGCCAGGTTGGCGCGGTGGCGAGCTTCGAGTTCGGAAAAGACCACGTCGGCCGGGATACCTCTTGCCGGATCCTGTCGAAGTTCAGCAAGGCGGGCCGGTATTTCACTGCGCAACCACTTTTCTCGTTCCGCCTCGAAATCCTCCAGCATTCGCAGCCCAGCGCGGACGACCTCGCTGGCATTGTTGTAGCGGCCGGATTCAACCTGCTTGCGGATAAAGCTTTCATAGTGATCGGTAAGGGCGTAGTTCGGCACGGCATCCTCCTGCCTGATTGCCTCTACATATAGCAATAGATGTCAACTATTGGAACCTTGGACCGCTTGGCGCGGGAGCTGTGCGGACGACGACGCTCAGTTCGTCAGGCCGATCTCGCGCATTTTGACGTAGACGGCCTCATCCGGCTCGCCGGTCTCGGGCAGGCCGAACAATGCCTGGAATTCCTTGATCGCGGATTTGGTGCGGGCACCGACCTTGCCGTCGAGTTGCATGTCGTTGTTGCCGAAGGCCTTGAGGCCGGCCTGGATCTTGACGATGTGGGCGTCGGGCGATTGCGTGGCTCCGTCGGCCGGCGCCGAGACCGGGATCACGGGCGGCTTGGCGGCGGAAACGTTGGCGGCGCCATCGGCTGGCCGCGGGATCGGGTGGGGAATGGCCGCCGTAGTCTGGCGGGCGCCAAGCTGGTCGAGCAGCGTTGCGTCGATCTCGCCCGAGCCCGGCAGCCCGACTTTTAGCTGGTAGGCCTGGATAGCCTTGCGCGTGGCCGGGCCAGTGAGCCCATCGACCGTGCCGTCGTAGAAGTCGAGGTCTTTCAGGATGCCCTGCACCTGCTGGACAACCGGATCCGGCTTGACGGCCGGCTGCGCCGGTGCCTGTCGCACGATGTTGATGGTGGTTTCCGGTTCGTCGGAAACGGTATGCGGGAAATTCTCGATGCTTCGGGTGGCGAAGAAGGCGCTGGTATGCGGAAAAGGCTGATACCAGAGCGCATTGGCCGAGACGTAGAACAGCGTCACCAGGAAGGCAGTCGAGCCGCCGACCAGAACCGGATTGCTTGCGATCAGTTGACCGATGGCAACCGCGCCCTCGGCAAAGACGCCGCGCTCGGGTTCGACCACCTTAGGCCGTTTTGCGGAGCGAGCCATTTCTCTCCCCATCTTTTTCCCCCTTCGGCTTCGCCGCCGGCATGGCCAGCACGCCGGAACGCCGCTTCGGCCCGTTCACCGGCAGGCCGATCGTCACCGTGGTGCCCTCACCCGGCGCGCTCTCGATCGACATTGTACCCTCGTGCAGCGCCACCAGGCCCTTGACCAGCGACAAGCCGAGCCCGGTTCCCTCGAAGCGGCGCGTGTAATCGTTCTGGATCTGCATGAACGGCTTGCCGAGATTGGCCATGTCCTCCTCGGCGATCCCGATGCCGGTGTCGCTCACCCAGAAATGCAGGCGCGAGCCGACGCGCTTGGCGCCGATCACCACGCTGCCGCCATCGGGCGTGAACTTGACGGCGTTCGAAGCGAGATTGATCAGGATCTGCTGCACCGCGCGGCGGTCCGCATTGATCTCGCCCGTATCCGGTGCGATCTGCGTGGCAAGAATTATGCTCTTGGCGTCGGCCAGCGGCCGCATCATCGAACGGCACATGTCGACGGCATCGACGAAGCGGAACGGCTCCAGCTCGGTCGCATAGGCGCCCGCCTCGATGCGCGATACATCGAGGATCGAGGTGACGACGGACAGAAGATGCTGGCCGGACTCCCTGACCAGGCCGACATATTCCTTCTGGCGCGGATCCTTGAAGCCACCGAACATCTCATGCAGCAGCATGTCGGAAAAGCCGATGATGGCATTGAGCGGCGTGCGCAGCTCGTGGCTGACCACCGCCAGGAAGCGGCCCTTGGCCACTTCGGCGGTTGCAGCGGCTTCCCTCGCTTCCGCAAGCTCCTCGCGCAGCGCGGCGACGCCATCGTTCTCGCGCAGGACCAGGGTGAAGACGTCGCGGTCGGCTTCGCCGCGCATCAGATCGAGGCTGAACGGACGGAAATTGTCGGCCGCGCCGGAACCCTCGCGCGGCAGGCGGATGCGCAGCTCGAGCCGGCGCTTCGGCGCATCCTCGCGCATGTCGGCCAAAGCGGTGAGATAGGCGACACGGTCGGAAAGATGGACACGGTCGAACAGGCCGCTACCGAGCAAAAGCTCCGGTGCCAATTTCAGGATCGAACGCGCCTTGGCGGATGCGTCGAGCACCTCGCCCTGGCGTCCGACGCGCAGCACGACGGCGTCGATGACATCCTCGAGGCGATCGCCGGCCGGCTCCGCCGGCCGTAAGCTGGCCGGATCGGCGAAGGCGGCGGCACGCGGCAACAGCGTCAGCGCCCAGGCAAGCGGCAGCAGCCAATGCCAGGTGGCGATTTCGGAGGCGCCAAGCGACAGGATCCGGCCGGCAAAGGGTTGCAGCATGATGGCGGCAACCGCCGCCAGCGCGCTAGACAGCGCAGCACGCCGCGACCCCGAGACCCACCAGGTTTCGACCGGCAATGCGATGGCAAGCAGCGCGACCGGCGAAGCCAATCCGCCCGCAGCCACTATGGCGCCGGCAAGAGCGAAGCCACCCAACACGACCGCGATGCGGCCGGCGAGCGCCATATGGCCGGTGGCCGCGACCAGAAGCGCCGCGAACCAGCACAGGCCGAAAGCGGCAAAGATCGCGGCTATGGTGACGGCCGCGCCGAGGCTCGAGGTGACCAGCGTGACCGCGGCGCCGGCTGCGAGAAAGGGCGCGGCGAGCATGACGCCGATGAAGCGACGCTGGCGCAGGCGTTCTGCCTCACCCGTCACGGTCGGGTGAACCATGCGCTCGCAGCCGGCGGCAACCGCGCCAGGCAATTGAACGTATCTGGCTGAAATCGAACTCAACGCACGCGTACCCGGTGGTAAAAAACGTCCTGCCTGGCAGGTGACTCATCAATTGGCTTGAAACTCGCATCCAGCATTTAAGGAATGGATAAGGCTGACGGAGCCGGCGACCCCGCCCAAGGCAAATATTGTGATGCCGGCCCCGCAAAGCACGCCGAGTTGCCGCCATGGTAAACGGCGGGTTAGCCGCGAGGCCTGTGCCAAAACGGGCCGAAACCTAACCCGGCTAACCGCTTTCATGAATAAAATCTTTTAATAACAAGGCGATATATGGTTATCGTAACGTTAATGCAATCGATGAGATTCGCGGCAAGTTCATGCCAAAACCAATCCTTTCGAATTTGCCTAAAATTTGAGGAAAATTCGCGGCTTCGATGCAAGCCGTCCTTTGTGTGACCGTGCCACTATCGTGCCCATAAAGAGGTCATGCCGATGGACGCATGATCCGTCACGGATGGATGCATCATCCATCCCGGATGAGAGGCAAATAAGATGGGCTTTCTGATCAGGATGGCTTTCTGGTTTTCGCTGGTGCTGCTGGCACTGCCGCTCGGTGTAGGCCCAGGCGAAGACGGCCAGCAGAGCGTCGGGCCGATCCAGGCGTTGTTTGCGGCGCGCGAGGCGGTCGGCGACATTGCCGGGCTGTGCGAGCGCAAGCCCGATGTCTGCGAAACCGGCAAATCGGCCATGTACACCATTACCGTCCGCGCCAAGGAAACGGCCAAGATCGCCGCCGCCATGATCGACGACAAGCAGTCCGGGCAGCCCGGTGCCCCCGAGACCAAGGTTGCGGATGGCGCCGTCACGACCACCGGCAGTGTCGCCGAGGACATCGTACTGCCCGCCAAGGTCAATATCCCGGTGATGTTGACGGCTAAGAACTGAGATTTCAGCCGTTCGCACCGTCTCTTTTGGCGCAATTCCGGACGGAGGCTACGGCAAAACCGCCGAACCTAACCTTTTCACGCTTTTCTTGGAATTGCTCTAACGCCGCGGGCCCGTCCGACCTCTCGACGCCCGCGGCGTCTTTCTTTTTCCGTGACGCGGCAGTGCCGGGCCACTATATGCGGGTAATGGCCGCCCCGATCCAAATGATCCGCGACGACTTTTCCCTGCTCGATGAGTGGGAGGACCGTTATCGCTATGTCATCGAGCTTGGCGAGGGCCTGCCGCCTTTCCCCGAAGAGGAGCGCACGGCCGCGAACAAGGTGCCCGGCTGTGTCAGCCAGGTGTGGCTCGTCACCGAACAGGGAGCGGGCGCCGACCCGGTGATCAGCTTCCAGGGCGATTCGGACGCCCATATCGTGCGCGGCCTCGTCGCCATCATGCTGGCGCTGTTTTCAGGCCGGCGGGCAAGCGAAATCCAGAGCACCGAGGCCGAAGCGACGCTGAAGGAGCTCGGCCTTGACGAGCATCTGTCGCCGCAGCGCGCCAACGGCCTGCGCTCGATGGTCAAGCGCATCAAGCGCGACGCGGAAGCGGCGTTGAAGCAGACGGCCTGATATCTCCTCAAACGACTGCTGCCGGAAAGCAAACGGCGCCCCGAAGGGCGCCGTCGAACTGTCGAATGTGAGCGCCGCTATCGGCGGCTCTTGGGCTTGCGGCCCAGACCCATCTTCTTGGCGAGCTGCGAGCGGGCGGCCGCATAGTTGGGGGCGACCATCGGGTAGTTGGCGTCCAGGCCCCACTTCTCACGGTATTCTTCCGGCGTGAGATTGTAGTGGGTCATCAGGTGCCGCTTCAGCGACTTGAACTTCTTCCCGTCCTCGAGACAGACGATGTAGTCGTCATGGACGGAGCGTTTCGGGTTGACGGCCGGCTTCTGCTTCTCGGCCGACGGCTGCTCCGGCGAGCCGCCGACACGGCCCAACGCGGCGTGGACGTCGGCGATGAGGTTCGGCAGTTCCCCAACCGGCACCGGGTTGTTGCTGACATAGGCGGCGACGACATCGGCGGTCAGCTCGATCAGCGCATCACCGTTTTTCGGAGGTGTTTCGACGATTTCCATAGTGCTAAGGCCCCAACGAGAGTTGTTTCTAAAACCGTGCCCTTTTTTTGGATCGGGCATCGCGCGAATTTCATGCAGGAAAGGCCCTGCGATTCGCGTCGCTCATCTTAATGACGCTGCATTGCAAGTAAGTCAATTCGCATATTGACTTATATTCGCCGATATTCATCAAATATTGCTGATTCAGCTTCAAAAATTCGTGCGTCGTGTAACTTCGCGAGATTTTTCTGGTCAGACCAGCATGCCATGACGCTACGGCATCCGTATGTTAAACATCCGATCGCCGCTCGACATGGCGCTCAATGCTTGGCCAATGCTTGGATGCCTATTGCCCCAGCACGATGAATCCTGCGGCGCAACGAAGCGCGGGACCTCGCCCTGCCAGCAGGCCGACAAGACTGGGTGACGGGGATCCCTCAATAAGGCGCGATATATTTGCCGTAGACCCAGCCGGTGACGAAATGGCCATTCTGCGCCCGGTCGTGCCAGATCTCGCACCAGCGATAGCGGATAGCCTGGCGCTGCTTCCATTGCGGCTGCCGGGCAATATCGAGCAGGTTGACGCCACCGGTGCAGCGGCCTGTCATCTGCAGCACGGTGCCGTTCGGATACGCGACCTGCTTTTGCGATGCGTCGGAAGGATATTTTCGGGCATTCAGCGTGTCGCCGAGCGGCACGCCCGCCACTTGCCAGGCGGCAAAGACGGTTGCATGAGACTGATCGGAAGAAACCAGAACCGCCGCGAAGACGGCAACAGACATTGCGATAGAAAAGCGGGATTTCATCTTTCCCCCTCAACTTGGCTAAACCACCTTGAACCGCGCCCCTTGAACCGCCACCGAGCGGCGTGTTCATTCGTCATTCAAGCAAATTCCGCAGCGAGACGTAATGACCAGAGCTTCCGCCTTCCCGACCGCCAGCCCGCCGATCCCCGAGAAACACCCGGTTTCCGACACGCATCACGGCATTACCCGCAGCGACGACTATGCCTGGATGCGGGCCGGCAACTGGCAAGCCGTGTTCAGGGACCCTTCCCTGCTCGACGGTCGGATTCGCGCACACCTTGAGGCTGAAAACGCCTATCAGGCCGTGCTGATGGCCGGCACGGCGGACCTGCGCGGCAAGCTGTTTGCCGAGATGAAAGGGCGCATCAAGGAAGACGATTCATCCGTGCCGATGAAGGACGGCCCCTATGCTTATGGCTCGTCCTTCCGGCTGGGCGGCGAGCAGCCGCGCTATTTCCGCACGCCGCGCGACGGCGGCGCCGACGAGATCCTGCTCGACGGCGACGCCGAAGCCGAAGGCAAGGCCTATTTCCGGCTCGGCGGCGTCGACCATTCGGCCGACCACAGGAAGCTGCTCTGGGCCTTCGACGACAAGGGCTCGGAGTTCTTCACGCTGCGCGTGCGCGAACTTGCCAGCGCCGAGGAACTTGCCGATCAGATCCCGGATACGGGTGGTGGCGGGGTGTGGAATGCCAGCGATGACGGCTTCTTCTATACCCGTCTCGACGACAACCATCGCCCGTCAAAGGTGTTCTTCCATGCGCTCGGCGACAAGCATGAGAACGACCGGCTGATCTATGAGGAGACCGATCCGGGCTTCTTCATGGATGTCGGCGGCACGCGCGCCAATGACTGGATCATGATCGGCATCAACGACCATGAGACTTCGGAATACCGCCTGCTGCCTGCCAATGACCCATCGTCCGAACCGAAGCCCGTGGCGGTGCGCGAGACCGGGCTGCAATACGACCTGGAAGAAGGCGGTGACATCTTCTTCATCCTCACAAATGCCGACGGAGCCAAGGATTTCAAGATCATGACCGCGCCGGTCGACAATCCGGTGCGCGCCAACTGGCAGGAACTGGTGCCGCATGAGCCCGGCCGGCTGATCCTCTCGGTGCTCGGCTTCAAGCATCACATGGTCAGGCTCGAGCGCAAGGAGGGCCTGCCGCGCATCGTCGTGCGCGAGCGCGCCAGCGGCGAGGAGCATTTCATCTCCTTCGACGAGGAAGCCTTCTCGCTCGGCCTCTCCGGCTCTTATGAATACGACACCGAAGTAATGCGCTTCACCTATTCGTCGATGACGACGCCGGCGCAGATCTTCGACTACAACATGCGCAGCCGCGAACGCGTGCTTTTGAAGACGCAGGACGTGCCCTCCGGCCACGATCCTGAGCACTATGTCACCCGCCGCCTGATGGCGCCGGCCACCGATGGCGAGCTTGTGCCGATCTCGCTGCTATACCATCGCGACACGCCGCTGGACGGTTCCGCGCCCTGCCTGCTCTATGGCTACGGCTCCTACGGCATCACGGTTCCTTCGGCCTTCAACACCAACTGCCTGTCGCTGGTCGACCGCGGCTTCGTCTATGCCGTCGCCCATGTGCGCGGCGGCAAGGACAAGGGCTACGGCTGGTACGACGACGGCAAGCGCGCCCGCAAGATGAACACCTTCACCGATTTCATCGCCTGCGCCCGCCATCTCGTCGCCGAGCGTTACACGCAACATGACCGCATCGTCGCGCAAGGCGGCTCGGCCGGCGGCATGCTGATGGGCGCGATCGCCAACATGGCGCCGGAAAGCTTCGGCGGCATCGTCGCCGAGGTGCCGTTCGTCGACGTGCTGACCACCATGCTCGACGCCAGCCTGCCGCTGACGCCGCCGGAATGGCCGGAGTGGGGCAATCCGATCGCCTCAGCCGACGACTACAAGACGATCGCGGCCTATTCGCCCTACGACAATGTCGCGGCGCTCGACTATCCGCCGATCCTGGCGCTGGCGGGCCTCACCGACCCGCGCGTCACCTATTGGGAGCCGGCGAAATGGGTGGCGCGGCTGCGCGAACGCAAGGCAGGCGGCAACCCTGTGCTGTTCAAGATAAACATGGATTCCGGCCATGCCGGCGCGTCAGGCCGGTTCTCGCGGCTGGAGGAGATCGCCTACATTTACGCCTATGCCCTGAAAGTGACAGGCAAGGTCTGATTTTTACTCGCAATTGCGACGGCCTCGCGTTACGCAATGCGCCGTCCTTTCAGGCGCGGCCTTCCAGGTCGCACGGTTTGTCCATTCGCCAGGGTCCGCCATGCTGCTCGTCGACGTCTATCTCGACAAATCGCCCATCCAGGGCATCGGTGTCTTCGCCAAGCACCACATCCCGCGCGGCACGCTGATCTGGAAGCTCGATCCAAGGTTCGACCGGTGCATACCCGTGGAGACCTATGAGGGTGAAAGCGGACCGGTGAAGTCCTATCTCGACCGCTATTCCTATCCCGACCGGCGCGATCCTAACTTCATCGTGTTCGAGGCCGACGACGCGCGCTACATGAACCACGCCGACGAGCCGAACTGCGACGTCTCGTCGCCCGAGGAGACCTACGCGTTGCGCGACATCGCGCCCGGCGAAGAACTGACCTGCGACTACAACCATTTTTTCGAAACCGGCTTCGACTTCCTGGGCGACCGCCACGCGTAATCCGCGCGCAGTTCAGCTCGCCGGCTTGCGCGCCGGATAGCCGTTCGGATGCGGCGGGACGGCCTTGAGATAGGCGGCGATCGCGGCACGGTCGTCGGCGGTCAGTTGGGCCATGTTGCGTTGCACGTCGACCATGGCGCCGCCGACGGAATCGAACTCGGGCGTGAAGCCGGTCTCGAGATAATTGGCGATGTCGGCTTCCGACCAGTCCTTGGTGCCGCGCCCGCCGGGTGTGACGTTGGGCACGATGCCTGAGCCTTCGGCGGCCACCGCGCCCGCGAGCCACTCGCTCTTCTTGACCCCGCCGGCGAAATCGCGCGGCGTATGGCATTCGCCGCAATGGCCCGGCCCTTCGACAAGATAGCGACCGGCCAGAACCTTGTGGGGCGTGCCGTCGGACACCGCGATCACCGGCTCGGGGCTGAGATAAAGCCGCTTCCACAGGCCGATGCCGCGGCGGATGGTGAAGGGGAAGGAAAGCTTGTGATCCGGCGCCTTGCCGGCAACCGCCGGCAGCGTCTTCATGAAAGCGTAGAGGTCGGCGACGTCGGCCGGCTTCATGCGCGCGTAGGACGCATAGGGAAAGGCCGGATAGAAATGCTCGCCGGAAGGCGAAACGCCTTTCAGCATGGCATTGGCGAAGTCCTCCTCGCTCCAGGCGCCGATGCCGTCCTTTTGATCCTGCGAGATGTTGGGCGGCACGAAGGTGCCGAACGGCGTCTTGAGCTCGAGGCCACCGGTCAGTTGCAAGCGGGCATCGCCCTGCGATCCCGGCTTGGCGTGGCAGGAGGTGCAGCCGCCGGCAAAGAAGATGCGCTTGCCGCGGGTAGCGTCGCCGGGGCCAAGCTGTGCGAGGGTCCCAGCGTCAAGCCTGACGGGCGCCGACAGAACCCAGCCGGCGACCGCGCCGGCGCCACCCAGAATGATGACGGCGCCGACGAGCTTTTTCAGCCAGGCCATAGGCGATCAGCTCTTCTTGATCCTGTAGCTCTGGTGGCAGGCGCCGCAATCGCCGCCAAGGGTGTTGAGCTGCGCCTTCAAACCGTCGACATCGCCAGGCGGCGAGGCGACCGCTTCCTTGGCGTTGACCAGGAACTTGTCCTCGGCGGCCTTGAAGCCCGCCATGTCGTCCCAGATCTTCGGCGCGGCCGTGGTGTCGCCTTTGTCGCTGCCGGCCGGAAACATCTTTTCGGCATCGAACTTCTCGGCATTGGCCTGCAGGGCCTTTAGCATGGTCAGCACAGCGGTAGCGTCGAAGTCCTCCTCGCCCTTGACCACCTTCGACAATTGGCCGGCCAGCTTGCCGCGCTCCTTCATCAGGGCCTGGCGATCCTGGATCGGATCGGCAGAGGCGACCGAACCGGCAAAGGCGAGCATAGAGATGGCGATGACAAGCTTTCTCATTCAATTGGCTCCATGGTGAAGAGAATTCGCGACTGAGGCATTTCGCCGTCTCACGGTGAAATGCTCTATCTCCTTGTTGGCGCAATTCCGGACGAAAAACCGGTCCACACTTTCCTGGAATTGCTCTGAACGTTAACGGGCGAGGCAGTGGGATTATTCCCCTTCGCCGTGACCATTTTTGCTGCCTGACCTGGGGTTGCTCCCGCCCGAAAAAGAAAAGCCCCGGCGTACCGGGGCTTTTCAACAAAACTGATCAGCTTTTGGCCTTCTCGTAGAGTTCCAGGACGTGGTCCCAGTTGATCAGGCTGTCGACGAAGGCTTCGAGATATTTCGGCCGCGCATTGCGGTAGTCGATGTAATAGGAGTGCTCCCAAACGTCGACGCCGAGGATCGGCGCGCCGCCGTGAACGAGCGGGTTCTCGCCGTTGGGGGTCTTGGAGATTTCGAGCTTGCCGTTCTTGACCGAGACCCAGGCCCAGCCGGAACCGAACTGGGTGGTGCCGGCGGCGATGAAATCCGCCTTGAACTTGTCATAGCCGCCGAGATCACTGTCGACGGCCTTCTGCAGCGCGGCCGGCAGTTTGTTGCCGCCGCCGCCCTTTTTCATCCACTTCCAGAAATGGATGTGGTTGTAGTGCTGGGCTGCGTTGTTGAAGAGCCCGGCATTCTTGCCGAAGGACTGCTTCACGACCTCTTCGACCGACAGGTCGCCCATTCCGGCCTCGGCGGCCAGCTTGTTGCCGTTGTCGACATAGGCCTTGTGGTGCTTGTCGTGGTGATACTCCAGCGTCTCCTTCGACATGTAAGGCTGCAGGGCCTCGTAGTCATAGGGCAAGGCGGGCAACTCAAAAGCCATGGATGGTACTCCCTCGAGGAAAAGTCCGGTGATACTGCCGAACTAAGATAGGTCTGGAATGGGTCAGGGCAACTCCGGAATGGAGCGCCGGGCGATTTTTAGAACAATTCCAGGAAAAGTGTGAAACGGTTTTCCGTCAGGAATTGCGTAAAATTAAAGAGGCAGAGCGGCTCATGCGGCGGAAGTCGAGTGCGCCCATTCCCAATAGAGGTCGCGCGCCTTCTTGGCCACCGGTCCGGGCTGCAGGTCGCGGTTCTCTATGCGCGTGATCGGCACGACCTTCGAATGGTTGCCGGTCGAGAATATCTCGTCGGCTTCGAGAAAATCGCGGACCGACAGCGACTTCTCGGTGGTCCTGAAGCCGTAGTCGCCGAGCAGGCTGATGGTGCGCGCACGGGTGATGCCCGACAGGAACGTGCCGTTGGCGGCCGGCGTCATCACATGGCCGTCCTTGACCAGGAAAATGTTGGAGGTTCCGGTCTCGGCGACATTGCCCAGCATATCGAGCACCAGCGCATTGTCGAAGCCACGGTTCTTGGCCTCCAGGATGGCGCGGCCATTGTTGGGATAGAGGCAGCCGGCCTTGGCGTTGGTCGGCATTGTCTCGATGGTCGGGCGCCGGAACGGCGAGACGCCGATCGAAAAGCCGGAAGGCGGGATCATCGGCGATTCGTAGAGGCAGAGGCAAAAGCGGGTCGAGGCCGGGTCGGCCGGCACGCCCATATAGCCGCCATGCTCGGCCCAGTACATCGGCCTGATGTAGACGGCGGTCTTGCCGTCGAACTTCTTCAGCCCGTCCCAGGTCAGCCCGAAGATCTCTTCGGCGGTCATGGAAGGCTTAAGCCCAAGCGCCGTCGCCGAGGCATTGACGCGCGCGGAATGAAGCTCGAGGTCGGGCGCCACGCCCTCGAACCAGCGGCCGCCGTCGAAGACGCTGGTGCCGAGCCACATAGCATGGCTGCGCGGACCCAGTATCGCGACATTGCCCTCGTACCAGTCGCCGTCCACATAGGTCCAAGTCGCGGTTTGCGCCGCTGCAGCCAGTGTCATGTTCACCGTCCAGATCGATGATTTGATGCCGTCATTGGACGATGCTTTGGCGGCCGGCGTCAACCGACATGGCCAAAAATCGTTGAGGCCAGCGGTACTTAAGTGCAATCAGCGCTTGCGCGGCGCGCCGGCGCACCGCAAAACTCAAGCTATGCACCACGCGGCTTATGTCTTCGACGCCTATGGCACGTTGTTCGACGTGCATGCCGCCGTGCGCCGCCATGCCGGCGAGATCGGCCCGGACGGTCAGCTGCTCTCCGAAATCTGGCGCGCAAAGCAGCTCGAATATTCCTGGGTCCGGACGCTGATGGGCTCATATGCCGATTTCTGGCAACTGACCGAGCAGTCGCTCGACTTCGCGCTGCGCAAGGTGCCCTCGGCCGACCCGGCGCTCAAGGCCAGGCTGCTCGAAGCCTATTGGCGGCTCGACTGCTACCCGGAGGTGCCTGCCGTGCTGAAGGCGCTCAGGGCTTCGGGCGCGAAGCTCGCAATCCTGTCCAACGGATCGCCGGAAATGCTCAACGCCGCGGTCAAATCAGCCGCCCTCGACCAAATCCTCGACGACGTGTTCTCGGTCGATGCGGTGCGTAAGTTCAAGACCGACCCGTCGGTCTATGACATGGTGGTCACCGGCTGGCGGCTCTATCCGGGCGCGGTGTCGTTCCAGTCGTCGAACCGGTGGGACATAGCGGGCGCCACCAAATTCGGCTTCCGCACGGTCTGGATCAACCGGACCAACCAGCCGGACGAGTACCGCGACTTCCCCCCGGGGCTGATCCTGCCTTCGCTCGATGGCCTGCTGGCCGGCGCCTGACACAGCTGTTGCTGCAGCGCAACAGCTGTGGCGCGGTCACAGCTTCGCCTTTTTCTGTCCACCCTCAGGCCAGAATTGGAACCGCCTATCGCCGCCGACTGTTATGGATGCCGCCGGCGATGTGCCAACGGGTTCATGCTTTCTTGCGAATTAAGACCTAGAAAAGGCAACCATGTCAGACGCTTCCTTCCGCCTCAGCCGCCGTGGCTTCCTCAATTTCACAGCCCTTGGCGCTGCTTCGGCCGCCGTTTCCGCCTGTTCCACCACCGGTCCAGGCCCTGCCCCCATCCAGCCGCCACCGCCGGCCTCTGTCGAGCCGCCGCTCGGCGATTACGAGACGATGTATGGCGCGATGTCCGACAATGGCTTCGACCTGCCGGCCATTCCGGTGAACAAGATCGACCACAGATTCTTGCGCCAGATCGTTCCCGATCCGACCGGGCAGCGGCCAGGCACCATCGTCGTCGATACCACCGGCCACTTCCTCTATCTGGTGCGCGAGGGCGGCCAGGCGATCCGTTACGGCGTCGGCCTCGGCCGCGCCGGCTTCGAATGGTCGGGTGACGCGGTCGTGCAGTGGAAGCAGAAGTGGCCGAAATGGACGCCGCCGGACGAGATGGTCGCCCGCCAGCCGGAACTGACGCAATTCAGCGCCAAGAATGGCGGCATGCCGGGTGGCCTGAAGAACCCTCTCGGCGCCCGAGCGCTCTACCTCTTCCAGGGCAACCAGGACACGCTCTACCGCCTGCACGGGTCGCCCGAATGGTGGTCGATCGGCAAGTCGGTGTCCTCGGGCTGCGTGCGCCTGATCAACCAGGACATCATCGACCTCTACGACCGGGTGCCAACCAAGACGCCGGTCGTCGTGACGGCCAATATCGGCGCGCCGGAAGAGGACATGCCGGAGCGCAAGGCCATCCCGATCGACAACGGCGTGCCGACGGGCTCGATCCTGCTCGGTCCGGTGAAGAAGCTCACCAACGAGATTTTCTAATCTGCAGGGGCGTCGGTTGGCGGCGACAAGCCGTCCTCTGCGTGCATGTCGTTATCCCAAAACCGCTGCGCACTTTTGGGCGACATTGCATTAGCTCCGCAACGCCTCACCGACGGCATCGTCGAGGCGCTCGACGATGGCGTCGATGGCCGCGACGTCGCATATGAACGGGGGCGCCAACAAGACATGGTCGCCGTTGGCCCCGTCGATCGTACCTCCCATGGGGTAGACGAGAAGGCCGTTCGCCATAGCGGCCTTCTTGATACGCGCATGCAGCTTCCGTTTCGGATCGAAGGGCTGCTTCGTCGAACGGTCCTCGACCAGCTCGACACCCATGAACAGGCCGCGCCCGCGAATATCGCCGATGTGGGAATGGTTGCCAAAGCGCTCGCCGAGCCGGCGCGCCAGATGCGCGCCCATGGCTTTTACATTGTCGAGCAGCCTGTCGCGGGCGATGACCTCCTGAACGGCGAGCGCCGCAGCACAGGCCATCGGATGGCAGATATAGGTGTGGCCATGCTGGAAAAGGCCCGAGCCATTCGAGAAGGCGTCGAATATCTTCTGGCTCAGCAAGACCGCGCCGATCGGCTGATAGCCGCCGCCCAGCCCCTTGGCGATCGTCATCAGGTCGGGCGCGACGCCATCCTGCTCGCAGGCATGCAGCGTTCCGGTGCGGCCCATGCCGCACATCACCTCGTCGAGCATCAAGAGCACGCCGTGGCGATCGCAGATCTGGCGGATGCGACGTAGGTAATCCGCTACCGGCGGCACCGCGCCTGCCGTCGCGCCGACGACCGTCTCGGCAACGAAGGCCATGACCGTTTCTGGTCCGAGTTCGAGAATCTTGTCCTCGAGCGCCTGGGCCGCGCGGGCGGCATAGTCCTCGTCCGACTCGCCGGCCTCCTGGAAGCGATAGGCAAAGCATGGATCGATGTGATGCGTCTCGATGAGCAGCGGCCGGAATTGGGCGCGGCGCCATTCGTTGCCGCCGGTCGCAAGCGCGCCGAGCGTGTTGCCGTGGTAGCTCTGCTTGCGCGCAATGATGTTGCGGCGCTGCGGTTGGCCGATCTCGACGAAATACTGCCACGCCATCTTCAGTGCTGCCTCGACCGCCTCCGAACCACCGGAGACGAAATAGCAATGGCTGATGCCGGCTGGCGCGTCGGCGACGAGCCGGTCGGCCAAGGCTTCGGCGACGTCGCTGGTGAAGAAGCTGGTGTGGGCATAGGCCAGCGTGTCGGCCTGCCGGTGCATGGCGGCGATGACATCGGGATGGCCATGGCCGAGGCAGGAAACGGCGGCGCCGCCGGACGCGTCGATATAGGCACGCCCGGTGGTATCGAAGAGCTCGATGCCCTTGCCGCCGCTGGCGACCGGAAGCACGGCTTTGATCTGGCGATGCAGGATATGGGTCATGATTTCCTCCGGCCGCGCGGCGGCAAGATGTGGATGTCGAGTTGGGACAATTGGTCCTCGGTGCGGCGGATGGCGGCAAGCGCCTTTTCCCCACCCTTGCCGGCGATCAGCGCCGCGAGGATTTCTCCGACGACGAAGGCCGGCGACATGGCATGGAAGAAGGACGGACTTTCCGTCGGAACCAGGACCGCGAGCGCGGCCAAGCCAACGAGCGGGGATACGACGCTGTCGGTGAGCGCGATTACCGGCACGCCGTTAGCCGCGGCGCGGCGGGCGAGATCGATGGTCAGCCTGGTGTAGGGCGCGACGCTGACCACAAACAGCACGTCCTCCGCGGTCGCCAGACGGATGGCGTCCGTGCCGGTTCCCGACGCGCCATCCAGCATCACCGCCTTCTCGCCGAGGAAGGACATGACGTACCCGAAATGCGCGACGACCGGATGGCTGGAGCGCAGTCCAAGGCAGAATATCCGGCGCGCGGCGTGGAGCCGCTCGGCCGCCGCGGCAAGGGTATCGAGCCGCTCGGGTTCGCCCAGTTGGGCGATCTGCTCCGACAGCGACCTTACCATCTCGCCAGCCAATGCCCGGTCGCCGACCTCGCACTGGCGGGCAAGCTGCTTGCCGGCCTTGCCGGCAAAGCCGAGCTCGCCCTGCCGCATTGCATTGGCGTAGAGCGAGCGCAGCGGCTCGTAGCCGTCAAAGCCAAGCCGCTTGGCCAGGCGCACCATCGTCCAGGGCTGCAGGCCGGCGCGGCGCGCCTGCTCGCGCATCGACAGCAGCGCGACGTCCTCGGGATTGTCGAGGAGATAGCGCGCAGCGTCCTGGAGTTGCGAAGGCAGCGTGTCGAAGACTTCGACGATGGCATCGGTGAGCGGCGCGCGGATCATGCCGCAAACCATAGACGCGAATGCGCGATCATGCAATATATGTTGCAAATACTTCATTATTGCACCAAATGGAGCTGTCCATGCCGAACCAAAATCGCGTTGCGATCGCCGTGGCGCCAAATGGTGGCAGACGGACAAAGGCCGACCATCCTGCCTTGCCGATTGCCCCGGACGAATTGGCACGCGTAGCTGCGGCCTCACTCGAGGCCGGCGCCGCCATGATCCATGTCCATGTCCGCGACCGCGACGGACAACACCTGCTCGACGCTGAGGCCTACCGGGCCACGACCGCGGCGATCAGGGCAAGCGTCGGCGAAAGGCTTATCGTCCAGATCACCAGCGAGGCACTGGGTATCTATCGGCCCGAGCAGCAGATGCAGGTGGCGCTGGAAGTCCGCCCCGAAGCGGTTTCGCTGGCCTTGCGCGAACTCGTGCCCGACCAGACGCATGAAGCGGCTTTCGCCTCGTTCCTCGAAACGTTGCGAGCGGAGAAGGTCACGCCGCAGATCATCCTCTATACCCCCGAGGAGGCGACCTATCTCGCAGCGCTCGCCGGTCGCGGCCTCATCCCCTTCGACAGTCTGCCTGTTCTCTATGTGCTCGGCCGCTACACGGTTGGGCAGACATCCCGACCCGCAGACCTGCTGCCGTTCCTGGCGCCCGACACTCCGAGCTTTGGCCATTGGATGGTTTGCGCCTTTGGCGGCCAGGAGACGGCATGCGTGACGGCGGCCGCGCTGCTTGGCGGGCATGCGCGCGTCGGATTCGAGAATAATCTCTTCCTGCCCGGTGGTGCCTTGGCTTCCGGAAACCAGGACCTCGTCGCGGCCACCAGGCGGGCAGTCGAAGCCTGCGGGCTCACCCTCGCCAATGCGGACACGCTTAGAGGCCAGTGGGACGGTGCCTGAAGCATCTGAATTTCGCTGACGGGCATCCCCGTCAGGTTCAATCATTGCCGCATGATGCAAATATCAAATGCATTTTACTATTAGATGCAGTTTTGATTTGCGGTACCGGATCGACGGTGCTAGTCTTCCCGGGCAATTCCAACAAAAAGGGGAACCCGAAAATGAAGTTCACACTTGCAAGCCTCACCGCCGCCGCTGCCGTCGCAGCAACGCTCGCTCTCGGACAGCCGGCCTTTGCCGACGACCTGATCGTGGCGACGGACACCGCCTTCGTTCCGTTCGAATTCAAGGAAGGAGACAAATATGTCGGCTTCGACATCGACCTGTGGGCCGCGATCGCCAAGGATATCGGCGTGACCTACACGCTGCAGCCGATGGACTTCAACGGCATCATCCCGGCGCTGCAGACCAAGCAGGTCGACGTCGGGCTGGCGGGCATAACCATCAAGGACGAGCGCAAGAAGGTCATCGACTTCTCCGACGGCTATTACGACAGCGGCTTCCTGCTCATGGTGCCGGTCGACAGCACCATCAAGGGTCCGGAGGATCTCGTCGGCAAGACGCTTGCCGTGAAGACCGGCACGTCGGCGACCGACTACGCCAAGGAACATTTCAAGGGCACGGAGCTGCGCCTGTTCCCGAACAGCGATAACGCCTATCTCGAGGTCGCGACCGGGCGCGCAGATGCCGCCATGCACGACACCCCGAACGTGCTCTACTACATCAAGACCAACGGCCAGGGGAAAGTGAAGACCGTCGGTCCGCAGATGATGGCCCAGCAATATGGCATCGCCTTTCCGAAGGGCAGCGAGCTCGTCGCCAAGGTCAATGCCTCGATCGCCAAGCTGAAGACCAACGGCACTTACGCCGACATCTACAAGAAGTGGTTCGGCGCCGAGCCGCCGAAGAGCTGATCACCGGGGTTCCCTCGATATCCTGGCACGCCGGCATGCCGGCGTGCCTTCCCTGAAGGATGGCTCTCATGGATTTCGACTGGTCCGTCATCTGGCAGGCCTTGCCCGAGTTGTTGAAGGGCGCCCGCCTCACCGTGCTGATCGCGCTCGCCGGGCTTGCCGGCGGCCTTGTCATCGGCTTCGCCGCCGGGCTGGCGCGCGCCTACGGCAACATCGTGCTGAACGCCATCGCCATGATCTACATCGAGATCATACGCGGCACCCCGATCATCGTGCAGGTGATGTTCATCTATTTCGCGCTGCCGATCCTGGCGGATATCCGGATCAACCCGCTGGCGGCGGCAATCATGGCGATCATCATCAATGCCGGCGCCTATATCGCCGAGATCGTGCGCGGCTCGTTTCTCTCCGTCCATCGCGGGTTGCGCGAAGCCGGCCTGGCGCTCGGCCTGCCGTTCTGGAAGGTGCTTGTCTACATCATCGGCCCGCTCGCCTTCCGCCGCATGATCCCGGCGCTCGGCAACCAGTTCATCGTCAGCCTGAAGGATACTTCGCTGTTCATCGTCATCGGCGTCGGCGAACTCACCCGGCAGGGCCAGGAAATCATGGCGGCCAACTTCCGCGCCGTCGAAATCTGGTCGGCCGTGGCGACATTCTACCTGGTCATGACCGGCACGCTCACCCTGATCCTCAGATTGACCGAAAAGAGGATGCGCATCCTGTGAGCATCGTGGAGTTCAAAAAGGTCACCAAGCGCTTCGGCCAGGTCACGATCCTCGACCAGGTCGACCTGTCGATCGAGCCCGGCGAGAAGGTCGTTCTGATCGGGCCCTCCGGCTCCGGCAAATCGACGCTACTGCGCTGCATCAACGCTCTGGAGGAGATCAACGGCGGCGACCTCGTGGTCGACGGCATCAGCGTCAAATCCGGCGGCCGCAAGGTCCGCCTGATCCGCCAGGAGGCCGGCATGGTCTTCCAGCAGTTCAACCTGTTTCCGCAGATGACGGCGCTCGAGAATGTCGCCTTCGGTCCGCGCCGCGTGCGCGGCGAAACGCGGCAGGAGGCACGCAAGCAGGCACTGGAAATGCTGGCCAAGGTCGGCCTCGCCGACCGGGCGCATCACTATCCGAGCGAGCTCTCCGGCGGCCAGCAGCAGCGTGTGGCGATCGCCCGCGCGCTTGCCGTCAAGCCGAAGCTGATGCTGTTCGACGAGCCGACCTCGGCGCTCGATCCGGAACTCAGGCACGAAGTGCTGCGCGTGATGCAGGCGCTGGCGGAGGAAGGCATGACCATGATCGTCGTCACCCACGAGATGGCCTTTGCCCGCAAGGTCGGAACAAGGCTGATCTTCATGGAAGGCGGCAAGATCGCTGTCGACGGCGAGCCGCGGGAACTGCTTGCAAACCCGCAAAACCCTCGCTTGAAAGAGTTTCTCCAGCATGTCGCATGATGCCGGCCGCCGGCTTTCCTTCATCGATGTCGCGGGGTCGCCCCATGATGTCGGAGCCGCCCTCGGGCGCTTCGGCCAGGCGGCGCTCAACGACCATTTCCGAACGTCCGGCGCATGGCGCGAGCTCAACACGCGCCGCGCCGATCCCCGCATCGGCGCGATGGCGGCGATCGTGCGGGAGCGGTTTCCGCGATACTGGGCCGAGTTGCAGGGCCTCGCCGCCGGTCTCGAATTGGCTTTCGACGATGTCTTCCTGTGGAACTGTCGCGGCGACATCTGGGCAATGGCGCCGGATGGCTGCACGACAGTGCAATTGCCTGGTTCCCCGCATGTCATCGGTCATAACGAGGACGGCGACCCGGATTTTGCCGGCGATTGCGCGCTCGCCCATGTCGCATCGGAAGGCGGGAACGAATTCACCGCCTTCGTCTATCCCGGCTCGCTGCCCGGCCATACGTTCGCGGCAACGTCGAAAGGGCTGGTGCAGACGGTCAACAACATCAGGCCGCTGGCCGGCGGCGCGGGAACCCCGCGCATGGTCCTCGCCCGTGCCATACTCGATGCGCCCGATCTGGATGCGGCGTTGGCTGTGCTCAGATCGGTGCCGCGTGCCGGCGCCTTCCACCTGACCCTGGCGCAAGCCGCCGACGAGCGGCTGCTCAGCGTCGAGTTTACGGCGCAAGCGCTGTCGGCCGATCAAGTCGAAACGGCGCGTGTCCATTCGAACCACCTCATCCATGCCGACACCGGCCGCATGTCGCAGATCGTCACCGGTTCGTCCGGCGTGCGCCAAAGGCGAGGCGAACTGCTGCTCGGCCTGACACCCCAGGCGGAACCGAAAGGCCGGGCGCTTGGCATACTTTGGGACGCGGCCGACCCGGAGCTACCGATCTACCGCACCGATCCGGCCGACAGCGACGTCGAGAACACCATGGCAAGCGCTGTCTTCCGCGTCGGGGCTGACAAGGTCGAGTGGGCTGTCTACGATGGACAGCACGAAGCGGCTCGCTTCGACATGCGGGATGGGCTGGTCCCTGTCGCGAGGTGAACAGGAACGATGCCAGAGGAAGCCGTCGCGGAGCCGCCGCGCACCATCGAGGACCTGAGAGCGCTCGCGCTCTCGGTCGGCCGCGACGAAGCAGGGTTTTCGCTGGGCTCCAAGGCGCATGACGTGTTCGCCAAGCTGGTGGAGGCGCCAGAACAGTCGGCCGTCCGTTCAATCTCGGAGCTTGCCAACCAGTTCGGCATCAATCCGTCGACGCTGACCAGATTGGCGAAGCGTCTCGGCTTCGAAGGTTTCAGCGATTTCCAGGCGGTCTTCCGCAAGGCCATCGCCAATGACCAGCAATATTTCTACAGCCGACAGGCGGGACGGCTGATGACGACGCCATCGATAGGTGGCGCCGAAGTCGAGGTCTTCGAGCAGTTGGCGCGGGAAACCGCGGCGAATGTCGACGGCTTCCTCGGCCAATTGGACGGCACCTCGCTGAAGGGCGCGACCACGCTGCTGGCAAGCGCGGGGCGCGTGCGCGTGCACGGGGTTCGCCAGTTCCATTCGCTGGCGAGCTTCCTAACCTATTGCCTTGGGATGGTGCGCTCGGATGTAGCGCTTCTGGATGCGCCGCGCCTCGGTGTCGCCGAAGCGTTGTCGCAGCTCGACCGGGGCGACGTGGTCATCGTCGCAAGCTGCGCGCCCTACACGCGCAGCGTCGCCGAGGTAGGCCGAATCGCGGCGGCGAACGGCCAGAGCGTGATCGCGATCACGGATTCACGATCTTCGCCGCTCGTGCCTCCCGCCGAGCATGCATTCTTCATCCCGCACGCCAGCAGTTTCTACTCGAACAGCATGGGCGCCTATGTCGTCTTTTGCGAAGCGCTGCTCAATCTCGTTGCCCGCGAACTGGGCGACAAGGCGCTGAACTCGCTCGCCGGGCGCGAGCGCCTGATCGCGGAGATGAACATCGAAGTGGGCTGACGCATGGCGGTCTGCTGAGGCTTCAGATCGTCAGCGGTGCTCGCCGAGTATCGTTGCCAGCACCGCAACGCCGCGTCGCAATGCCTCCGCATCAAGCGCGGCGTAACCCAGAATGAACCCGGCTTCGTGCGGTCGGGAGTCGGCCGGATCGTAGAGTGTCGATACGGGATAGAGACCAACCCCGGCGGCGCGCGCCGCCGCGATGATCGCCTCCTCGTGTTCGGCGGCTATACCCTTCATCCAGACAACGACATGCAGGCCAGTCTCGGCGCCCTCGACGACGACCTTCGGACCGAGACGATCAGCCAAGGCCTGCAACAGTACCTGCCTTCGCTCGGCATTCCTTCTGCGGATGCCGCGCACATGGCGCTCGTAGCCGCCGCTCGCCAAAAGCTCGGCCAGCGTGTCCTGCTCCAGCATCGGGGCATGCCGGTCGGTCAAGCGTTTCGCCTCACGGAAGGCCCGGGATAGACCGGCGGAGACGACGAGATAGCCGAGCCTCAAGGTGGGCGACAGCGTTTTCGACAACGTGCCGACATAGACGACGGACTCCGCGTCGAGGGTCTGCAGAGGGGGAATGGGAGCGATGTCGTGACGATATTCGCCATCGTAGTCGTCTTCGACGATACAGGCGCCTCCCGCCCTGGCCCAGGCCAGCAGCGAACGCCGCCGCGTTGCCGAAAGCACGCCGCCGAGCGGAAACTGGTGCGAAGGCGTCACGTAAGCCAGACGGGCCGGCAGCAACGTATCCGTCCTTAGACCGTCCCCATCGACCGCGACCGGCACGGCGACGCCACCTGCCGCCAAGAAAGCATGGCGTGCGAGCACATAGCCCGGGTTCTCGATCACGAACCGGTCGCCGGGGTCGAGCAAAAGCCGCGCGCATAGGTCGAGCCCTTGCTGCGAGCCATTGACGATGACGATCTGGTCCGGTGCGCAGCTGATGCCACGAGCCCGCCAGAGATAGGCCTGGAGCGCATTGCGCAAAACGGAAGAACCCTGCGGGTCGCCATAGCGCAGCCGCGCGGCGCGGCGCAGAATGGCCTTGTTCGACGCGCGACGCCAGGCCAGCACCGGGAAGTCCGCCCCGGACAGGTCGCCATAGCGGAAATCCGCAATCTTGGCCGGCTGATGTTGCGTCGGCGAAGGCAGAGCCAGCAGTCGCCGCGCGAATGCCGAGAGGTTCAGTGGTGAAGCACTCGCGACCGGCGCCTCGCCTGACGCCCTCTCCAGTCCCGCAGCCACGATCGCCCGTGCGCCGTGCCGGATGATCAGATAGCCTTCGGCATTGAGCTGGCCATAGGCAGCCATCACTGTCGTGCGCGACGCGCCCCACTCGGCGGCAAAGGCCCGCGTCGAAGGCAAGCGGTCGCCTGGCCGGTAGGCGCCGCCGTGTATCTGCTCCTTGATCGCCACGATGATCCGTCGCGCGACGCCATCCTGCTGCAACTGGACCATAGAAAACCTACGAAACTGGATATTCTAAGCAAGCCAGATTTCGGGCATTTTCACAAGCAAAGCAAGGAGTTTTGCCATGTACACACCCCCCGCCTTCCGCGACGAGGACAAGGAGAGCCTCAGGGCCACGATCCGCGCCGCGCGGCTGGCAATTCTAGTCACCGCCACGGCGGAAGGCCCGCTGGCAACGTCCTTGCCGCTTTTTCTCGACGAGAGCGAAGGTGAGCATGGCGTGATCTACGGCCATGTCGCAAAGGCAAACCCGCAATGGCGCGTGCCAGTGCTGGGCGATGGCCTGGCGATGTTCATGGGGCCGGATGCCTATGTGACGCCGGCCTGGTATCAGACCAAGCAGGAGAGCGGGAAGGTCGTCCCGACCTGGAACTATGTCGCCGTCCACGCCCATGGCCCGATCGAATTCTTCGAGGATGCCGACAGGCTGCTCGAGGTCGTGACCCGCTTGACCAACCTGCATGAAGGCGAGCGCATGGCCCCCTGGGCCGTGTCGGACGCACCGGCGGATTTCATCCAGTCGCAGCTGAAGGGCATTGTCGGACTGCGCATGCCGATCGCGAGGCTCGAAGGCAAGCGCAAGATGAGCCAGAACCGCAACGCAGCCGATCGCGCCGGGGTGCTGGCCGGCCTGGCGGCAAGCGATCGGCCGTCCGACCGCGAGGTTGCGCCGCTCATTCCGGTATGAAGGGCGCGCCGATTGGGACAGCGTCCTTCTCCGCACCGTTGAGGCGGTGAGGATCGTCGACCGCTATCGAGCTGGTCAGTTCAACGACCCCGAACTGGTAGAACTCCCTGGCCGGGCGCGAGCGGCTGATCGTGGAGATGAACGGTAGGCCGATCGCCGCGGCCGCATGAAGCCAGCGGCAAAGTCAGGTGCAGACCCACTCGCGGATCTTGCACTCCTTCTCCTTGCCGCCACAAAGGGTCAACGCCTTGTCCTCCGCTTCGCGGCGGGTAATGGCCGACGCTGCACCCCAGAATGGCTTGCCGGCGGAAGCATTCTTGCCCACCGAGAGCGCCGCGCAATGCTCGTAGGGAAAGCCGGTGCCGTCGTCATCGTCCCAGTGGCGATGGTTGCGGAACACCTCGACGACCTCGCAACCGGCGCCATCCGCATTCTCGCAATGCTTGAGCGCGATGTCCTCCGCCTCGTCACGCTTGTCGGCGCCCCAGAAGAAGCCGTGCCGTCCGTCGGCCGGTGAAAAGGCGATCGCTCCCCAAATGCCTTTTTCCTCGCCTGTCTGCGTCGGCTCCGGCGCCACCAGGTCCGCGGCGTGGCTCGCAATCGTAAGTCCGGCGAGCGTCGCCAGCAGCGAGAAGGAAAGGCGACGGTTGATCAGCATTTCGTGGCTCCCGATTGCAGCTATTCAGAATCGATGACCGTGCCCGGCCGCTAGAGCGTTTCACCATTTCACCGAAACGGCGAACCGCTCTATCCCTTTGTTTTGACGCAATTCCGGACGGAAAACCGCTCACACTTTTCCTGGAATTGCTCTAACCGCCCATGTGCGCGACCGAGACGACGATGCAGGTGTTGCCCGTGGGGACCAGAAGGGCCTGGCCGCCATTGTTGGCCAGGTTGAAAAGCATCGTGTTCGAAAGATTGTCCGCCAGAAGACTGCCCTTCGGGAGCGTGGCAGCGACATCCTGACAAGAATGCTGGAACGGCGCCACGCGCACGAAGCCGCCCTCGCAGGTCTGGCCGACGGGCGAGGCAAAGACGACGCCGGCGGCTTGCGTTTTATAGTCCGGCAGGTCGTAGCTCATCCCGGCAACGGCTTGCACGGCGTGGGTATCGGGCGAGCCGTTGTCCCATTGTGTCTGGATCGCATAGGTCGATCCCGCGGTCAGAGCCTGCCCGAGCGTGGCAAAGAGATTGGCGCAGGTGCGCAGGCCCGCCTGGCTCACATGCGCCTGAAACGGATTCTTGTTCGCCGAAGCATCCGCCGACATGGGCTTGGCCTCCGCTGGCTTGGCCTCCGCTGGCTTGCCTTGGGCGGGCGCTTGTGCTTGTGCCGAGGCGGTCCCGGCGACGAACGTGCCGAGCGCGGGCGAGAGGCGAAACGAGATGATGACCGCCGCGGCGACCAGGACGGCGAACGCGCCAAGCAACGCGGTGTTTCGCACCAGCCGCCAGGCCGAAGAGCGCACCGGCAGCGAGCCGGCGGGCGGTTCCGGGAGCGGAGCGGACTGGGAGCGCGTCAGGATTCTGTCTTCGATGGATTGGCGGGTCATCTGCAAGTCTCTCTAGTTGATGGCCGACAGCGCGGTCTTGAGCCCCTTGAAGGGGGCATCGAGGCTGACGGTCGCCCCGGAGGGCAAGGAATAGGAAACCTGGACGGTGGTCTCCTTGCCGATCTGCTCGCGAAGCACCGGGCCGACGGGAAGATAACCGACGCAAACCGACGCGTCGCAGGCCTGCAATTGAACGTCCACCGGCTGCTTGCGGCCGGCGAATTTGAGCGAGAGCCTGCTGCCTGCGCCGATCGCGCTGGGGGTCCGCAATATCATGAAGGGCTTGCCCTTCTCGTCAGCCGCCAGCGACCAACTGAAGACCAGCGCCTGGCCCTGATCGATAAAGGACTGGCTGATGTTGCAGACCTTTTTCCTGGCCTGCAGGTTCTCGTCGCAGATCAGCGTCCAGTTCTCGAACGGACGTGTGGTCCGCTGATATTCGCCGAGCTTCACGTCGGGAGGCACAGCGACGTCCGAAGGCTTTATCCGATAGGCGGACGGGACCGCCTCCTGTCCGGCCGCGCGCGGCCCGGACAGGAGCAGGCAGGTCATGCCTATCGCAAAGGCAGAGACTGCTTGCCTGGTCATCGATTCAGTTCAAGGTAAAGCTGACGCCCGCGCCGACACCCCAGTGCCCGCCCGCCGTCGTGCCGGACAGGTTTGCCCGGGCTCGCCCATCCTCGCTGGTATAGCCGGCGCCGAACGCAACGGCGCCCTCGCCGCGCCAGTAGCCGCCGCCGGCTGCCACGCTCAGCTTGCCGGGACGGTCGTCGTAACGCAGCGAAGCAGCCGCTAGTCCGATCGCGGCGGCCTGACGCGCCTCGCCCCGGGCCTCGCCCATGTCCATGTTGAGCTGGCTGAGCTTGGAGTCCGTATAGGCATTGGCCTGCTGGAGCGTCGTGGTCGCCACCTGGTTGGTGTAGGTCTTGGAGTCCGCCAGGTTGAGCGACAATCCATCGGTGAGCTGCTTGACGTTGACCGCGTCGGTGTCGGCGGTGCCGGCGCCGATATTGTGGATGACGACGGGCGCATTCACGTCGCCGCCGACGAGCGTCAGCGAGTTGGACTTGGTGCCGTCCGGGTTCTTGTCATACTGGACGGCGAATTCGTTCAGATCGCCGACACTGCCCTGCACAGCTTCGACGGCCTGGTTCGTGGCGTAGAGCTGGCTGCCGTTGATGGCGTCAGTCGAAGTCTGGCTGATCCGTCCCGCCGCCACATTGGTGACGGTGCGCTCGTTGCCGACGTCGCCGACGCTCACCGTGCTCGTCGGGGTGGTTCCGGCGAAGGTGTAGGCGACGCCGTTTATCGTCGTGCCGGTGGTGGCGACCGCCGCCGCCGTCGTCGAGCCCGCGCCGAGCGCGACACTGCCCGGCTCGTTGGCCGTGGCGCCGGCGCCGAGCGCCATCGACTGGGCGCCGTTGGCGGTCGAGTTCGTGCCTAGCGCGATGCTGTCTGCCGCATTGACCGTCGAGGTCTGGCCGATCGCGATGCCGCCAGGCGCCGTCTGCTGGACGATGGCGCCGTTGCCCATGCCGATGCCGTTGTCGCCATTGACGGTGGTGCGCGGACCGATCGCGACGGAATCGGTGCCGACCGCAAGCGAGTCCGAAGCCGTCGAATTAGCGTGGAAGTACTGGGTCCCGGTCACCGCGAAGGAACTCAGCGCGCCCTTCAACTGACGGAGCGTGACCGCATCCTGGTCCTGCGTGCCGTCGGCCACGTTGATGATCTGGCGATAGGAGGTGGAGGTGCCCACCGAGACGGCGCCCAGCAGGGTCATGTCCGTGGTGTTGTAGGGCACGAGGCCAGTGCCGGAGAGGATCGATCCCGATACGGGCGCGACCGCACGGTCCGAGACGGAGCCGGCGCCGAGCGCCACGCTGCCGAGCACAGTGGCCTGAGTTGCCCGGCCAAGCGCCAGCGCATCGCCAGCGGAGGCGGTCGCCTGGTAGCCGAGGGCGGAGGAGCCGACGCCTTGCGCGAAGGCATCGGTAACAGGCAGCGTGCTGTCGTTGGTGCGCACATAGCGGATGCCTTCGCCATTCGCGTCGGTATAGGCGGTCGAGGTGTCGCCGGCGATGTTGTTGATCGCGTTGCCGAGATTGGTGATGTCGACCGTATTGGCGGCGATGTCGGCGGTGTTGGCGGCGATGTCGGTGGTGTTCTGCGTCACCTGCTGGTTGGTGGCGAAGAGTTGCGAGCCGTTGACCGCGTCGGTCGACGAGCCGTTCAACTGCCCCGCCGCGACGTTCTGGATCTGGCGCTCCGCGCCCACCGAGCCGACCGAGAACGCACCGGCCGGGGTGGTGCCCGCAAAGGTGTAGGTCGTGCCGCCGATGACCGTGCTGCCGACGGCAGTTGTCGTGCCGGAAACCGCGTTGAGACCGATAGCAACATCGCCGGCATTGGTGGCGACGGCATTGGGGCCGATGGCGACCGAATCCGTCCCCAGCGCCTGGGAATCCGCCAGCGTCGAATTGGCATGGAAGTATTTGATGCCCCCGCCGGTGTTGATGTTGTTGATCGTATTGCCGAGAGTGGTGATGTCGGCGGTGTTGGCGGCGATGTCGGTGGTGTTCTGCGTCACCTGCTGGTTCGTCGCGAAGAGCTGCGAGCCGTTGACAGCGTCGGTCGAGGCGTTGCTCAGCCGGCCTGCCGCGACGTTCTGGATCTGGCGCTCGGCGCCCAGCGAACCGACCGAGAACGCGCCGGCCGGCGTGGTTCCGGCAAAGGTATAGTTCACGCCGCCGATCGTCGTGCCGCCGACCGCCGTCGTGGTGCCGGACACGGAATTCAGGCCGATCGCCACGTCGCCGGCGTTGTTGGCCACCGCGTTCGGGCCGATCGCAACAGAATCGGTCCCGAGAGCCTGGGAATCGGGCAGCGTCGAGTTGGCGTGGAAATACTTGATGCCGCCGCCGGTGTTGATGTTGGTGATCGTATTGCCGAGATTGGTGATGTCGGCGGTGTTGGCCGCGATATCGGTGGTGTTCTGCGTCACCTGCTGGTTGGTGGCGAAAAGCTGCGAGCCGTTGATGGCGTCGGTCGAGGCGTTGCCGAGCCGGCCCGCGGCGACATTGGTGATGGTCCGCTCCGCGCCAAGCGCGCCGACGCTGACGGTGCTCGTCGGATTCGTGCCGGCGAAGCTGTAGGCGACGCCGCCGATTGTGGCGCCGCTGGTGGCGACCGCCACGTCGGTGACCGAGCCCGAGCCCAGCGCGACGTCACCGGAGCTCGCGGTCGCTGTCGCGCCATTGCCCAGCGCGACGTTGCCGACGAAGCCGGCAGCACCCGCGGTGGAGCCGTTGCCCAGCGCCACGGAGCCCTGTCCGATCGCCTTGTTGTTGTTGCCGATGGCGACGGCGCCTGCGGCCTGGTTGGCAGCGGTGGCGGTGGCCGTGCCGTCGCTGTTGGCGATGTTGTTGGCGCCGCTGGTGACGGCGCCGGTGCCGCTGGCATAGCTCGGATCGCCGATCGAAACCGCGCCATTGCCATAGGCGGTGTTGCCCGAGCCGATGGAGACCGCCTTGCCGCCGGTCGCAACCGCATTTGTGCCCATGGCGACAGCCTCGGCGGCATCGGCCTTGGCGTTGTTGCCGACGGCGATGGCGCTCGCCGCCGACGCATTGGCGCTGATGCCTAGTGCGGTGCTGGCGATTCCGCTGGCGCTGGCGCTGACGCCGGCAGCGAGAGAATTGTCTCCTGCCGCACTCGCTCCAGATCCGAATGAGGAGGCATTTGCGCCGCTTGCAACGGCGGTGTTGCCAACCGCTGTACTGGCGGCGCCGCTCGCAACTGACGTAGCACCCATCGCGGTGGCGAAGGCGCCGGAAGAGAGTGAATTGGTGCCGATCGCGATACTATTGGGCAAGGCTGTGTTGGCTTGAACGCCCGCCTGCGCGCCCACGCCGAATGCGATGGACTGGTTGCCCCAGGCGCTGGCTGTGTTGCCCATCGCCGTTGCGCCCGTTCCCGTTGCTTTGGTGAGAACGCCTATGGCAACGGTTCTTTGCTGAGATGCCAACACATCCGTGCCAAGGGCGATGGCACCCTGCGCCAGCGCACCTGTTCCCGCGACAGTGCGCCCGCCAATATTGATGGCGTTGATATCGGACGCGACCGCCTGGAAGCCTATTGCTATCGCATTTTGGTTGCTTGCGCTGGCCGAGTTGCCCTGAGCAAACGCATCCAATCCGGACGCGTTCGCCCCGTAGCCGAGGGCAGTGGCACGCAGCCCGCTCGCCACGGATACATAGCCGAACGACGCCGAATTCAGTCCGCCGGCACTCGCGGCCAGGCCAAGAGCGGTGGCGCCTTGGCTCGCAGACGAGTTGACGCCAATGGAGGTTGCTCCGTCCGCGTTGGCATGGGCATTCCCGCCTAACGCGAGAGCATTGACGCCGGTCGCGTTCGCGAAGACACCTATGCCTATGGCGTTGAGGCCATTGACCCCCATCGCATAGCCGATGGCGATCGAAGCATTGCCCGTTGCGGTGACACCGGTGCCTAACGCCACGCCGTCGTTGCCGTTCACTTGGGCGCCATCGCCGATGGCGGTTGAGGCGGAGCCGGTGGCGGTGCTGGCACAACCGATGGCTACGCTTTGTACCCCTGCAGAAGGACTCGTGCAGTTCGCGACGTTGGTCAGAACGCCGTTACCAATGACAACCTGCGCGAAAGCTGCCTGCGGGATCATGATCCCCACGACGGCAAGCTGTGCCCCGAGCACCCGACCGGCGCCGATCATCCCATGCCCCAGCCGGTTGCGCTTCAGGCCGAGCACGCGATGCGCGTTGCGCAGCGCCGCCATCAGGCGCCGACGGAGCGAGCGGCTGCCGGCAGCGCCGGAGACCCAGTTTCCAGCGAAGCGCGCCGACCCGCGCCGTGTGGTTCGTCCTTGCCTGGGGGTCATTGCGAAAGTGCCTCCTTTGGTAGGTCGCTCTCGATGGCAGGTTCCGCCGACCCTGCCACTGACGCGTGTCTGCTCGAAAATGGAATGATCACATCGGCACCGCGCGCCAGCAGCGCATGGCCCTGTTTTTCGCCGATCGCCTCGACGCGATCGAGCGTGTTTTCAAGCCACGCGTCGCCTTCCTCGGGCACGGTCTGGAGCGCTCTTGCGACCCGCTCGTCCGGAATCAGCCGCCCGAGATAGGACCGCACGGCCGCCAGATGGGCGGCAGGCGCATCGCCCGCATGGACAACGGCGGTGAGGCCGTAGAGATAATGAGCCAGCAGCATGTCCTGCTTTGCCATGGGCACGCCGTTTCCGTAGCGCTTCTCGAGCGTCTTCGAGGCCGACTCCAGCCAGTAGCCGATCTCTTCGGATAGGCTGCGGCCGATGGCCGTATCGTCGCTCATGCCCCCTCGCGGTCAAATCAGAATCCGGGACAGCCGGAATTTGCTTCCAAGAGGCCATGCTTTTTGACTCGGGTATTTCAATAAATTGCTGTTCTATCAAAAAATAGTACGTCAAATATCAGTAGTTAACGACGAGTTACTTCAGGAATAGCTTTAATTAGCGGCCGTTCAACTTAGATAGTCGCTAAATTAGAGGGACCTTAATTTTCAGATTTCCGGCGCCGCTGCCTTGTCCGCACCTGTTGAGGTGTCACGTGGCGATACTTCCTCATCACGGTGGTGAAGTGGCTCTGGCTCGAAAATCCGCTCAGATCGGCAATGTCCGTGATCGACATGCGGCTGCCGGCAAGCAGTTTTTCAGCAAGGTCCAGGCGAAGAACCAGAACATACTGATAAGGCGACACACCGAACGTCTTCGAAAAAGCACGGGCGAAATGGTAGGGGGACAAGTCGCATACGGCCGCCATCTCCGCCAGAGACAGCTTGCGCGAGAAGTTCTCTTTCAGGAATTGCTGGATTTGGTGGGTGTGCCTGACCGACAATCCACCCTTGGCGTTTGGCAAGGGAGCCCTGTCGGAAGCGATCTCCGAAAATACGGCTGGCAGATGATCGTCGCGCCGCAACTCGGTCTCCTGATGCCGGCCCCCCCGCCAGTCCTAGTCCAACCTCGACACGTGTGTCCGGTTCCCCAGGCAAAACAATTGTGATCGTGCGTTTGGTTGGTAGCGCCGTCCGGTTTGACCCAACGACACGCACGCCAAGAGCCATGATTTGGGGCATTCGGTATTTCACGAAATTGCGGTTCGACGAGGAAAAACTTCTCTCACGAAAACTTTAGATGATGCTGCTGCTATCCGATTGTTCTCAAGTAAGATTTTTTCGTCGTGAGGTAACAAGGACAGCCTCTGACGCGTCAGGGTGCCATGCAAATTCGCTTGGCGTGGCGAGCGGGAGATCCAACACGCCGAATGCGGAAGTGACTCGCCCGCTACGGCGACCACTACTGCAACGGGACGGACGCCCGTTTGATCTGGCGGGCCAAGAAGCGGACGGCCGCCGCCCCGCGCTACCGCCCCCGAGCCAGGCTCCCCAGGATGCCACGCACGATGGCGCGGCCGACCGATGAGCCGACCGAGCGCACCACCGACTTGATGGCGGCTTCGGCGACGGTCTGGCGGTTGGAAGACCGCCGATTGCCAGACCCCAAGACATCGTCGAAGCCCGGAATGGTCCAGCGCGAGCCGCCGCTGTTTTGCTGCTGCGCCTGGGCCTCGGCGTCCTGCGCCTCCTTGGCCTTTTTCTGCAGGATCTCGAAGGCCGATTCGCGGTCGACGACCTGGTCGTACTGGCCGGTCACCGGGCTCCCGGCGATGATCTTGCGGCGCTCGTCCGGCGTGATCGGGCCGAGCCGCGATGACGGCGGCCGGATCAGCGTGCGCTGGACCATGGCCGGCACGCCCTTGTCCTCCAGCATCGAGACCAGCGCTTCGCCGGTGGCGAGCTGGGTGATGGCGGTGGCGCAATCGAAATCGGGATTGGGCCGGAACGTGTCGGCCGCAGTCCGCACCGCCTGCTGCTCGCGCGGCGTGTAGGCGCGCAGCGCGTGCTGGACGCGGTTGCCGAGCTGGGCCAGCACCTTTTCCGGGGTATCGAGCGGGTTCTGGGTGACGAAATAGACGCCGACGCCCTTGGAGCGGATCAGCCGCACCACCTGCTCGACGCGGTCGATCAGCACTTTCGGCGCGTCCTCGAACAGGAGATGCGCCTCGTCGAAGAAGAAGACCAGCTTCGGCTGGTCGAGATCGCCGACCTCCGGCAGTTCCTCGAACAGCTCCGACATCAGCCACAGCAGGAAGGTGGCGTAGAGCCTGGGATTCATCATCAGCTTGTCGGCGGCCAGAACGCTGATCGCGCCGCGGCCGTCGCGCGTGGTGCGCATGATGTCGGCGATGCGCAGCGCCGGCTCGCCGAAGAAGTTTGCCGCGCCTTGGCTCTCCAGCACCAGGAGCGTGCGCTGGATGGCGCCGACCGACGGCCTGGTGACATTGCCGTAGCGCGCGCTGAGTTCGTCGGCGCGGTCGGCGATGTTGGCGAGCAACGCCTGCAGGTCCTTCAAATCAAGCAGCAGCAGACCCTCCTCGTCGGCGATGCGGAAGGCGATGTTCATGACACCTTCCTGCGCCTCCGTGAGGTTCATCAGCCGCGACAAAAGCAGCGGCCCCATCTCGGAAATGGTGGCACGGATCGGATGGCCCTGCTCGCCGAACAGATCCCAGAAGATGACCGGGAATTCCTGGAACTGGTAAGGATCGAGCTTCACCTCTCCGGCGCGCTTGACCAGGAAATCCTTGGCCTCGCCCATCATGGATATGCCGGAAAGGTCGCCCTTGATGTCGGCGCAGAAGACCGGCACGCCGGCATTCGAAAAGCCTTCGGCCAGGATCTGCAGGCTAACCGTCTTGCCGGTGCCCGTGGCCCCGGTGACCAGGCCGTGGCGGTTGCCGTAGCGCAGCAGCACCTCTTCCGCGCGCTGGTAGGAATCGTCGGGCTTGCGGCTGGCGCCGATGAAGATGCTGGTCTCGTCAACCATGTCCGGTCTCCGCAATCTGTTCCGCTCAAAGGCCTCACCCGAGGTATAGTAACGCCAGCGGCAGGCGGCAATGGCCAGTATCGAGTTTGGGGGCCGGCTCCGAATTCGGCCTTTGGCGCTTGCGGATTTTGCGCATGTTTGGCAATCGGTCAGCTGGCCGCAAGAAAACCCGGCCGGATGACGCATTGTGATATCAGGTTGCTGACCTTAGATTGGCTGGAGCCGGCCGATGCGGCCGAGAAGCGAGGAGAGCGATGGGCGCCGGCGCCTTGACCAGGGATGTCGACCTTCCGAATCCGGACGCCAAGCGTTGGCGGACGCTGGCGGAGAAGGCGCTTGCCGGCGGTTCCTTCGAGGAAAAGCTGGTTTCCCGCACCGATGACGGCATCCGCATCGAACCGCTCAGCCAGCGCTCGACGACCGCAGAGCCGCTACCGCGCACAAATCCGACAGCACCGTGGATCGTCAGCCAGCGCGTCGACGACCCGGACATTGCCCGGGCGAGCGCGCAAGCCCTGGAAGACATCGCCCAGGGTGCGACCGGCCTGTCGCTGGTCTTCGAGGGCGCGCCGAATGCCTTCGGCTACGGCCTGCCGCGCACCGCGGAAGCGCTGGAAACGGTGCTCGACGGGGTGCCGCTCAACCGCGTGCAGGTGCGCATCGACGCGCATCCGTGGAGCCGCGCCGTGGCCGACTGGTTGCTCGCTTTCTTAAGCCGCCGCCGCTCCGATCCGACCAAGCTCAACCTCTCTTTCGGCATCGACCCAGCGGCGATTTTCGCCGGCACCGGGCGGCTGCGCACCTCGATCGAGGCGCTGCAGGAATCGATGCCGCAGTCGCTGGCGCATTTCTTTTCGATGGGCGTGCCGGGCGTGCTGCTCGAGGCCGACGGCCGCGTCTTCCACAATGCCGGCGCCACCGAGGCGCAGGAGCTCGGCACGATGATGGCCTCGGTCGTGTCCTATCTGAGGATGTTCGAGAAGGCGCGCCAGCCGCTGGTCTATGCAGCACCCTATATCGGCTTCGCGCTCAGCGTCGACCAGGACCAGTTCCTGTCGATGGCCAAGCTGCGGGCGTTGCGCAAGCTCTGGGCGCGCCTCCAGGAGGCCTGCTCGATCCCGGCCTCGACCGCCAGCATCCATGCCGAGACCTCCCATCGCATGATGACGATGGCCGACCCGGAGACCAATATCCTTCGTACGGCGATCGCGGCCTTCGCGGCCGCAACCGGCGGCGCCGATTCGATCTCGATCCTGCCGCACACGATCACGCATGGGCTGCCGGCCGGCTTTGCCCGCCGCGTTGCCCGCAATGCGCAGTTGATCATGGCCGAGGAGAGCCATATCGGCCATGTCGCCGACCCCGCCAGCGGCTCGGGCGCGGTCGAGACGCTGACCAACGATCTTTGCGCAGCCGCCTGGGAGGAGTTTCAGCGTATCGAGGCCGAGGGCGGCGTGCTCGCCAGCCTGCAGCAGGGCTATATCCAGAACCGCGTGCAGACGGCCGCCGCCAAGCGCAACGGCGCCTATCGATCTGGCGAACGCGGCATTGTCGGCACGACGCTTTACCGCGCGCCGAACGAGCGGCCGGTCGAGACACTTTCGGCGGAACGGCGGCCGGCGCTGACGGAGGGCGTGGCGACTTGCGAGCCGCTGTTTCCGGTGCGCATCGATCAATCGATCGGAGCCGGATCGTGATCCCGGATTTCAGCCAGATCGGCTGGTCGGCGCCGCGTCACTCTCCCGCGGAGGCCACAGGCCAGCGGATGACGCCGGAAGGCATCGCCGTAAAGCATCTCTATACGCAGGGCGACCTCAAGGGGCTCGCCAATCTCGACACCTATCCGGGCATGCCGCCCTTCGTGCGCGGCCCCTACCCGACCATGTATGTTCAGCAGCCCTGGACGATCCGCCAATATGCCGGTTTCTCGACGGCGGAGGAATCCAACGCCTTCTACCGGCGCAATCTCGCCGCCGGTCAGAAGGGTCTGTCCGTCGCCTTCGATCTCGCCACCCATCGCGGTTATGACAGCGACCATCCGCGCGTCGCCGGCGACGTCGGCATGGCGGGCGTGGCGATCGATTCCATCCTCGACATGCGCCAACTGTTCGACGGTATCCCGCTGAACGAAATGACGGTGTCGATGACGATGAACGGCGCGGTGCTGCCGATCATGGCCCTCTTCATTGTCGCGGCGGAGGAACAAGGCGTCGCCGAGAAAAATCTCGCCGGGACCATTCAGAACGACATCCTGAAGGAGTTCATGGTCCGCAATACCTACATCTATCCGCCGAAAACTTCGATGCGGATCGTGTCGGACATCTTCGCCTATACCTCCAGGCATATGCCGAAGTTCAACTCGATCTCGATCTCTGGCTACCACATGCAGGAGGCCGGCGCGACGGCCGACCTCGAGCTTGCCTATACGATCGCCGACGGCATCGAATATGCGCGCGCCGGCGTCACCGCGGGCCTCGACATCGACCGCTTCGCGCCGCGCCTTTCGTTCTTCTGGGCGATCGGCATGAACTTCTTCATGGAGGTCGCCAAGCTCAGGGCCGCAAGGCTGTTGTGGTCGAGCCTGATGAAGAAGAATTTTTCGCCGAAGGACGAGCGCTCGCTGTCCCTGCGCACCCATTGCCAGACCTCGGGCTGGTCGCTCACGGCGCAAGACCCCTACAACAACATCACCCGTACGATGATCGAGGCGATGGCGGCGACGCAGGGGCATACGCAGTCGCTGCACACCAATTCATTCGACGAGGCGATGGCGCTGCCGACCGACCATTCGGCGCGGATCGCCCGCAACACGCAGCTCATCCTGCAGAAGGAATCCGGCACCACGCGGGTGATCGATCCGTGGGGCGGCTCGGCCTATGTCGAGCGACTGACGCATGATCTGGCGGCGCGCGCGCTTGCCCATATCGAGGAAGTCGAGAGCCTCGGCGGCATGGCTGCGGCGATCGAGAAAGGCATTCCTAAGCTGCGCATCGAGGAAGCCGCCGCCCGCACCCAGGCGCGCATCGATTCCGGCGAGCAGGTGCTGGTCGGCGTCAACGCGCATCGCCCGGAAGTCGATACCGAGGTCGACGTGCTCAAGATCGACAATGCCGAGGTGAAGGCCCGGCAGTTGGCGAAGCTGCAGCGGCTGAAGGGCACACGCGATGTCGCCGCCCTGGAGGACTCGCTAGCGGCGCTGACCCGTGCCGCGGAGGGCGACGAGAACCTGCTCGAATTCGCGATCCGTGCCGCGCGCGCCAATGCTACGGTCGGCGAGATTTCGCTGGCGCTGGAAAAAGTCTTCGGCCGTCATACGGCCACGGTGCAGATCATCTCCGGTGTCTATCGCGACGCGCTCGGCGACAATCCGATTGCCGATCGGCTCAAGGAAAAGATCGAAGCGTTCGAGAAGAAATCCGGCGGCAAGCCGCGCATCCTGGTCGCCAAGATGGGCCAGGACGGCCACGACCGCGGTCAGAAGGTGATCGCCAGCGCCTTTGCCGATCTGGGCTTCGACGTCACCGTCGGACCGATGTTCCAGACGCCGGACGAGATCGCAAAGCTGGCGGTGCAGCACGATGTCGACATCATCGGCGCATCCTCTTTAGCCGCCGGGCACCTGACGCTGATCCCCGAGCTCAAGGACGCGCTGAAGAAGCTCGGCCATGGCGACATGCTGATCGTCGCCGGCGGCGTCATCCCGCCGCAGGATTATGATGCTGTGCTGGCGGCGGGCGCCGCGGAGATCTTCCCGCCGGGCACGGTGATTCCGGAAGCGGCAAACCGGCTGATGGATCGGTTGCTGGCGGCTAGCTGACGTCGTTATAATTCCTGTTGCAACATACGATGCTAAGCGTTATAATTAGCGTTGCAACAGGATATTTCTGCCATGAACACCACCATTCGCAAGATCGGCAATTCCGAAGGCGTGATCCTGCCTAAGGATCTCCTCGACCGCATGAATATGAAGGCGGGTGACCAGCTTCAAATCGTCGAGACGGACAAGGGCATCGCTCTTGAGCCGGTGGATGACAGTTTCGAGCGGCAGATGGAAGCTGCCCGTAAGGTCATGGACAAGTACAAGGTCGCGCTTCAGAAGCTTGCCGAATGAGCTGGCAGTTTCTGTCGCGTCGCGCTGTCGAGGCGATGCATGCCGAGCAGTTGCGCCGACATGGCGGCGCACAGGGCTTGAGGGATGAGAACGCCCTCGAATCCGCGCTTGCCCGCGCTGAAAACAAGGCCAACTATGGCGATTCGTCGATCGAGGATCTGGCCGCAGCCTACGTCTTCGGTATTGCCAGGAATCATGCCTTTGTCGACGGTAACAAACGTACGGCCATGGTTGCAGCCGGTGCGTTCCTGATCTTCAACGGCTACGACCTCACGGCGGACAATGGCACGATCTACGAATTTGTCATGGGCGTCGCCGCTGGTGAAATCGACGAGGCCGGCGCCGCGGCATTCTTCCGCGACCATACCGCCAAGCTTGAAGGCTAGTTCTCAGCCTTGTCCGAGAGCTTGACGATCTCCCATTCCTTGCCGTTGACGGCGACAATCTCGCCGACCTTCTTGCCGAACAGAGCCATCGCCATCGGCGAAACGTGCGAAATGCTGCCCTTCGACGGGTCGGCTTCGTCCTCGCCGACGATGCGCCAGTGCACCTTCTTGCCGTCATCGCCTTCCAATGTGACGCCCATGCCGAAGCGCACCACGTCGCTGCCCGGTTCCGGCACCGAAAGCTCGGCGTTCTCGCGCCGCGCTGTCCAGTAGCGCAGGTCGCGCGACACGACCGCGAGGCGCTCGCGATCGCCGCGCCGTTCGGCCTTGGCCATCAGGTCACGCAGGTCGGCGAGATTCTCCTCGATCATCGCCAAGCCACGCTCCGTCACCAGGTTGCGGTGCGTGCTGACTGGACGTTCGCCGACGCCCGCAATGGCGTTTTCGCTGTCTTCCTCGCGGGTAAAAGCTCTGCTCATCCAACGAACTTAGGCTTGGCGAGGCGACTGCACAAGCGGTTTGCCGGCGAGCCTATTTTGGCACGATTCCTGCGAAGGACGAGGCGAAACGCCAGGATCTGTGCCGATGTTGAACAGACGAACGCTGCTTGCCCGGACCGCCGGCTTCGCCGTCGCCGGCCTATTCGCCGGCAGGGCATCGGCGAAAACGCTGCCGGGTATCGAGATGGCCGCGATGCGCGGCTCGATCAACGCCACCGAGGTCGGCGTGCAGCCGGGCGCGGTCGACGACCAGAGCAAGGTTTTCGCCAAGCTGCTGGCTGAGGCCAGCGACCGCGACCAGCCGGTGTTCCTGCCGCCCGGTACCTATCTCGTCTCGAACCTGAAGCTGCCTGCCCGCGTACGCCTGTCGGGCGTGCCGGGCGCGACGCGCATCGTGTATGGGGGCAATGGCCATCTGATGATGGCCGAACAGGCCGAGCACCTCGAATTGAGCGGGCTGGTGCTCGACGGCGCCAATCGCTGGCTGGCCGACTACACGCAAGGATTGCTCGATCTGCGCCGCGTCGCCCATCTCGTCATCGACAATTGCCAGGTGACCGGCAGCGGCAAGAACGGATTGGCGCTCGAGCATGCCGTCGGCCGCATCAGTCGCTCCGATATTTCAGGAGCGGCGGATGCCGGCATTTATTCGGTCGAGGCCGGCGGGCTGGAGATTTCCGGCAACAGCGTGTCCGATTGTGCCAATGGCGGCATCCTGGTGCATCGCTGGCAAGCGGCGGAGGACGGCACCATCGTCAGCGGCAATCGCGTCCAGCGCATCGGCGCGCGGAGCGGCGGCACCGGCCAGAACGGCAACGGCATCAACGCCTTCCGCGCCGGCAATGTCATCATCTCTGGCAATGTCGTCTCCGATTGCGCTTTCACCGCGGTCCGCGCCAACAGCGCCAGCAACCTGCAGATCAGCGGCAACACCTGCTCGCGCTCGGGCGAGACCGGGATCTATTCGGAATTCTCCTTCGAAGGCGCGATCCTCAGCAACAATCTGGTCGACGGCGCCGCCAACGGCATCTCGATCGTCAACTTCAACGAAGGCGGCCGCATGGCGGTCTGCTCGAACAATATCGTGCGCAACCTCTCGACGGCCGGCCCCTACACCGCCGATCCGCCGGGCTTCGGCGTCGGCATCAGCGCCGAGGCCGACACGACGGTCTCGGGCAATGTCGTGGAGAATGCGCCGCTCTACGGCATGCAGCTCGGCTGGGGGCCGTATCTGCGCAATATCGTGGCGACGGGAAACATCATACGCCAGGCAGGCACCGGCATCGTCGTTTCGGTCGTCGAAGGCTCCGGCACCGCGGTCATCTCGGACAACGTCATCGATGGCGCGAAAAACGGCGCCATCATCGGCCAGCGCTGGGCCGATCCGGTTACCGGCGATCTATCCCAGTCAACCGATACCGGCTACGCGCATCTCACCGTCGAGCGAAACAAGGTGAGCTAGATGTGAGCATTTTGCAGCCAGGCGGAATCGCTTGGCGTCGCACAAATGCGGCTAAAACAAAGAGATAGAGCGGTTCTCCGTGAAACGGTGAACCGCTCTACGCCGCGGCCACGATAATGTGCGCCTGGATCTTGGCGGCCACTTCGCCGCGGCCATGCCTGTCAGCGATTGCGGATTCGGCATAGTCGGTTGCGGATGCCAACCGTCCGGCCTCCCTGGCCTCGATCTCGTTGCGAAGAAGTGTTCCCTGACAATAGGCAACGGCCGGAACGCGCGGCGAGGATGCACGGCTTTGCTCGGCTATTGTATCGATCGTCACATCGGAGAACCCGGCGGCCGACAGATCGCGACGGATCAGGTCCTTGTCGTGGTAGCCATGCGGCGTGCGCGCCAGGAAACGCGGCGGATCGTGCGGAAAAATCGTGGCGAGAGCATTCGTCACGTCGTCGGCGAATACATTCTCCTCGATGCGATCCCACACGCTGAACAGGAAATGTCCGCCAGGCTTCAGGACCCGCTTTGCCTCGCGATAGGCAGCGACGCGGTCGGGAAAGAACATCGCGCCGAACTGACAACAGACGAGGTCGAAGGCGGCATCTGCGAATGGCAATTGCAGGGCATCCGCCTGGCGCCATGTGATGCGGCTGTCGGGGCCTTGGCGCGAAGCCGCATAGTCGAGCATCGGCTGGTTGAGATCGGTTACGGTGTAGCTGGCGTCGAGAGAGAGTTTCGGCGCCAGGGCGCGGGCGACGGCCCCGGTGCCCGCGGCGGTTTCCAGAACAGCCAGGGGTGAGAAGGACGCCGCCCGCCGTGCGAGATCCGCGGCATAGGCCTCGAAAATCAGCGGCACCATATGGCGATCGTAGTTTTCCGGGATCGACCCGGCAAACACCTTGTCCGTTTCCAGCATGGTCAGCGTCTCGCCGTTTGATTGATGGAGGAGACTAGCAAAAAAACATGAACTCGTTGCTGTTCAGTTTTGTCGTGGAACGGCGTTTTCCGGGTCGTCATCAGCCAAAATGGCGGCTCCAGAATTAGATACACATTGTGTATGCGAAAATGCTATATCTGTAACGGAAGGATTTTTTTGCCATGGCCACCAAAAACCAAGACACCCACGCCAAGGCCGTTAATCTGCGCATCCGCGAGGATGTCCGCATCCTGATCGACCGCGCCGCGAAGATACGCGGGAAGACCCGCTCCGACTTCATGATCGACGCCGCTTACCGCGCAGCCGAAGACACGCTGCTCGACCAGACGCTCGTCAAGGTCGATGCCGAGAGCTATCAGCATTATCTCGATATCCTCGATCGGCCACCGAGCAGCGAGGGATTTGTCCGCCTGATGAATGCGCCCAAACCCTGGCGGGACTGATGCTTTCGGCACCAATCCTTCTTGCCGATAGTCACGAACTCGACCTTTTTCAAAGCGGAACCGACAGCCTGGATCAATGGCTTCGACGGCGGGCACGCGCCAATCAAGTCAGCGGCGCGTCCAGAACCTATGTGATTGCAGAAAGCACGCGCGTTGTCGGTTATTACTGCCTTTCATCAGGCGGACTTGACCTGGCGGATGCTCCCGGTTCGATCCGTCGCAATATGCCCGACCCCGTGCCCATGGCTGTACTTGGCCGTCTGGCTGTCGATGCAAGCTGGCAAGGCAGGGGCCTGGGCGTCGCTCTGTTGCAGGACGCGGTACTGCGGACCGGTCAAGCGGCAGCCATTCTCGGCATTCGCGGTCTCTTGGTTCATGCCATATCGGATGAGGCCAAAGCGTTTTATGAGCACTATGGCTTCCAGGCTTCCCCCAAAAATCCGATGACCCTGATACTGTCGTTGAAGATAGCTCAAAAGGAGGAATCTACGCGCTAGGCGAGCGCCGCCGTCGGCCGCAGCAAACCGACCTTGGCGCCGACGCGGCTTTCGATTGCGGGACGGGCCAGTTTGCCGAGCCTTGCCGCAACCGCTTCATCCGCGCGAAGCAGCTTTGCCAGCATCGCGGCGATCATCACCTCCGCCGCCCTGCCGGCGCCGTCATCGCATTTCAAGGCGATGCCGAGGCCAAGTTCGGGCAGTGCCGCGCAATAGACGCCTTCGGCGCCGGTCTTGACGAAGATGCGGCCGGGCGCGGCCTGCATCAGCGCGACATCGGCCTTGCCCATGCCGGCGACGAGGAACGGCTCGGCCATGCAGGCCGAAAGCAGCCGCTTCGCCGCCTTGGCGCGTTCAGGTGAAAAGCCCCTGCCCGTCGCCATGCGGGCAAAGCCCCGCGCGAAGCTCTTCAACGGCACGGCGTAAGTGGGGATAGAGCAGCCGTCGGTGCCGCAGTGGCCGACGTCATGCGCCGCGCCTGTCACGGACTGCATGGCGTCGCGCACCATCTCCTGCATCGAATGGCCGGCCTTGACGTAGCCACCATGGGCGATGCCGGCGTGGACGCAGGTGCAAAGGAAGCCTGAATGCTTGCCGGAGCAGTTGTTGTGCAAGGCGTTCGGAACGCCGCCGGCGCGGGCGAGCGCGATGGTGGCGTCGTGGCTCGAGGGCCAATGCGCGCCGCATTCCAGCGCCGTCTTGTCGAGGCCTGCCTTAGCGAGCATGGCCGTAGCCAGTTCGACATGGGCCGGCTCGCCCGAATGCGATGCGCAGGCCAGCGCCAGTTCGCGGCTTCCGAAGCCATAGGCGTCGGCAGCACCCGATTCGACCAGCGGCAACGCCTGGATCGCCTTCACCGCCGAGCGCGGGAACACCGGATGTTCCGTATCGCCGATCTCGAAGACAGGCTTGCCGTCGGCGTCGAAGACGGAAACCACGCCGCGATGGGCGCTCTCGACCACCGCGCCGCGCGTGACTTCGATCAGAACCGGATTTGTCATATTGCCTCCCGCACGCGCGCACCCAGGGGCGCGCCGCTTGAATGCGGGCCGCTTCTACCTGATCCGGTCGAGGATGGAAACGTAATTGGCGACGGCAGCACCACCCATGTTGAAGATACCGCCGAGTTTTGCGCCCGGCACCTGGATGCCGCCCGCCTCGCCGGTGAGCTGCATGGCGGTCAGCACATGCATCGACACACCGGTGGCGCCGATCGGATGGCCCTTGGCCTTCAGGCCGCCGGACGGATTGACCGGGAGGCGCCCGTCCCTGGCGGTCGTGCCGTCGAGCGCGAGCTTGGCGCCCTCGCCGGGCTTGGCCAGACCCATGGCCTCATATTCGATCAATTCGGCGATGGTGAAGCAGTCATGCGTCTCGACGAAAGAGAGATCGTCGAGGGTCACGCCGGCCTTCTTCAGCGCCTGTTCCCAGGCCCGCTCGCAGCCCTCGAAGGAGAGGATGTCGCGCTTCGACATCGGCAGGAAATCCTGGACATGCTCGTTGGCGCGGAAGGTCACGGCGCGGCGCATCCTCAGCGCCGTCGCGGTGTCGGTGAGCACAAGGGCGGCCGCTCCGTCCGAGACCAGCGAGCAATCGGTGCGCTTCAGCGGACCGGCGACAAACGGGTTCTTCTCGCTTTCCTGGCGGCAGAACTCGTAGCCGAAATCCTTGCGCATCTGGGCGTAGGGGTTGTCGACACCGTTCTTGTGGTTCTTGGCGGCGATCATGGCGAGCGCGTCGGACTGGTCGCCGTAGCGCTGGAAATAAGCCTGCGCGATCTTGCCGAAGACGCCGGCGAAGCCCGCCGGCGTGTCGCCATCCTCAGGCAGGTAAGACGCCTTGAGCAGGTTCTTGCCGATTTCGGGACCAGGCGTGGTCGTCATCTGCTCGGCGCCGACCACCAGAACGATGCGGGCGGCGTTGGCGTCAATGGCGCGGATGCCTTGCCGGACAGCGGCCGAGCCGGTGGCGCAGGCATTCTCAACGCGCGTCGCCGGCTTGAAGCGCAGCCGGTCATCGGCCTGCAGCACCAGGCTGGCAGTGAAATCCTGCGGCGAGAAGCCGGCGTTGAAATGGCCGAGCACAATCTCGTCGACGTCATCCGGACCGATGCCGGCATGGTCGAGCGCCTCGACGGCGACCTTGGTGATCAGGCCTTCCAGCGTCTCGCCTTCGAGCTTGCCGAAGCGCGAATGCGCCCAGCCGACGATGCATGCGGTCATAACAGCCTCCATTCGCGCCGCAGCCTAGCACGATCGCGCGCGGCACGTGATTCAATATTGTTCAACGATGAACCGTTTTCCAGACCTTGGGATAGGCCAAGTCCACACGATCGGTTGATCCCAGCCTTGATTTTTTATTGATTGATGCGTCAATAAAAAATAAACTCCCCGTCGAACCGGATCCCAAAATGCCAAAAATCGGAATGGAACCAGTGCGCCGCAAGGCGCTGATTGACGCGACGATCTCGGCGATCGGCGAGCGCGGGTCGCTGGACGTGACGATGTCCGAGATCGCCGGTCGCGCCGGCGTGTCGTCGGCGTTGGCGCATCACTATTTCGGCGCCAAGGACGAGCTGCTGTTTGCGACGATGCGGCATATCCTGGCCGAACTCAACATCGACACGCGGCGGGCGCTGCGCCTTGCCATGACGCCGCGCCAGCGCGTCTCGGCAGTCGTTGCAGTCAGCTTCTCCGACGACCAGTTCCAGCCCCAGATCATCGCCGCCTGGCTCGCCTTCTATGTCGAGGCGCAGAAATCCTCCGACCTGCGGCGGCTGCTGCGCATCTATGCACGGCGGCTGCATTCGAACCTGATGAGCGGGTTGACCGGCATTCTGCCCAGAGCCGAGGCCGACCGGGTCGCCGAAGCGACCGCGGCGCTAATCGACGGGCTCTATATCCGGCGAGCGCTGAAGGACGGCGTGCCCAACGCGCAGACCGCTATCGAACTCATCGAGGATTATCTCGAAACCAAACTGACCGGACGGAGCCTGCCTTGACGAGCCGACGACCCAATTTCCTGATCGTCATGGTCGATCAGCTCAACGGCACGCTGTTCCCCGATGGACCAGCCGACTTCCTGCATGTCCCGCATCTCAAGACACTGGCCGCGCGCTCGGCGCGCTTCGCCAACAACTACACCGCCTCGCCGCTCTGCGCGCCCGGCCGCGCTTCGTTCATGAGCGGCCAGTTGCCGTCGCGCACCGGGGTCTACGACAACGCCGCGGAGTTCACCTCCTCGATCCCGACCTTCGCGCATCACCTGCGCGCCGCCGGCTACTACACCTGCCTCTCCGGCAAGATGCATTTCGTCGGGCCGGACCAGTTGCACGGTTTCGAGGAGCGGCTGACCACCGACATCTATCCCGCCGATTTCGGCTGGACGCCGGATTACCGCAAGCCCGGCGAGCGCATCGACTGGTGGTACCATAATCTGGGCTCGGTCACCGGCGCCGGCGTCGCCGAGACCACCAACCAGATGGAATATGACGACGAGGTTGTGTTCCTGGCATCGCAGAAGCTCTACCAGCTTTCGCGGGAACAGGACGACGCGGACCGCCGGCCCTGGTGCGTCACGGTTTCGCTTTCGCACCCGCACGACCCTTATGTCGCGCGCAGGCAATACTGGGATCTCTACGAAAATTGCCAGGCGCTCGATCCTGAAACGCCATTCATCTCTCATGACGAGCAGGATGCGCATTCGCAGCGGCTCTACCACGCCAGCGACTATCAATCCTTCGAGATCACACCTGAACAGGCGCGCCGTTCCCGGCGCGGCTATTTCGCCAACATTTCCTATGTCGACGACAAGCTTGGTGAGTTGCTGGATGTTCTCCAGCGCACCCGCATGCTCGACGACACGATCATCCTGTTCTGCTCGGACCATGGCGACATGCTTGGCGAGCGGGGCCTGTGGTTCAAGATGAGCTTCTTCGAGGGTTCCGTCCGCGTGCCGCTGATGATCGCCGGCAAGGGCGTGCCGGCCGGCCTCATCGAGGCGCCGGTTTCCAATCTCGATGTGACGCCGACGCTTTGCGACCTCGCTGGCATCGACATCGCGGCGATCGCGCCGTGGACCGATGGCCAGTCGCTGCTGCCGCTGCTCGATGGCAAGCCGCACACAGCGCCGGTGTTGATCGAATATGCAGCCGAAGGCTCGTATGCACCGCTGGTCGCGATCCGCGACGGCAAATACAAATTCGTCCATTGCGAGCTCGATCCGCCGCAGCTGTTCGATCTCGAGGCAGATCCGCTCGAGCGCGACAACCTTGCAGAGGATCCGGCGAATGCAGCCCTGATTGCGGCGTTCATGGAGAAGGTCCGGGCTCGCTGGGACATGGCGGCTTTCGACGCCGCCGTGCGCGAAAGCCAGGCGCGCCGCTGGGTCGTCTACCCGGCGCTGCGCAACGGCGCCTATTACCCGTGGGATTTCCAACCGCTGCAGAAGGCGTCGGAGCGCTACATGCGCAATCACATGAACCTCGACAATCTCGAAGAGAGCAAACGGTATCCGAGAGGCGAATGATGGCAGACGTTCTCGTTCCTACCCTTGATCATCTGAAGCAGGCCTATGCCGTCACCTCGACGGCCACCCAGGTGACGCCACTGCTGGAGTCGGCGGCACTTGCCAGGGAGACGGGTGCCGCGCGCGTCTTCGTCAAGCCCGAGTCGCTGCAATGGGCCGGCTCCTTCAAGGTGCGCGGCGCCTATTGGCGGCTGAACCGGCTTTCGTCGGATGAAGCGAAAAAGGGCGTCGCGGCCTATTCCTCCGGCAATTTCGCGCAAGGGCTGGCGGCCGCCGGCCAGGCGCTGGGCATTCCCGTCACCATCGTGATGCCGATCGACGCGCCGGCAGCCAAGCGCGATGCCACAGCCAGCTATGGCGCGCGCGTGGTGCTGACCGACCATGGCGAGCGCGCGCGTGAGGAAGTGGCGGCCGCCAAGGCGCGCGAGATCGCCGAGACCGAGCACCTCACCCTGCTTCATCCCTTCGACGATCCGGAAATCGTCGCCGGCCAGGCCGGCGCCGGGCTGGAAGCGCTCGACCAACTGGCCGCCAAGAAGGCGCATGCCGACCTGGTGTTCTGCTCGGTCGGCGGCGGCGGGCTGATCGGCGGCGTCTCGCTCGCCTTCCACTATCTGTCGCCGAGGACCGAGATCATCGCCGTCGAGCCGGAGGGATTCAACGGCATGGGATCGTCGCTGGCGCATGGCGCGATCGAAACCATGCCGATCGGACCGAAATCGATCTGCGACGGGCTGATGGCGCGCAAGCCCGGTGACGCGCCTTTCGCGGCGGTGAGCGCCGCCGGCGCGCGCGGCGTCACCGTCGACGATGCCTCGGTGCGGCGTGCCATGAAGATCGCCTTCGAGCGCATGAAGCTGGTGCTGGAGCCCTCGGGCGCGGCATCGCTCGCGGCGCTGCTGGGCGGCGAGGTGGATATGGCGGGCAAGACCGTCCTCGTTGTGGCTACCGGCGGGAATGTCTCGCTCGCCGATTTTATGGCGCATATGAACAATGCTTGAAGCGGATTTCGTCATCATTGGCTCCGGCTCCGCCGGCTCGGCCATAGCCTACAGGTTGTCGGAGGACGGCAAGCATTCGGTGATCGTCATCGAGTTCGGCGGCACCGACATGGGTCCGCTGATCCAGATGCCGTCGGCGCTGTCGATCCCGCTCAACATGAGCCTCTACGACTGGGGTTTCGCCAGCGAGCCGGAGACGCATCTCGGCGGCCGCGTGCTCGCCACCCCGCGCGGCAAGGTCATCGGCGGCTCGTCCTCGATCAACGGCATGGTTTATGTGCGCGGCCATGCGCATGACTTCGACCACTGGGCCGAGCAAGGTGCTGCCGGCTGGGGGTTCGCCGACGTGCTTCCCTATTTCAAGCGCATGGAGGATTCGGACGGCGGCGAGGATGGCTGGCGCGGTCACGGCGGGCCTCTGCATATCCAGCGCGGCACGCGCAAGAATCCGCTGTACGGCGCCTTCCTCGAGGCCGGCCGCCAGGCCGGGTTCGAGCTCACCGACGACTATAACGGGTCGAAGCAGGAAGGCTTCGGCCCGATGGAGCAGACCATTCTGGGCGGCCGCCGCTGGTCGGCGGCCAATGCTTATCTGAAGCCGGCTCTCAGACGCGGAAATGTTAGCCTGCTCAAGGGTTTCGCCCGGCGCGTGGTGATCGAGAATCAACGCGCCGTCGGTGTCGAGATCGAAGCTGACAAAAAGATTCAGGTCGTTAAGGCGCGACGTGAGGTGATCGTCGCGGCATCGTCGATCAATTCGCCGAAGATCCTGATGCTTTCCGGTATCGGCCCGGGCGCGCATCTCAAGGAAAACGGCATCCAGGTGATCGCCGACCGGCCGGGCGTCGGCGCCAATCTGCAGGACCATCTTGAACTCTACATACAGCAGGAAGCGACCAAGCCGATCACGCTGAACTCGGTGCTCAATCCTTTCTCCAAGGCACTGATCGGCGCGCAGTGGCTGTTCTTCAAGACCGGCCTCGGCGCCACCAACCATTTCGAGGCGGCGGCCTTCGTGCGCTCGCAGGCCGGCGTCGACTACCCCGATATCCAGTACCATTTCATCCCGGCGGCGGTGCGCTATGACGGCAAGGCGGCGGCGAAGTCGCATGGCTTCCAGGCGCATGTCGGGCCGATGCGCTCGAAGTCGCGCGGGTCGGTGACGCTGCGCTCGCCCGACGCCCGCGCCAAGCCGGTGATCCGCTTCAACTACATGTCGCATCCGGACGACTGGAGCGAGTTCCGCCACTGCATCCGGCTGACGCGCGAGATTTTCGGCCAGAAGGCCTTCGACGGTTTTCGGGGCAAGGAGATTTCGCCGGGCAGCCACGTGCAGTCGGACGACGAGCTCGATGCCTTCATTCGCGATCACGCCGAAAGCGCCTATCATCCTTGCGGCACCTGCAGGATGGGCCGCGCCGACGATCCGACCAGCGTCGTCGATCCGGAATGCCGGGTGATCGGTGTCGAGGGCCTGCGCGTCGCCGACTCCTCGATCTTCCCGCGGGTGACCAACGGCAACCTCAACGCGCCCTCGATCATGACCGGCGAGAAGGCTTCCGATCATATCCTTGGCCGCACGCCGCTGGCGCCATCCAACCAGGAGCCCTGGATCAATCCGCGCTGGCAGGTGGCCGACAGATAGGCCATCATCCGGCGGGCGCCCTCCCCCGCCCAGCGACCATGAATGGAGAAAAACCATGCGCGCCCAGCCAACGGCATCGCATTATGTCAACGGCCGCTACATCGAGGATGAAGGCGGCGCGCCGCTGCCGGTGATCTATCCGGCGACGGGCGAGACCATCGCCACGCTGCATTCGGCGACGCCGAACGTGCTGGAGCTGGCCATCGAGGCGGCGCGCGCCGCACAGCCGGCCTGGGCGCGGATGAAACCGGTCGAGCGCGGCCGCATCCTGCGCCGCGCCGCCGACATTCTTCGCGCGCGCAATGCAGATCTGGCGCGGATCGAGACGCTCGACACCGGCAAGGCGATCCAGGAAACGCTGGTGGCGGATGCGCCTTCGGCCGCCGACTGCCTGGAATATTTCGCCGGCGCGGTCGCCGCCTTCAACGGCGAGATGATCGATCTCGGCGGACCCTTCGCCTACACGCGGCGGGAGCCGCTCGGCGTCTGTGTCGGCATCGGTGCCTGGAACTATCCGATCCAGATCGCCGGCTGGAAATCGGCGCCGGCTTTAGCCATGGGCAATGCCATGGTGTTCAAGCCGTCGGAGAACACGCCGCTGTCTGCCCTGGCACTGGCCGAGATCTACAGCGAAGCAGGTTTGCCCGATGGCCTGTTCAATGTCGTGCAAGGTTATGGCGACGTCGGCGCCGGTCTCGTGGGCCATGATGTCGTGGCAAAAGTCTCGGTGACCGGCTCGGTGCCGACCGGCCGCAAGGTTCTGTCGCTCGCAGGCTCGAAGATGAAGCATGCGACGATGGAACTCGGCGGCAAGTCGCCGCTCATCGTCTTCGACGACGCCGATCTCGAGAACGCCATCGGCGGCGCGATGCTCGGCAACTTTTACTCCACCGGCCAGATCTGCTCCAACGGCACGCGCGTCTTCGTACAAAACGGCCTTTATGACCGCTTCGTCGAGCGGCTGGTCGAGCGCACCAAGAAAATCCGCATCGGCGATCCGCTCGATCCCGAAACGCAGATGGGACCGCTGGTCAACAAGGCGCAACAGGACAAGGTCGTCTCCTACATCGCCGCCGGCAAACAGGACGGTGCGAGCCTCGCCTGCGGCGGCAACGTGCCGTCGCTGCAGGGTTTTGACGGCGGCTTCTTCATCGAGCCGACGGTGTTCACCGGCGTCACCGATTCTATGCGCATCGCACGCGAGGAGATTTTCGGGCCGGTGATGAGCGTGCTGAGATTCGACAGCGAGGACGAGGTGATCGACCGAGCCAACGACACCGAATTCGGCCTGGCGGCCGGTGTATTCACACGCGACCTGCCGCGCGCGCACCGGGTGATCGCCGAACTGCAAGCCGGCACCTGCTGGATCAACGCCTACAATCTGACGCCGGTGGAAATGCCCTTCGGCGGTGTCAAGCAGTCCGGCATCGGCCGGGAGAACTCGCTGGCGGCGCTGTCACACTATTCGCAGCTGAAGGCGGTCTATGTCGAGACCGGGGATGTGGCGGCGCCGTATTGACTTGGCAAACTGGCTTGGCAAACTTATCATAAATTGATAAGAATGGATAAGTCGATCCAAAGGTGATGCGATGCCTTCCAGCTACAATATCGGCTCCCGCTACGAGGCATTGGTGCGTGAACTTGTCGAAAGTGGCCGCTACGCAAGCGCGAGCGAAGTCGTACGCGACAGCTTGCGTCTGCTCGAGGAGCGCGAGGAGCAGCGGCAGGCGAAGCTTACTGCCTTGCGTGAAGATATCCGCAAGGGGAAGGAAAGCGGCCCTGGCATCCCGGCGTCGGAGGTTCTTGATCGGCTGGAAGCGAAGTACCGCGATAAAAGCCACAGGTAATGGCCGTCACGTTCTCACCCGCTGCCGCCAGAGATGTCGAGGAAATCGGCGACTATATCCATAGCGAAAATCCAGCGGCTGCCCGACGATTTGTGGCCGCACTCAGAGCGCGGTGCGATCGCATCGCCAACGCACCACGCGGCGGCGCGCCTCGATAGTCCTTGTCACCGGACCTACGGTCTGTGCCGTTCCAGCACTATGTAGTCTTCTACGTGGCTGAAGCTGGCGATGTGCGGATTGAACGAGTTGTGCACGGCGCTCGCGATATCGATGCCATTTTCGAGGCAGACGACGACGCTTAGCGCGCTGGCATCGACCTTACCCCTTCTGCGACGTTCCATCCAGATACTGCGTCAGCGCATAGACCAGATGGTAGAAGATGCTGGCGGGCACGTCGGTCGCCAGCGAGCGGCCGCGCTCGTCGATGCGGTCGATCCAGAGGCCGAGCGGCGCCGGATCGATGTGCCAGCGGAACAGGCGGCCGACGCGCGCTTCGATCTCCGGCTTGAGGTCCGGTCCGCCCGAGCCGTCAAGCGCGATCGCCGCCTTGATCGCCTCGGCCTGCGGCCAGCCGCGCGACACGCGATCGAGCGGCAGGCCCTGGCGTGACACGGCGCCATAGGCGAGGCCGGTGGCGCGGTTGAGGCCGTTGGCGATGGCCGAGGCATAGAGCTTGCGGGCGAAGGCCGTGAGTTCGCTCTGGCCGCTGCGGGCGGCGAAATCGACAAGCAGCGAGGCCCATTCGAAGTGATGGCCAGGCTCGGTCCAGGTCCCCTTCTCGCCCGCCGCCGGCTTCCAGCCCTCGTCGAAATATTCGCCCAGCGTCCAGCTTTCGGCGTCGAAGAAATGACTGCGGAAAAGGTCGATGATGCGGGCGGCGCGGCGCAGATAGGCCCGTTCGCCGGTCGCCTTGTGCCAGGCAAGGAAAGCTTCGAGCAGGTGCATGTGCGGGTTGGAGCGCCGGTCCTCCGCGCCGTCGGAGGTTTCCAGAAAGCCGGTCATGCGGCTGTCTTCCAGATGCGCATCGAGGAAGGCAAACGTCTCCTCACCGAGCCGCAGCGCGTCGGGATGGCCCGAGATGTGAGCGTGCGCCAGCGCCAGGAGCACGCAGGAATGGTCGTAGGCGTCCTCCACCGGATCGGCGACCGAGCCATCGATGTTGAGCGTGCGCACCCAGCCGCCGCGGTCGGTGCGGCCCTGACCGGCCATGAAGTCGATGCCGTGCGCAATCAGCCGGTCGGCCGGGCCGTCCCAGCCCCGTTCCTTGGCAACCGCGAAGGCATAGACCTGGCGTGCCTGCGTGCGCATGCGCTTGGGTTTCATCAGCGGCGCGGCATCGAAGCCGAGCGCCTCGTGGAAGCCGCCATAATGCTCGTCGACGCCCGATGTCGACCACAGCGGCAATGTCTCGTCGAACAGCCAGTGATGCACGCGCCGCCGCCAGGCGCCGCTCTCGATGACGCGGTCGGGCGCGGGGGTGAACCTAGTCTCCAGCCGACCGGATTTTTCCAGCTGCTCGACGATCTTCTTGACGTGCTGGCTGTGGCTGACAGGGGCGACGAAAGTGGCATCGGCGGTGGAGACGACGGCCACGTCCTTCATGCCGATCGCCGACAGCAGGCGACCTTCGCTGCGGATATAGGAGTTCTCGCAATCGATGGCGACGACGTCGCCGACGATCACGTTGCCCTGCCCGTCGGATGGGCCGACATCGAGCAGCGACTGCCAGGAGCCGAGATCGTTCCAGCGGAAGCCGGCGGGCACCATGGCGATGTCTTTCGCGCGCTCCATGATGGCGTAATCGATCGAGGTCGACGGGATCGCGGAGTAAAGTTCCAGCGGCATATAGAGGCCCGACAGATCGCTGGTCGCGGCCTGGTAGGCTGTCTCGGCGGCCTGCCAGATATCGGGCGCGAAGGCGGCGAAAGCGTCGCGCATGGCGCCGGCGCGGAACAGGAAGATGCCGGTGTTCCAATAGAAACTGCCGGCCTCCAGATAGGCCTGCGCGGTGATGAGATCCGGCTTCTCGACGAAGCGCGAGACATCGAAGACGCCGTCCCTGTCGGCCCCGACCTCGATATAGCCATAGCCGGTCTCGGGCTGAGTCGGCTTCAGGCCGAACACCACGAGCCGGCCGGCATTTGCCGCCGCGGCGCCCGCCTCGATGCTTTGCCAGAACTGACGAGGCGTCGAAATCTCGTGATCGGACGGCACCGCCAGAACCAACTCGTCGCCATATTCGGAAAGGGTGCGCAGGCTGGCAAGCGCCACGGCGGCCGCCGTGTTGCGGCCCGTCGGCTCGAACAGCGGTCCGCCGCCGCCGAGATCGAGACCGGCAAGGTCGGCGTGGACGCGCTCGGCGTGACGCTCCGAGGCGATCAGGAAGATCGGCGTCTCGCCTTCGGGCCGCGCCGCCAGCCGGCGCAAGGTCCTGGCCAGCATCGAGCCATCGCCCGAGAAGTCGTGAAACTGCTTGGGATTGTCTTCGCGCGACAGCGGCCACAGCCGCGAGCCGACGCCGCCACTCATAACGAAACTGACGATGCGCTCAGTCATTCGGGTCTTATGCTCAGAGTTGATGGACAAGCGGCCGCCGGATATGCCTTTAGCCGGTGTCGAGCCGATTGGAAATCCGCTCGGCCGCCAGATCGATGAAGGCCTTGACCAGCGGTGAAAGATGTCGGCTGCTCGGGTAAAGCACATAAAGGCCGCTGGCCGGCATGGTGTAGTTTCCTAGAACGCGGCGCAGCCGCCCCTCGCGTATGAGCGTGTCCGCCATCGCGTGCGGCATCTGGGCGATGCCGTAACCCGCGACTGCCGCGGCAACAACCGCCTGCATCTCGTTGGCGGCAAAGCGCCCCGTCACCGTGACCGCCTCCTCGCCATCCGGCCCCTCCAGCACCCAGTGGGCGCCAACGGTCGAAGGACCGGCAATGACGCAGTGATGATCAGCCAGATCCGCCGGCTTTTCAGGCGCTCCATGGCGCAAGAGATAATCCGGACTGGCGCAGAGCTGACGATGTGTCGAACCGAGCTTGCGCGCGATCAGCGTCGAATCCTGAAGAACGCCGGTGCGGAAAGCGAGATCGATACCGTCTTCAACAAGGTTAAGCCTGTCGTCCGTAAGGCGCAGCTCGACCTTGGTCTTCGGATACATCGCCAGAAACTCGACCACCGCACGGTTGAGGAAATAGGCGCCGAAGCCGACGGGAGCGGAAATGCGGATCGTGCCTGTCGGTTCCGCCCTCGCCTCGGCAAGCTGCTGATTCGCCTCCTCGATCGCCCGCAGCGCCCGGCTGCTTTGCTCGTAATAGAGGCGTCCGGCGTCGGTCATGTTGAGGCTGCGCGTCGTGCGCTGCAACAGGCGCACCCCGATCTCCCGCTCGAGTGCCGCGACACGGCGGCTGACCGTCGTCTTGGGCATGGCAAGCAAGCGCGCGGCAGCGGTGAAGCTGCCCGCCTCGACCACGCGGGCGAATACGACAATATCGTTGAGGTCGAACATTATATCCATCAGTGGGACAAAGTTTTTCAATTATAGGCAATTATGCATCAATTCGACAATGCATAACTGTGCTGCGCCAACAGCAAGGAGCAAATGAGATGACGATCAAGAGAGAAATTCTGGTGACTGGCGCCACGGGCCAGCAAGGCGGCGCGGTCGCGCGTGCCCTTCTTTCGAAGGGCCATAAGGTGAAGGCGTTGACACGCTCGCCCGACGGCAAGGCCGCGCGGCAGCTGGCATCGGCCGGCGCTGAAATCGTGGCCGGCGATCTATCCGATTCAGTCTCGATCGCAAAAGCCGCGAGCGGGGCCGATACGATGTTCCTGATGGGCACCATGACCGAGGCCGGCATGGAAGAAGAGACCCGCCAGGGCATCCTTGCCGCCGACGCGGCGAAGGCGGCGGGCGTCGGACACCTCATCTATTCGTCGGTCGCCGACGCCAACAAGAAAACCGGCATCCCGCATTTCGAAAGCAAGTACGGCGTCGAGCAGCATATCGCGCGGCTCGGCATCCCCTATACGATCAGCGCCCCAGTCGCTTTCATGGAGAACTTCGTCGCGCCGTGGTCGATCGGCGCGTTGAGCCGGGGTACGCATGCCTTCGCCTTGCCCGCCAAGCGCCAGTTGCAACTGGTGGCGCTGGCCGATATCGGCGCCTTCGTCGCCGCGCTCGCCGAACGGCGCGAAAGCGTCTTCGGCAAGCGTTTCGATTTTGCAGGCGACGAATTGTCGGGCGAGGACCAGGCGAAAGTCCTGTCGCAGGCCATCGGCCGCCCGATCCGTTACCAGGAAATTCCGATCGCCGTCGCTCGCCAGCAGAGCGAGGATGCGGCGCTCATGTTCGAATGGTTCGATCGCGTCGGTTATGACGTCGATGTCGCTGCCTTGCACAAGGAGTTTCCTGAGGTCCGCTGGCACAGCTTTGCCGACTGGGCGAAAGAGTTCGACTGGAGCGTCCTCGGACAGCCGGCCGCCTGAGCACGGCGGGCGACGGAACCCGAAAGGAAAGCCGATCGGCGTATCCAAAAGCACTGGTCCGCTGCCTATTTGACGCGGCGGACCAACGTGCTCAGCCGCAACGTTCAAGGTGCCTGCGGCGAAAGCGACGAAATGCGACGGAAGTGCAACCATTGCCGCTTGCAGGATCGAAGGGCGGCGGCTATAAGCCCGCGGTCTGGTCACGGAGTGTAGCGCAGTCTGGTAGCGCACCTCGTTCGGGACGAGGGGGTCGCAGGTTCAAATCCTGCCACTCCGACCAGAAAAAACAAGCACTTGGCTTTTCCCGAAAATTGCCGCCCGCCTGAAATCAGGATTGCCGCTAGTCGTCGCCGTAACGCGTCGGCAGGTGGCGCTGTAGTTCCATCGCGTCGTGAAGAACGCGGCCAATTCCGGTGACCTCGGGCGTCATCCGATAGAGCAGGAAATGACGGGGTCGCACGACAATGCCATGTTCGGTCCGCGCGCGGTCCCGACTGTAGCGCAGGTGATGGCTAGGGATCTTGTTTCCCAACTCCGTGCGGGCGATGCTGCCCAGCCGTTCGGGGTCGGTAGCAATGTCGCGCAGAGCCGCGATCAGCAACCGTTCGTAACGGGAACGTGCGATCTCGCCGAAATTGACTTCCGCGTGTGCGAGTATCTGGACGATATCTTCTTTCGCGGCCGCGGAAAGCCGGTACAGGACCATGGCCTTACAAGCCGGTTTTTTTCGCGCGTGCGCTTGCCAATTGTCCCAGGCCACTCATGAATTTTTCAAGGCCGTCTTCAGTAATATCGTCGAAACGACCTTGTTCGATGTTGTGGAAGCCGATGGCGGTCGCTTCCTTGAGCGCCACGAGCTTCGCGGCTTCCCTCGCCTCGCGCTGCTCGACCAGTCGCAAGCCGTCGCGCAACACCTCGCTGGCGTTCTGATAGCGCCCGGTTTTCACCAACCTATCGATCACCTCTTCGAGATGTTCCGTCAGGACAACATTGCGCGTCGGCATCGCGATATCTGCTCCAATTTAACTGGGATTATATAGGAGCATGGCATATTATGCCAATGCTAACTATGGTCGGTCGGCACCGTCGTTCGGATGGGGCTGATCTTACGAATCATCCGACAATGCTCGACAACAGGTTCTCACTTTGACCTAATGGCAACTCCACCCCCGATTTCGGAATGCGCGGGACTGTGGCCGGCGAAGCAAGGTTGGGAGTATGAAGTTCACGCCGACGGGCATTTTACCGATGACTGCGCTCCTGCTGTCCGCAGCAGGCTGCTCGTCGACCGTCGCGTCGATCAGCCCGGCGAAATACGACAAAATGAGCTGCAGCGAGCTAAACAGCGAGCTCGGCGACACCGCCACCGATATTTCGCGCACAGCAATCGCCCGCGGCAAGGTCGCCAGCACCAGCGTGCCAACGTGGCTGCTCGGCGGCGAGCGCGTGAAGACGGTGGTTGCCAATCGCGAAACGGCGAAGATCGAACGGCTGCAGCAACAGCAGCAGGCGATCGTCGCGACGCGGAAACAAAGGTGCGCTTCAGCACCGTGAGGCAAGCCTGATCAGGTTCGCCTGGCTTCAAGCGCTCATGCGGAACCGCGTTACATCGATCGCCGCGTTCATCAGGGTCTGCGTGTAGGCCTCGCGCGGATTGCCGAAGATCTCTTCGGTCGGTCCTTCCTCGACGATCTTGCCCTGCTTCATGACGATGATGTAGTCGGCCATGGCGCGCACCACGGCAAGGTCGTGGCTGATGAACAGGTAGGACAGTTCATGGTCGGCCTGCAGCTTGCGCAGCAGCTCGACAATCTGCTTCTGCACGGACCGATCGAGCGCCGAGGTCGGCTCGTCGAGCACCACCACTTTCGGCTTCAGGATCATAGCACGGGCAATGGCGATGCGCTGGCGCTGGCCGCCGGAGAATTCGTGCGGGTAGCGGTTGCGGGCATTGGGGTCGAGGCCGACCTCGCGCAGCGCCTCGACGGCGCGATGGTCGCGCTGCTTGCCCGTCAGCGAGGGCTCGTGCACCAGCAGTCCTTCGGTGATGACCTGGCCAACCGTCATGCGCGGCGACAGCGAGCCGAACGGATCCTGGAAGACGAGCTGCAACTGGCGCCGCAACGGCCGCATCGCCTGGCGGTCGGCATCGGAAATGTCGCGGTCGCCGAAGCGGATAACGCCGTCGCTGGGCAGGAGCCTGAGCAGCGCGCGGCCGAGCGTCGACTTGCCCGAACCCGATTCGCCGACGATGCCGATCGTCTGGTTGCGCTTCAGCCGAATCGAGATCTTGTCGACCGCGCGCAGCATCAGCGGCTCGCCGCCGAGGAAGCCGCCGCCGATCCTGAAGATGACCTCGACATTGCGGCCTTCGAGCAGAACCGGCGCATTGGCAGGCGCCGCCGCCTTGGTGCCGGTCGGCTCGGCCGCGAGCAGCATCTTGGTGTAGGCATGTTGCGGGTTGGCGAAGAGCGCCTCTGTTTCGCCTTCCTCCACCACCTCGCCCTGGCGCATGACATAGACGCGATCGGCGAAGCGGCGCACGATGCCGAGGTCGTGGGTGATGAAGACGATGGCCATGCCGAGCTTGCGCTGCAGCTCGGCGAGCAGCATCAGGATCTGCGCCTGGATGGTGACGTCGAGCGCCGTCGTCGGCTCGTCGGCGATCAGGATGTCGGGATCGTTGGCCAAAGCCATGGCGATCATGACGCGCTGGCGCTGGCCGCCCGACATTTCGTGCGGATAGGATTTCATCCGCCGCTCGGGATCGGGTATGTGCACCAATCTCAGCAACTTCAGCGCCTCCTCGCGCGCCGCCTGCGCGTTCATGCCACGATGGCGGCGGATCGGCTCGATCAGCTGGTTGCCGATGGTGTAGAGCGGATCGAGCGATGTCATCGGCTCCTGGAAGATCATGCTGATCTTGCGGCCGCGAACCTTGTTGAGCTCGCTCTTCGACATGGTCAGAAGGTTCTTGCCGCGATAGTCAACGGCGCCTGTCGCCTCGCCGTTGGACGAGAGCAGGCTCATCGCCGCCATCATCGTCTGGCTCTTGCCGGACCCGGATTCGCCGACGACGGCGACCGTCTCCCCGGCATTGACCTTGATGTTGACGCCTTTGACGGCCTCCACCGTGCCGTCGAGGGTCTGGAAGCGGACGCGCAGGTCCTTGACGGTGAGGATCGTTTCGGAAGCCATGTCAGCGATCCCCATCTTTATCGATCTTTTGGGTCGAGCGCGTCGCGCAGGCCGTCGCCGACGAAATTCAAGGCAAATAGCGTCGAGACAAGGAAAAAAGCCGGGTATAGAAGCAGCCAGTTGGCGTAGCCGATGTTCTTGGCGCCGACGGAGATCAGCACGCCCCAGCTGGTCATCGGCTCCTGCACGCCGAGGCCAAGGAAAGAGAGGAAGCTCTCCAGGATGATGACCTGCGGCACCAAAAGCGTCATGTAGATGACCACCGGGCCGAGCAGATTGGGAATGACATGGCGCAACAGGATGCCGCGCTGGCCGACGCCCATGGCCTCGGCCGCCTGGACATATTCCTGCCGGCGGATCGACAGCGCCTGGCCGCGCACGATGCGGGCCATATCGAGCCACAGCACCGCGCCGACCGCCAAAAACATCAGCACGAAGTTGCGGCCGAAGAACACCACCAGCATGATGACGAAGAAGATGAAGGGCAAGGAATAGAGCACGTCGACGATGCGCATCATCACCTCGTCGACCTTGCCGCCGGAAAAGCCCGCGGTCGCGCCGTAAATGACGCCGATGACGCCGGCGACGACGCCGGCAAGCAGGCCGATGGCTAAAGATATCCGCCCGGCCATCAGCGTGCGCGAGAGCAGGTCGCGGCCGGTGTTGTCGGTGCCGAAGAGGAAATATTGCTGCTTCACGGCCGAGCTCATCGTCAGTTCGAGACCGTCGGCCGACTTGTTCTCTATTTTGGTATCGTCGAAGGCGTCGGAGCGGTCGAGATAGCGGATGTTGCGGTCGTCGATCGGCTTGGTCGAGGTGACGGTAACGATGACGCGGTTGCCGTCCTGGTGCCATTCCTTGATGTCGGCGCGCATGCGCTTGATGGCGTCGCTCAGCGCGCCCTGAAGCATGTCCGGCTTCGGATAGGCCGAAAGGCTCGGCGGCGTGCGGACATAGTCCCCATAGATGGTCGTGTATTCGTGCGGAACGAGCGATGGGCCGAACACGCTGATGACGGCGATCAGCGCCAGATAGTAGAGGCTAAACATCGCGGCGCGGTTGCGCTTCAGCCGCGCCCAGGCATTGCCCCAGAGCGAGCGGCCGACGATAGGCTCGGGTACGGCGACGGCAAGATCAGTCATAGCGCACCCTCGGATCGACGACCGCGTAGAGAAGATCGACGATCAGGTTGAAGACGATGGTGAAGAGCGCGATCACCACCACGGTTCCCATGACCAGCGTATAATCGCGGTTGAGCGCGGCATCGACGAAGTAGCGGCCGACGCCCGGAATGGAAAAGATCGTCTCGACGATGATCGAGCCGGTCAAGAGCGCGGCCGCCGCCGGGCCGGTGAACGAGACGATCGGCAGCACGGCGCCGCGCAGCGCGTGCTTGACCACCACCGACCAATCCGACAGGCCGAGCGCGCGGGCGGTGCGGATATGGTGCGAGCGCAGGCTCTCGATCATCGAGCCGCGCATCAGGCGGGCGACGATGGCGATCTGCGGCAAGGCCAGCGTCAGCACCGGGCCGACCTTGTTGATCAAGGCGCCGTCGCCCCAGCCGCCGATCGGCAAAAGCTTCCAGGAGAGCCCGAAGACGAGTTGGATCACCGGCGCGATGACGAAGGTGGGGATGGTGCTGCCGGCCGTGGCCAAAGCGATCACCGAATAGTCGGCTATCTTGTTCTGGTTGAGCGCCGCGATCGTGCCGAGGATGGAGCCGAGCAGCAGCGCCAGGATCAGCGCCGACGAACCGATCTGGATGGAGATCGGCAGGCCCTTGGCGAAGAGCTCGGTGACGGTGAAGTCCGGCAAATTGTAGCTCGGACCGAAATTGCCGCGCAAAAGATTGCCGAGATAGTGGACATATTGCAGCCAGAGCGGATCGTTGAGGCCGAACTGGGCTTCGAGATTGGCCCTGATCTCGGGGCTCAACCCCCGCTCCTGGTTGAACGGGCCGCCCGGCGCGACACGGATCAGGAAGAACGCCACCGTCACGATGACGAATAGCGTCGGGATGGCGGTCAACAACCGCCGGAAGATATAACGCAGCATCGGCGCCCCGCTTCAGCCAGGGCGACAGCTCTCAGACGAGACCGTGGCGCGCTGGCATCTCTGATCTTCGCACCGGCATGCCCGAAAATCCAACCCTGACTTTCGGACCGGCACGACGACAGACCGCAACCGCCGCTGCCCAAAATGGGAGCGGCGGCACGGCCAAGGTTTCTTGTCAGTCCTTGGAGATGAAGCGGGACGGATGGATGTCCATCACATTGTCGTCGAAGCCATGCAGCTTCGAGGAAACGATGTCGTGGTAGCTGTAGTAGAGCAGCGGGATCTCGCCGACGTCGTCGACGAGAATGCGCTCGGCCTCGGCGAGGTCTTTCATGCGCTCCTCGGGCTTGCCGCCGGCGGCGGCTGCCTTGTCCATCGCGGCCTCATAGGCCGGGCTGTTGTAGCTCGAGTAGTTGTTGCCGCTCGCCTTGCGCGAGATGCCGAGGAAGGTCTCCGGATCCTTGTAGTCGGCGATCCAGGCGGCGCGGGCGACGTCGTAGTTACCCTTCTGCTCGAGGAAGCTGTAATGGGTCTTGGTGTCGGTATTGAGCAGCGTCACTTCGACGCCGAGCGGCTTCAGCTGTTCCTGGATGGCGACCGCGGTGTTCTTATGGTTCTCCGAGGTGTTGTATCGGATCTCCATCTTCAACGGATGCTCGGGTGTATAGCCGAGTTTCTCGAGGATCTTCTTGGCAGCGTCCTCGCGGTCGATCTGCGACATGTCGGCGTATTTGGCCAGTGCCGGCGTGTAGCCCTCGACGCCCGGGGGCACCATCGAATAGCCGGGCAGCATCGAGTTCTGCCAGACCTTCTCGGCGAGGAAGTCGCGATCGATCGCCATCGAGATGGCGTTGCGTAGCTCGACATTGTTCCACGGCGCCTTGTCGGTCTTGACCGCATAATAATAGGTGCCGAGATATGGCCCGACACGGACCTGGTCGCCGAATTTGGTCTTGAGATCGGCGAGCTGTTCGGTCGGCAGGTCACCATAACTGTCAAGTTCGCCGGCCTCGAAGCGCTTCATCGCCGACGAGCGATCCTCGGTCGGGATGTAGTTGACCGTGTCGATCTTGACGCTGCCGGCGTCCCAGAACTTGGGGTTCTTGACCAGTTTCATATGGTCGTTGGGCACCCACTCCGCCAGCGTATAGGCGCCGTTGGAAACCAACTTGCCCGGCTTGATCCAGTCGGCGCCAAGCTTGTCCATGGAGGCCTTGTTGACCGGATAGGTCGCCTGATGGGTCAGCATCTCCAGAAAGTAAGGCGTCGGCGCCTTGAGCGTGACCTCGAGGGTATTTGCGTCAATCGCCTTGACGCCCATATCCTCCGGCTTGCCCTTCTTGGTGTTGAAGTCCTCAGCGCCCTTTACCGGATAGAGCATGGAAGCGTATTCGGCAGCGGTGGCCGGATCTTCCAGCCGACGGAACGAAAAGACGAAGTCGTCCGCCGTCACCGGGCTGCCATCCGACCAGAGGCCGTCCTTGCGCAGCTTGAAGGTGTAGACAGTGCCGTCGTCGGACACCGTCCAGCTTTCGGCAGCGCCTGGAATGAGGTTCGTCTTCTGGTCATGCATGACGAGGCCCTGGAACAGGTCGCGTATGATATCGGCTTCGTAGACCGTCGACGTCTTGTGCGGATCGACCGTCTCCGCCTCGGCGGCGGATCCGCGGTTGTAGACGGTCTCGGCGAAGGCCGGCGTGTAGAAGGTGCCGGCGGCCAAGGCCATGGTGGTGGCGAACACGGTCGCCTTCAGCAGATTTTTCAGCATGAAGTTCTCCCTTTGGACGCGGCCCCTCAACCACGCCCTTCAAGTGTTGACGCCCCGGAACCGTTCGACGGGCTCCTTTTGAGCGTGCCGCCGGTCCCTTCCGGCGGCTGGTGGCGGCGAGACTAGACACAGCGAAATCTTATTTCAACCGCCCGCTGCTTGACGTTGAGTGAGCAGCGCCTCGCTAAAACAGCGTAATCTAAAGCTAAGACCCTCCGTTCAACTTGGTGCATCTTTTGGTTGTTCCAGCCGTTTTCTGTTTTTGCAGGCAGGTCTTGGCATTCTCCGGACCATGCTGAAGAACCGAAGAATCCTTGCTCCTTGGTCTCGTTTCAGGGCGGACGCCACGGGCACGTCGGCAATCGAATTCGCCATGCTGGCGCCGATCTTCATCCTGCTTCTGCTCGGCATGGTTGCATACGGAATCTATTTCGGCGCCAGCCATTCGGTGCAACAGATCGCCGCCGATGCGGCGCGAACGGCGATTGCCGGCCTCAACCAGGCCGAGCGGCAGGCACTGGTTACCGATTTTATCGCTCACGACGTCGCGGGCTATCCATTCGTGGATCCCAACAAGCTGACCGTCAACGCGCAGGACAGCGCCGCCGACGGCAGCCAGTTCGTCGTCTCGGTCAGTTATGACGCGCGCAACCTGCCGATCTGGAACCTGTTCCGGACGCTGCCGCTGCCGGGTACGACGATCAAGAGTCAATCGACGATCCGCGTCGGAGGCATATGATGCCCGCCAAGGGTGATTGATGGCGGCGACGCGACGGCTGCTCGCCGACCGGAGCGCCAATTTCGCCATCATGACGGCGCTCTGCACGCCGGTGGCGCTGGCGCTGACCGCCTTCGCGATCGATGAGGGCTCGCTTTACAACGAACGCCGGGCCGCTCAGTCGATCGTGGACCTTGCCGCCATCACCGCTGCCTCGAACATCACCAATGCTCAGCAGGCGGTGCTGACGACGCTCGGCGACAACGGCACCACCTCCGTCGCCGTGCAGCAACAGGGCACGACCGTGGCGCCAACCGCCACCAAGGCCGTCGTCCAGGTCGTGCCGGGGCGCTACACGGGCGTTAGCAGCATTGCCGCCGGCAGCCGGTTCGAGGCAGGCAAGCTGCCCTACAATGCCGTGCAGGTGTCGCTGAAGAAGCAGGGCACGCTCTATTTCGCCGGCTCGATCATGTCGCCGCCCACCATCGGCACGACCGCCATCGCCGGCGCCCAACCGCAAGCGGCTTTTTCGGTCGGATCGCGGCTTGCCAGCCTCAATGGCGGTCTTCTCAACGCGCTCCTCGGCGGCCTTCTCGGCGGCAACATCTCGCTCAGCGTGATGGATTACAATTCGCTGATCTCAGCCGATGTCGATGTTCTTTCCTTCACCGATGCGCTGGCGACGCAACTGCATCTGACTGGCGTGAGCTATTCCGACGTGCTCGCCTCGAAGGCAACCGTCGGACAGATCGCCACCGCCATGGCCAACGTACCGGGGTTGGACCGCACGGCCAAGATCGCCTTGCAGACCATGGCCTCCAGCGCCACCAGCACCGTCAAGTTTCCGCTCAGCAGTCTCGTCGACCTGGGCTCGGTGGGCAGCCTCGGCTTCGGGCAACAGCCCGCCGGGCTGTCGGTCGATGCCAGCGCGCTCAGCATGCTGACGGCGGCGGCAGCACTCGCCAACGGCACGAACCAGGTCGCGGTCAACCTCGGCGCCACCGTACCCGGGCTGACATTGACGACGCTTGCCATTGCCATCGGCGAGCCGATGCAGAACTCGCCCTGGCTGGCGGTGGGCGAAGCGGGCACCGTGGTGCGCACCGCGCAGACGCGCATCAAGCTCAACGCCAGCGTCACCGCTGGCACGCCTAACCTTGGCGGCGGCATCAAGCTACTCGCGGTCAACCTGCCGCTCAATGTCGAGGTCGCCTACGCCGAGGCGAAGCTGACCGACATAAGCTGCCCGACAGGCGCGGCCAGCATCAAGGTCTCGATCGCCGCTCAGCCCGGTGTCGTCGAGGCGCATCTCGCAAACAGCAATGCCAGCGGCTTTGCCGACTTCACGCAGCCGCAGTCCTTCTCCAACGCCGACATCGCGGACTTAAGGCTGGCGCTCATTCCGCTGCTGCAGGTGACTGGCTCCTCTGCGTTCTCGGTCACCAACATGGCGCCGACGAACCTGACCTTCAGCGCTACCGACATCACCAACAAGACGATCAAGACGGTGTCGACGAAGAACCTGACGCAGTCGCTCACCACGTCGCTGGTCAACAACCTGTCGCTGACGGTCAACGCGCTCGGTCTCGGCATCGACCTCACCGCGTTGCTAGGCACGGTGAAGCCGGCGGTGACGACGCTGCTCAACAGCGTGACCGCACCGGTCGACGACCTGGTCTACGATGTGCTTGGGGCACTTGGCGTCCATGTCGGCGAGGCCGATGTGAGGGTCACGGGCGCGACCTGCGGACGTTCGGTGCTCGTTCAGTAAGCAATCCGAGCGAGGAAACAACCGAGCGGCGGCAAGATGAGCGCTCCCTCCTCGGGAAAGCCGGACGCATCGACCGCAAGGTCTATCGCTTCGATCTGTCCGAACTCCGCCGGCAGCGTCCAGCCCGCCGGTTCGCCGGCGAAGTTGAAGACGCAGAGCAGCTTTTCTCCGCCGCCCTCACGGACAAAGGCCAGCAGATCGCCTTCGGCATCAAGGAACCGGATCGAGCCACCGATCAGCGCCGGATGGCGCTTGCGCAGCGCCAGGATCGAGCGATAGGCGGAAAGGACCGAGCCATCCCGACCATCCTGAACGTCTACCGCACGCGCACGATGCACTTGCGGTACCGGCAGCCAGGGCTTGCCGGTGGAGAAGCCGGCATTTTCCGCCTCCGCCTGCCAAACCATCGGGGTGCGGCAGCCGTCCCTGCCCTTCACACCCGGCCAGAAGCGGATGCCGACAGGGTCGCGCAAGTCCTCATAGGCAAGCTCGGCCTCATCGAGGCCGAGTTCCTCGCCCTGGTAGAGGCAGATCGAGCCGCGCAGGCAGGAAAGCAGCGCGATTGCGAATTTCGCCACCGTTTCGGGATTTCCGCCTGGCCGTGTCCAGCGGCTGACATGGCGCACGACATCATGATTGGAGAAGGCCCAGCAGACCCAGCCGTCGGCGACGGCGTTCTCGAACGCCTCGACGCAGCCGCGAATATGGGCGGCGGAAAATTGCGGGCTGAGCAGGTCGAATGTGTAGCACATCTGCAGTTTGTCGCCGCCGGAAACATAAGCGGCGAGCGTCTGTAGAGAACGCTCCTCGTCACCCACCTCGCCGACCGCGGCGCGGTCCGGATATTCGTCGAGCAGCCCGCGGAAACGTTTCAGGAAATCGAGGTTTTCGGGACGCGACTTGTCGAAGAGATGCTCCTGGAAGCCATAGGTGGTGGCCGAATCGTTGGTGCCGGCGACGCTTGACGCTAAGGGCGGGTTGTCGCGCAGCCAGCGGTCATGGACATAGTAGTTGACGGTATCCAGCCGAAAGCCGTCGACGCCGCGCTCGAGCCAGAAACGCACCGTGTCCAAAAGCGCGTCCTGAACATCCGGATTGTGGAAGTTCAAGTCCGGCTGCGCGGCGAGGAAGTTGTGCATGTAATATTGGTGACGCGTGGCGTCCCATTCCCAGGACGGTCCACCGAACACCGACAGCCAGTTGTTGGGGGCATTGCCGTCGGGTCTGGCGTCGGCCCAGACATACCAGTCGGCCTTGGCATTGTCGCGGCTGGCGCGGCTTTCGACGAACCATTCATGCTTGTCGGAAGAATGCGAGATCACCTGGTCGATGATGAGTTTCAGGCCGAGCCGATGCGCCTCGGCGATCAGCGCGTCGAAATCCTCGAGCGTGCCGAACATCGGATCGACGTCGCGATAGTCCGACACATCGTAGCCCATGTCGGCCATCGGTGACTTGAAGAAGGGCGACAGCCAAATGGCGTCGACGCCGAGAGACGCGATATGGGCGAGCCGCGCGGTGATGCCCTTCAAGTCGCCGCTACCGTCGCCGCTGGTATCCTGAAAGGAGCGCGGATAGACTTGGTAGATGACGCAGCCGCGCCACCATTCGGCCCTCTGTTCCGGGTTCTCGCGGGCCATCACAAACCCTTCCTGCTGCGCGATTTAGCGGCACGCCGCTCGATCATGAAACCGACGCTGCGACCAGGCAAAGGCCGCGAGAGGTCGACCTGCTGCGTCTCGATCGCCGGGCGCCATTCAAATCCGTCCCGCGCCGGTAAGGTGAAGACGCATTGCCGGCGATCGCCATTGATCACAACCGCCAGCCGGCCGCCTCCGGCATCGCCGAGCAGCATGACGAGGCGATGCCGGCCGGAATCGTTCCAGTCGGACTCGCCGAGCGGCGCGCCGGTCTCGGTCAGCCAGGCTACGTCGGGGATGTCCGATCTGTCGGCGGGCTCGCCGGTCAGGAAGCGCGTATCCGCCAGCGCCGGAAAGGCGCGGCGTAGCGCAGCGAGCGAAGATGCGTATTGCTCCAGCGCCCGATCGCGGCCGGCCCAGTCGAGCCAGGTGATGGCGTTGTCCTGCGCATAGGCGTTGTTGTTGCCTTTCTGCGTGCGGCCGAATTCGTCGCCGGCGGTCAGCATGATGGTGCCGCGCGAGGCAAAAAGCGTCGCCAGCAACGCGCACTGGTCGCAGAAGCGGGTCCTGGCGATCGCCTCGTCGTCCGTTTCGCCCTCGGCGCCGTTGTTCCAGGACAAATTGTCGTTGTGGCCGTCGCGGTTCTGCTCGCCATTGGCCTCGTTGTGCTTGCGCTCATAGGCGACGATGTCGGTAAGCGTCATGCCGTCATGCGCGGCGATGAAATTGACCGTGCGGCTCGTCGGCTGGCCGTCCCTGCCGAAGACATCGGAGGACCCGGCAAGCCGCGTCGCAAGCGCACCGATCGTACCGGTATCGCCGCGCCAGAAGCGCCTGACATCGTCGCGGCAGCGGTCGTTCCACTCCAGGTATGGCGGGCGGAAATTGCCGAGCTGGTAGCCGTTCGGGCCGATGTCCCAAGGCTCTACGATCAACACCCGGTCGGCGAGAACAGGATCGCCGGCGATGGCCTGGAGCAGCGGCGCATCCGGATCGAAGGCTCCGTCGACCCGTCCGAGCACTGGCGCCAGATCGAAGCGGAAGCCGTCGACGCCGGCGAAGCGGACGAAATGGCGCAGCGTGTCGAGCACCATCTCGCGCATCACCTGATGGTCGCAGGCGATCGTGTTGCCGGTTCCGGTGTCGTTGACCAGCCTGCCGTCGGGCTGATGCCGGTAATAGGCCTGCGCGTCGAGGCCGCGCAGCGACAGCGTCGGGCCGAGCCGGTCGCTCTCGCCGGTGTGGTTGAAGACGAGGTCGAGGATGGTGCCGATGCCCGCCTTGCGCAGCGCGGCGACGGCATCACGCAATTCCTCGAGGCCGCCGGGCGCCAGGCGCGGGTCGAGCGCCATGAAGGTGACGGGATTGTAGCCCCACGCATTGGTCAGGCCCAGCGGCGGCAGGTGCCGCTCGTCGATCGACGCCGTGACCGGCATCAGCTCAACGGCGGAGACGCCGAGACGTTTCAGGTGCTCGACGACGGCAGGATGAGCGAGCGCCGCGATGGTTCCGCGCTGCGTTTCCGGCACGTCCGGATGCAGCTTGGTGAAGGAGCGGACATTGAGCTCGTAGATCAGGCCGCCTGGCTGAAAGAGAGGTGGCTTGGCCGGCACTGGCTTGGGCAGGGACCGGGCTATCGCCTTCGGCATCAACAAAGCAGTGTCGGCGCCTTCATTGCGTTTGGCGGCAAGCCGCCAGTGATATTGGTAGGGACGATCGATCTCGACGGCATAGGGGTCGGTGAGCAGCTTGTCCGGGTCGAACCACAGCCCGCGGTCCGGCGCATAATCACCGTCGCCGCGAAAGCCGTAGCGCGTGCCCGATGCAGGGCCGGAGACCAAGAGCGCGTGCACGCCGTCGCCTTCGGAATTGAGCTCCAAACGGTCGAGTTCGCGCGCGCCGCTGTCGTCGAAAAGCGAGACCCACAGGCGCCTCGCCGATGACGACCAGACGGCGAAGCGGATGCCTTCGGGGGTGATGGTGGCACCGAGCTGGGTCATGGGCGCGCCTCACCTTCTCCCCTTGTGGGAGAAGGTGGATCGGCGCGGAGCGCCGAGACGGATGAGGGGTGTTGGAAGGAATGAGGCGCCGGTGTTCTGGGCGCCGGTTTGCGCCAAGCTGGAGCACCCCTCATCCGTCCGAGCTTCGCTCGGCCACCTTCTCCCACAAGGGGAGAAGGGAAAGCCTCCTCTTGCACCCTCAAGTAATCACGCTTGGCTTGTTGCGGCCGGTGTGGCCCTTGATGCCGGCGATGTCGTCCGCCGCGGCGATGAGGTCGGCGAGGGCTTCCTGGGTGTCGAGATCGTGCCTGGCCTTGTCCGGCTCGTAGCGCTCGATATAGACCCGCAGCGTCGCGCCCGACGTGCCGGTGCCGGAGAGGCGCAGGACGACGCGCGAGCCGCCCTCGAACAGAATCCTGATGCCCTGGTTCTTGCTCACCGAGCCGTCGACCGGATCGTGATAGGCAAAATCGTCGGCCTTGGCGATCTTGAGGCCGCGCACGCTTGTGCCGGGCAGCGAGCCGAGCTTGGCGCGCAATTCGTCGACCAGTGCGTTGGCGCGATCGCTCTCCACCTCCTCATAGTCGTGGCGCGAATAGTAATTGCGGCCGTAGGTCGCCCAGTGCTCGGTGACGATGTCCTTGCAGCTCTCTGCGCGCACCGCGAGGATGTTGAGCCACAGAAGCACGGCCCACAGCCCGTCCTTCTCGCGCACATGGTTAGAGCCCGTGCCGGCGCTTTCCTCGCCGCAGATCGTCGCCATGCCGGCGTCGAGCAGGTTGCCGAAGAACTTCCAGCCGGTCGGCGTCTCGTAGATGCCGATACCAAGCTTTTCGGCGACGCGGTCGGCGGCGCCGCTGGTCGGCATCGAGCGCGCGATGCCTTTCAAACCTTCCTTGTAGCCCGGCGCCAGGCTAGCATTGGCGGCAAGCATCGCCACCGAATCGGACGGCGTGACGAAGATGCCCTTGCCGATGATCAGGTTGCGGTCGCCGTCGCCGTCGGAGGCGGCGCCGAAATCCGGCGCGTCGGGGCCCATCATCTCGTCATAGAGATGCTTTGCGTGCACCAGGTTCGGATCCGGATGATGACCGCCGAAATCCGGCAGCGGTTTGAAGTTGCGGCAGGTGCCGTTGGGCGCGCCGAGGCGGCGCTCGAAGATCTCCTTGGCGTAAGGACCGGTCACCGCATGCATGGCGTCGAAGCGCAGGCGGAAGCCATATTTGAAGTTGGCGCGGATGGCGTCGAAGTCGAACAGGCTTTCCATCAGCTCGGCATAGTCCTTGACCGGGTCGAATATCTCGACGGTCATGTCGCCGGCCTTGGCGGTGCCGATGGTGTCGATGTCGATGGCGCCGATATCGGCGATCTTAAAGCTCTTGATCTCCTTCGACTTGGCAAAGATCGCGTCGGTGATCCTTTCCGGCGCCGGGCCGCCATTGCCGGCGTTGTACTTGATGCCGAAATCCTCGTGCGGGCCGCCGGGATTGTGGCTGGCCGAGAGGATGATGCCGCCGAAGGTCTTGTATTTGCGGATGATGTTGGAGGCGGCCGGCGTCGACAAGATGCCGCCCTGGCCGACCATCACCTTGCCGAAGCCGTTGCCGGCGGCGATGGCAATGGCCTTCTGGATGACTTCCCGATTGTAGAAGCGGCCGTCGCCGCCGATCACCAGCGTCTTGCCCTGGAAACCGTCCAGCGCATCGAAGATCGACTGGATGAAGTTCTCGGCATAGTGCTCCTGCTGGAACACGGGCACCTTCTTGCGCAGGCCGGACGTGCCGGGCTTCTGGTCGGTGTAGGGTTTGGTCGGGACGGTTCTGATCATGCCTCAGGCAGCCCTTTTCGAAAGCAGCAAGCGATAGAGTTCGACGTATTTTTCGGCGCTCTTGTCCCAGGAGACATCGGCCTTCATGCCCTGGCGCTGGATCGATGCCCAGACAGCCGGCCTGGCGTGGACCTCGACCAGACGCTGGATGGCATGCAGCATCGCGCCGCCATTGTTGGGCGCGAACTGGAAGCCGGTGGCGACACCGGCTGTCAATGCAGCTTCATTGGCGTCGATGATGGTGTCGGCAAGGCCGCCGGTACGGGCGACCACCGGCACGCAGCCATAGCGCAGGCCATAAAGCTGGGTCAGCCCGCAGGGCTCGAAGCGCGACGGGATAACGATGGCGTCGCAGCCACCCTGCATGGTGTGCGAAAGCCCCTCGTCATAACCGACGACGACGCCGACACGGCCGCGATGGCGGGCAGCGGCGGCGAGCAGCGTGCCTTCGAGGCCGGCGTCGCCCGAGCCCAGGATCGCCAACCGCGCGCCGGCGGCGACGATGCCGTCGACGACCGCGGCCAGAATATCCATGCCCTTCTGCCAGGTCAGCCGGCTGACGACACAGACGATCGGGCTGCCGTCCGCCTCCAGGCCGAAACGCTCTTCGACCGCCTTGCGGTTCTTGGCGCGCGCTGCCAGCGTATCGGCGGAATAATTGGCAACCAGATGCTTGTCGGTCTCGGGATTCCAGATGTCGACATCGATGCCGTTGACGATGCCGTGGAGATCGGTGGCGCGCATATTGATCAGCCCGTCGAGGCCCATGCCGAATTCCGGCGAGCGGATTTCCTGCGCATAGGTCGGGCTCACCGTTGTGATCGCCCAGGCGGCCTGGAGGCCGGCCTTCAGATAACCGACGCCGCCATAATATTCGACGCCGTCGAGCTGCATGGCCACGGCCGGCAGGCCGAGCTCGCCGAAGATGCCGGCGCCGAACTGACCCTGGAAGGCAAGGTTGTGCACGGTGATCAGCGACGGCACGCCGACCGCCTTGCCGTAGCGCATGTAAGCGAGCGTCATCGCCGACTGCCAGTCATGGGCATGGACAATGTCGGGCTGGTAGCCGGAGATCGCGCCGCCGGCGATGTCGCCGCCGGCCTGGCTGAGCGCCGCGAAGCGCCGCCAATTGTCGGGCCAGTCGGCGCCGGAAGCGGTGCCGTAAGGGCCGCCCTGGCGACCGAAGAGATGCGGTGCGTCAAGCACGAAGAGGTCGAGATCGCCGATCTTGACGGCATGGATCGAGGCTTTGCCGCCCTGCAGCAGCGGGTATTGGTAGACGGCCTTCTTCTTGGCGAAGGCTGCCATCACCACGGGATAGCCGGGAACCAGCGTGCGGATCGCCACGCCCTTGGGGCCAAGCGCGATCGGCAAGGCGCCGGTCACGTCGGCAAGCCCGCCGGTCTTGATCAGCGGAAAGATTTCGGGCGTGACCGAGAGAACCTGCATTCGCCTACGATCCACTGCTAAAGTGACAACTTGGTGATCAAACTGACAGCTTGCGGATCAGAGAGAAAGCTTGTTGATCATGTCCTGGGTGATCAGGCTGATCCCCTTTTCCGAGACGCGAAAGCGCTTGGCGTCGAGCGCCGGGTCCTCGCCTACCACCAGTCCCTCCGGGATTTGCACGCCGTGGTCGATGACGACGCGCTTGAGACGCGCGTTGCGGCCGACCTGGACGTCGGGCAGCATCACCACTTCCTCGAGCTTGGAATAGGAATTGATGCGGGCGCCGGTGAAGATCAGGCTGCGGCGCAGCGAGGCGCCGGAGACGATGCAGTCGCCCGACACCAGCGAAGAGATGGCCTCGCCGCGGCGGCCGTCCTCGTCATGCACGAATTTCGCCGGCGGCTTCAATTCGGCATAGGTCCAGATCGGCCAGTCGCGGTCGTAGAGGTCGAGCTCGGGGGTGATGTCGGTGAGGTCGATATTGGCTTCCCAATAGGCATCCACCGTTCCGACGTCGCGCCAGTATGGCTCGGACTCATGCGAGGAGCGCACGCAGGACTTGGCGAAGCGGTGGGCGATCGCCTTGCCGTGCTGGACGATGTAGGGGATGATGTCCTTGCCGAAGTCGCGGCTGGAGCCGGGCTCGGCGGCGTCGCGGCGCAGCTGCTCCATCAGGAACTTGGTCTTGAACACGTAGATGCCCATCGATGCGAGCGCGATTTCCGGTTTGTCGGGGATGCCCGGCGGATCGGCCGGCTTTTCGACGAAAGCGATGATGTTGTCCTTCTTGTCGACATGCATGATGCCGAATCCGGTCGCCTCCATGCGAGGCACTTCGAGGCAGCCGACGGTGACGTCGGCGCCGGCATCGACGTGCTGGCGCAGCATCAGCTCGTAGTCCATCTTGTAGATGTGGTCGCCGGCGAGGATGACCATGTATTCCGGACCATAGGCCTCGATGATGTCTATGTTCTGGTAGACGGCGTCCGCCGTGCCTTCGTACCACTGCGTTTCCGAAACGCGCTGCGAGGCGGGCAGGATGTCGAAGCTTTCGTTTCGCTCGGGCCGCAGGAAGTTCCAGCCGCGCTGCAGGTGGCGGATCAGCGAATGCGCCTTGTACTGGGTGGCGACGCCGAGGCGGCGAATGCCGGAATTCAGTGCGTTGGAGAGGGCGAAGTCGATGATGCGCGTCTTGCCGCCGAAATAGACGGCGGGCTTGGCGCGCCGGTCGGTCAGCTCCCTGAGGCGGCTGCCGCGGCCGCCGGCCAGCACATAGGCCATGGCATCGCGTGCCAGCGGCTGGGTTCTTTTGATCTCTGCCATTTTGTTACCCTCCCAAACAAGCTGCCCGGACCAAACCTCTAGCAAGGTGAGTTATCATCTGCTTCAGTCCGCGACGAATTCCAGCATGATCGTCGACAGCGGCGGCAGAAGCATCGTCGCCGATACGCCGCCCCCTTCCCCGCTCGCCTCGACCGTGCCGCCATTGCCCATGCCGGAGCCGCCATAGTCGGCGGCGTCCGTATTGATGATTTCGCGCCACTTTCCCGCCTTCGGCAGCGGCACGCGATAGTTCTCGCGCGGCACCGGCGTGAAATTGGAGATAACGGCGATCGGGTTGCCGTCCGGCGCGCTGCGCAGCCAGGCGAAAACCGAATTGTCGCGGTCGTCGACGATCAGCCAGGAGAAGCCGTCCGGCTCGCAGTCGCGCGCATGCAGCGCCGGGCGCGAACGGTAGAGGTAGTTCAAGTCCCGCACGGTCTGCCAGACGCCGCGATGCGGCGCGAATTCCAGCAGGTTCCAGTCGAGCGCGCGTTCCTCGCTCCATTCGCGACGCTGGGCGAATTCCTGGCCCATGAACAGCAGCTTCTTGCCGGGATAACCCCACATGAAGGCGTAATAGGCGCGCAGCGTCGCAAACTTCTGCCAGTCGTCGCCGGCCATCTTGTTGAGCAGCGTGCCTTTGCCGTGCACGACCTCGTCATGCGAGAGCGGCAGCACGAAATTTTCGGAGAAGGCGTAGGTCAGGCCGAAGGTGATGTCGTTGTGGTGGTGCTTGCGGAAGATCGGCTCCTTGGAGAGATACTCCAGCGTGTCGTGCATGAAGCCCATGTTCCACTTGAAGCCGAAGCCGAGGCCGCCTTCGTGCACGGGACGCGACACTTTCGGCCATGAGGTCGATTCCTCGGCGATCGTCATCACGCCGGGATGGTGGCCGTAGAGCTCCTTGTTCATCTTCTGCAGGAAACTGACGGCCTGCAGATTCTCGCGCCCGCCCTTCTCGTTGGGGATCCACTCACCGGCCTTGCGCGAATAATCGAGGTAGAGCATCGAGGCGACCGCGTCGACGCGCAAGCCGTCGACATGGTATTTCTCGGCCCAGAACAGCGCATTGTTGACGAGGAACGACACCACCTCGCGGCGGCCGAAATTGTAGATCGCGGTGTTCCAGTCGGGGTGAAAACCCTGGCGCGGATCGGCATGCTCGTAGAGCGCGGTGCCGTCGAAATGGACAAGGCCGTGCTCGTCGACCGGGAAATGCGCCGGCACCCAGTCGAGGATGACGCCGACGCCGGCGCGGTGCGCGCCGTCGACGAAGCGGGCGAAGCCATCCGGATCGCCGAAACGGGCGGTCGGCGCATAGAGGCCGGTGGTCTGGTAGCCCCAGGATGGATCGTAGGGGTGCTCGGAGATCGGCAGGAACTCGATATGGGTGAAGCCGGTGTCGACCACATAAGGGATGAGCCGCGCTGCGAGTTCGTCCCAGGACAAGAACGTGCCGTCGTCGCGGCGCTGCCAGGAGCCGGCGTGGACCTCGTAGATCGACATCGCCTCGCGCCGAGGGTCGGCCTTGCGCCAGTAGCTGCGATGCGCCTCGTCGCCCCACTCATGCGCCAGCGGCGGCGCCGTCACCGAGGCAGTCGCCGGGCGCAGCTCGGATTCGAAGGCGAAGGGATCGGCCTTGAGCGGCAACCTTACGCCATCCGGCGCAATGATCTCGAATTTGTAGGGCTGGCCGCCGCCGATATCGGGAATGAACAATTCCCAGATACCGGTGTCGCGGCGGTCGCGCATGGTGTGGCGGCGGCCGTCCCAGTCGTTGAAGGCGCCGACCACCGACACGCGCCTGGCGTTCGGCGCCCAAACGGCGAAATGCACCCCGGTAGCGCCCTCGTGGTCGATAATGTGGGCGCCGAGCTTGTCGAAGAGCCGCAGATGCGAGCCTTCGGCGATGTAGTAATCGTCCAGCGGACCGAGCACCGGCCCGAAGGAATAAGGATCGGTCAGCCACCAGTCGCCGCTGGCATTTTTTGCGTGATAACGCAGCGGCTGGCGCTTGCGGATCGAAACCTTACCCTCGAAGAAACCGGCATCGTCACGGCGGGAGAGCTCGCCGGCTTCCTTGCCGGTCAACGTGTAGGCGGTGACGAATTCTGCATTCGGCACGAAGCAGCGGGTGACGAAACCTTTGCCGGCTTCATGCACGCCCAGAACCGCGAAGGGATCGCCATGCGTTCCTGCGACAATCGCCGCGACATCACCGGCTGGCGCCAGTCCGTCCGGCCCGCTTGTCGCAGCGGTCGCGCGCGGCTTCCTCATCAGGCGGTGTTCCCTCCCCGGGCAACTATCTCATTTGCGCATGCCGTTGCCCCAAAACCGCTACGCACTTTTGGGCGACCACATTGTTCGTGACCTCATGCAATCACATCAGACAGGCACGTTCCAGATTTCTTTCGCATATTGGCGGATGGTGCGATCGGACGAGAACCAGCCCATGCGGGCAACGTTTCGGATGGCGCGCGCGTTCCAGTCGGGGCTGTCGCGCCACACCGCATCGACTTCGCGTTGACAGTCGGCGTAGGAATCGAAATCCGCTGCAACCATGAACCAGTCGCTCTGGTAGAGGCCGTTCATCAGGTCGCGGTAGCGGCCCGGATCGTCGGGCGAGAAGACGCCGGACGAAATCGCCGCGACAGCCTGCGCCAGTTCAGGGGACGCCTCGATAACCGCACGCGGATCATAGCCATTGTTGCGCCTTTCGGCGACTTGCGACGTGGTGAGGCCGAAGATGAAGATGTTGTCGTCGCCGACATGTTCCTTCATCTCGACATTGGCGCCGTCGAGCGTGCCGATGGTGAGCGCGCCATTCATCGCGAACTTCATGTTGCCGGTACCCGACGCCTCCATGCCGGCGGTCGAGATCTGCTCGGAGAGGTCGGCGGCCGGCATCAGCACCTCGGCCAGGCTGACATTGTAGTTCGGCACGAACACCACTTTCAGCAGGCCGCGCACCGACGGATCGCCGTTGATGACTTTTGCGACGTCGTTGGCCAGTTTGATGATCAGCTTGGCGTTGTGATAGCTGGGCGCCGCCTTGCCGCCGAAGAATTTCACTCGCGGCATCCAGTCGCGCTCGGGATGCGAGCGTATCTGGTCGTAGAGCGCGATCGCCTCCAGGATATTGAGCAGCTGGCGCTTGTATTCGTGGATGCGCTTGACCTGGATATCGAACAGCGCCGACGGGTCGAGCCTGATACCGAGCCGGTCGGCGACGAGGTTGGCGAGCCTGGCCTTGTTCTGCCGCTTCACGGCGGCGAATTTTTCGCGGAAAGCGGCATCATCGGCGAGAGGATCGAGCTCTTTGATGGCTTCGATGTCGTCCATGAAGCGATCGCCGATCGCCTCGCGGGCAAGCGAGGTCAGCCCCGGATTGCACTGGATCAGCCAGCGCCTGGGCGTGATGCCGTTGGTCTTGTTGTTGATGCGGTCGGGATAGAGCTTGTGGAGATCGGCGAACACCGTCTCCTTCATCAGCTCAGTGTGCAAGGCCGAGACGCCGTTGATCGAATGCGAGCCGACGAAAGCCAGATTGCCCATGCGCACGCGGCGATCGCCATTTTCCTGGATCAGCGAAATCCGGGCGATCTGCTCACCCGAGAACTGGTTGGTCGCGCGGGCCTCGAGCAGCACCTGTGCATTGATGGCATAGACGATCTGCATGTGGCGCGGCAGCAAGCGTTCGAACAGCGGAACCGGCCAGCTTTCCAGCGCCTCGGGAAGCAGCGTATGGTTGGTGTAGCCGAAGGTGCGCTTGGTGACGTCCCAGGCCTGGTCGAAGTCCATGCCGTGGACATCCATCAAAAGCCGCATCAGCTCCGGCACGGCGACCGCGGGATGGGTGTCGTTGAGATGAATCGCTGCCTTGTCGGGCAGCGACTTGAGGTCGCCATACTGGCTCAAATGACGCTGGACGATGTCCTGCAGCGAAGCGGTCGAGAAGAAATATTCCTGCCTCAGCCTCAGCTCCTGCCCGGCCATATGGGAATCGGCCGGATAGAGCACGCGCGACAGCGCGTCGGCCTTGTTGCTTTCGGCAAGCGCGCCGATGTGGTCGCCGGCATTGAACTTGTCGAGCAGGATAGGGTCGATCGCCATGCCGGACCACAGCCGCAGCGTGTTGACGCGGTTGGCGCGCCAGCCCGCCACCGGCGTGTCGTAGGCAACGGCCAGCACATGCTCGGTCGGTTTCCAGACATGGCGTTCGAGCCGGCCGTCCTTGGAGGTGACCGATTCCACCGAGCCGCCGAAGCCGACCTCGAAGGAGCGCTCGCGCCGCTCGAACTCCCACGGATTGCCGTGGTCGAGCCAGGTCTCCGGCAGTTCGACCTGCCAGCCGCCGTGGATTTCCTGGCGGAACATGCCGTTGGCGTAGCGAATGCCGTAGCCATGGGCCGGGATATCGACGGTCGCCATGCTCTCCATGAAGCAGGCGGCAAGCCGGCCGAGACCGCCATTGCCGAGCGCTGCGTCCGGTTCCAGGGTCGCTATCAGGTCGAGGTCGACGCCGAGCGAGGACAGCGCCTCGCGCATGTTCTCCATCAGGCCGAGATTGGAGAAGGCGTCGCGCATCAGGCGGCCGATGAGGAATTCGAGCGAGAGATAATAGACCCGCTTTTCCTGCTGGTCGTAGGCTTCCTTGGTCGCCTCCATCCAGTGGTCGACGATGCGGTCGCGCACCACCTTGATCGAAGCGGTCAGCCAGTCATAGGGGGTGGCAACGGCGGTGTCCTTGCCGACCCGGTATTTGAGCGACATCAAGACTTCTTCGGCAAGCGTCTTGGGATCGGAATTTTCGAGAGCGGGAACTTCGGTCGTCATAGCGCGCGTCATGTTGCCTCTCGTTCAATTGGCCTGATCATACCGGCTTTCACCATTCCTCCCAGCCCTATCCTAGTGCATCGCAGCATATCTTCAATCGATTTAGGCGACTGCGACTGCGTCTGCCGCGGCATTAGGGCGCGACTATGCCGCCAGCACCTCCGGCGGCGACTTCGCGCCGGTCATGAAGGCGACGGCGTCGGACATTGTATATTGCTTCGGATCGATGACGGCGAGGCGACGACCCAGGCGATGGATATGGATGCGGTCGGCCACCTCGAAGACATGCGGCATGTTGTGCGAGATGAGCACGATTGGCAGGCCGCGTTTCTTGACATCGAGCATCAATTCCAGCACGCGGCGGCTTTCCTTGACGCCAAGCGCCGCCGTCGGCTCGTCCATGATGACGACGCGGCTGCCGAAGGCCGCGGCACGCGCCACCGCGACGCCCTGGCGCTGGCCGCCCGACAGCGTTTCGACCGACTGGTTGATGTTCTGGATGGTCATCAGCCCGAGTTCGGACAGCTTTTCGCGGGCGATGCGCGCCATGGCCGAGCGGTCGAGCCGGCGCAGCCATTGCCCGGCAAACCCGGGTTTGCGCAGCTCGCGGCCGAGGAACATGTTGTCGGCGATCGACAGCGCCGGCGACAGAGCCAGGTTCTGGTAGACGGTCTCGATGCCGGCCATGCGCGCCTCGATCGGCGAGCGGAAATGCACCGGCTGGCCGTTGAGCTCGATCGTGCCGGAGTCCGGGATGACAGCTCCGCAGAGCGCCTTGACCATCGTCGACTTGCCGGCGCCGTTGTCGCCGATGACGGCGAGGATCTCGCCCGGCATCAGGTCGAAATCGGCATTGTCGAGCGCGACGACCCGGCCGTAGCGCTTGTTGAGGCCTTTCCCTTGAAGGATGGGGACCTGAGGAATGGACTGGGTGCTCATGCCGAAATCTTCCTGATCCACTGATCGATCGTGACGGCGAGGATGATGAGGATGCCCACGGTGAACTCCTGCCACAGCGAATCGACGCCGGCGAGCGCCAGACCGTTGCGGAAGACGCCGACGATGAGCGCCCCGAACAGCGTGCCGACGATCGAGCCGCGGCCGCCGAACAGCGAGGTGCCGCCGATCACCACGGCGGTGATGGCATCGAGATTGGCGGTCTGGTTGCCGAGCGGGCTCGCCGCACCGATGCGGCCGATAAGCGCCCAGGCGGCAATAGCGCAGATGAAGCCGGCAAGCGTGTAGACGGCAATGAACACGCCGCGCGTGTTGATGCCGGCCAGGCGAGCGGCCTCGTCGTCGTCACCAGTGGCGTATACATGGCGGCCGAAGGCCGTGCGGTTCAGCACATACCAGATGATGATTGCTGTCAGGATCATGGCGATGGCGCCGTAGGTCAACACGGCACCGCCGCCCAACCTGATCGTGTGTCCCAGCCACTGCAGCAGCGGTCCGGCCGCCTCGATGTCCTGGGCGCGCACGGTTTCGGAATGCGAGACGTAGATGACCATCGCGCCGTAGACGCTCCAGGTGCCGAGCGTGACGATGAACGGCGGCAGCTTGATCACCGCCACCAGCACGCCGTTGATCAGGCCGCAGACAAGACCCGTAAGCAGGCCCAGCACAAAACTCAATTCGACCGGCACGCCGTAAGTGACGGTCAGCCTGCCCATGACGATGGACGACAGCACCATCATGGCGCCGACCGAAAGATCGATGCCGGCTGTCAGGATGACCAGCGTCTGGGCGATGCCCAGGAAGGCGATGATGGTGACCTGTTGCAGCACAAGCGAAAGATTGAACGGCGCAAAGAACCGTCCGCCCGCGGCAACCGAAAAAATCAAAATGCCGATGACCAGCACGATGAAGGGAATGGCCGTAGGATATTCATGCAGGAAGCGTTGGACGTTCTTCAGGGCCGAGCCCCGGTCTTCGTCGAAGCTCGCCACGGAATGGTCGCTGCCGTGAAGGCCGCGCTCGGCGGAGACCGAGCCGGTTGCGTCGTCGCTCATTTCTATCCCTCCCAAGGGTCCCGTTTCGGGAAAGGGCGGCCGGAGCCGCCCTTTCAGTGAGTTTAGTCCGTTATTGCGGGTGAGATCAGGACGAAATTTGGTTGAATTGTCATCCTGATCTAACTCATTGTTGGAGCATGATCTTTTCCGAAAACCGGTTCCCACTTTTCGGGATCATGCTCTGGGAAGGCATCAGCCCCAGCAAAGTTCCGCGCCCTTCTTGCTGTCGATCGACTCGACCCCCTTGACGGGCTTGTCGGTGATCAGCGTGGCGCCGGTGTCGAAGAACTCCTTGCCGGGGGTCGGCTTCGGCTTCTCGCCGGTCTTGGCGAATTTCTCGATCGCTTCCATGGCCATGGCGGCCATCTTCAGCGGATATTGCTGCGAGGTCGCGCCGATGACACCGGCCGCGACGTTCTTGACGCCCGGGCAACCGCCGTCGATCGAAACCACCAGCACCGAGCCGTCATCCTTGCCGGCCGCCTTGAGCGCCTGGTAGCCGCCGGCCGCCGCCGGCTCGTTGATCGTGTACATCACGCTCACGTCCGGGCATTTCTGCAGCAGCGTTTCCATGGCGGTGCGGCCGCCGTCCTCGGCGCCGCCGGTCATCTCATGGCCACAAATGCGCGCATCGCTCTCGTCGCCGTATTTCTTCGGATCCTTGATGTCGATGCCGAAGCCCTTCATGAAGCCCTGGTCGCGCAGGTAGTCGACGGTCGGCTGGTTGGTGGCGAGATCGAGGAAGGCGATCTTGGCACTCGAGGCCTTGTCGCCCAGCGTGCCCTTGGCCCACTGTCCGATCAGCTCGCCGGCCTTGAAATTGTCGGTGGCGAAAGTCGCGTCGGCGGCATCGATCGGATCGAGCGGCGTATCGAGCACGATGACCAGAAGGCCGGCGTCGCGCGCCTTCTTGATGGTCGGCACGATGGCGCTGGAATCGCTCGGCACGATGGCGAAGCCCTTGGCGCCGGCCGAGATCAGGTTCTCGATTGCGGCGACCTGGCTGTCATTGTCGCCGTCGAATTTGCCGGCAAAGGTCTGCAGCGTGAGGCCGAGTTCCTTGGCCTTGGCCTGCGCGCCCTCTCGCATCTTGACGAAGAACGGGTTGCCTTCGGTCTTGGTGATCAGGCCGACGATGTCGGCGGCATACGAGGCCGTGGCCATCGCGCCATAAAAGGCAAGGCCGGCAACGGCTGCCTTCAGGATAGTCCATTTACGCATGATTTCCTCCCAGTGAAACACTCCAGCGCCGGCCAACCGGCGCCTGCGGAGCGCTCACCGAATTTTTCCCAGCGTGAGCGCAATGTCAAAACAATACCAGTCCGCAACATCTGTCAATAATTAAATCACTCTTATTTATTATTGACACTCTTGCGCTGTTCACTCATTCTGAACGAAAAGCATCGAAGGGGAAACCGACGGGAGGAACAGGGTGGAGACCGGCATTGCGAGGCGCGGTTCGCCCAAGGCTTTGGAAAGCCGGCTGCATCGCGGCACCAACCAGAGCGGCATGCGCGACCACAATGAGCGGCTCGTGCTATCCCTGGTGCGCCAGCATGGCAGCCTGGCCAAATCCGACATTGCGCGCATGACCGGCCTGTCGGCCCAGACGGTGTCAGTCATCATGCGCGAGCTCGAGGAAGACAAGCTGCTCGTGCGCCAGGCGCCGCTGCGCGGCAAGATCGGCCAGCCTTCGATCCCGATGGCGCTCAACCCGGAAGGTGCCTTTTTCATCGGCCTCAAGATCGGCCGCCGCAGCGCCGAGCTGGTGCTGATCGACTTTCTCGGCAATGTGCGCGCCATGCTGCAGAATTCCTATCGCTATCCAGCACCGCGCGAGACCGTCGAGTTCGTCACCGATGGGATCAAAAAGATGCGTGGCGAACTGACGCCGGCGCAGGACAAGCGCATTGCGGGTCTCGGCATCGCCATGCCGTTCGAGCTGTGGAACTGGGCCGATACGGCCGGCGCGCCGCGCGACATCATGGACGAATGGCGCCATCGCGACATCCGCACCGACATCCAGGCGCAGTGCGACTTTCCCGTCTACCTGCAGAACGACGCGACTTCGGCCTGTGGCGCCGAGCTCGTCTTCGGCCAGGCGGGTGCGGCGCGCGACTTCGTCTATTTCTACATCGGCGCCTTTGCCGGCGGCGGCATCGTGCTCAACGGCCGCCTTTACAGCGGACCGAAAGGCAATGCCGGCGCGCTGGGCTCGATGCCGGTCCCGGGGCCGGACGGCAAGCCGGCGCAGCTCATCGACGTCGCCTCGATCGCGATGCTGGAGAAGGCGCTTTCCGCCAAGGGCATCGACGGCTCCTATCTGTGGACCTCGCCGCAGGAATGGGGCGAGATCGGCGCCGAGCTCGACGCGTGGATCGCCAGCGCCTCGCGGGCGCTTGCCTATGCTATCGTCGCGGCCTCGTCGGTCATCGATTTCGAAGCGGCGGTGATCGACGGCTGGATGCCGCTCGATGTTCGGCGCCGGCTCGTCGAGGCAATCAGGCAGGCCATTGCCGGCATCGACGCCGAGGGGCTGAAGCTGCCCTTCGTGCGCGAGGGAACCGTCGGTATCCACGCGCGGGCGCTCGGCGGCGCCAGCCTGCCGCTTTCCGAACGCTTCCTGATCGGACCGAACACGTCCGGGGGCGCCTGACCATGCTGATCGGCATCCCGCCGCTGCTTGGCCCCCAGTTCCTGGCGACGCTGCGGGCAATGGGCCATGGCGACGAGATCGCCATCGTCGACGGCAATTATCCGGCCGAGGAACAGGCGCGGCGGCTGATCCGCGTGGACGGCCACCATGTCATTGCCGTCCTTGACGCCGTGCTCAGCGTGCTGCCGGTGGATGAGGCGGTGCCGGAGGCTTTGTTCCGCGCCTCGGTGAAGGGCGACCCGGCGCTGGCCGACCCCGTGCATCGCGAGATGGAAGCGGTTTGCGCCAAACGCGCGCCGGGCCATAAGGTGGTTGCGCTGGCCGGGCCCGACTTCTATGCACGCGTCAAGGCTGCGCACGCAATCGTTGCGACCAGCGAACCCAGGCTGTTTGCCAACATCATCATCCGCAAGGGCGTGATCCATCCGCCGGAGACCAAGACGACATGATCCTTTGCTGTGGCGAAGCCCTGATCGACATGCTGCCGCGCATAACGACGGAAGGCGAAGCGGCCTTCGCGCCTTATGTCGGCGGTGCCGTGTTCAATTCGGCGATCGCGCTCGGCCGGCTCGGCGCTCCCGCAGGCTTCTTCTCCGGCCTCTCCGCCGACCTGTTCGGCGGCCAGTTCCGCGAGGCGCTCGGCGCGAGCAAGGTGAGTTCCACCTATGCGCATACCTCGCCGCGTCCGACGACGCTCGCCTTCGTGCGGCTTACCAACGGCCAGGCGACCTATACTTTTTATGACGAGAATACCGCCGGGCGTATGCTGACCATCGAGGATCTGCCGAAACTAGGCACCGAAATCGAGGCGATGCTGTTCGGCGCCATCAGCCTGATCTCGGAGCCGGCGGGATCGGCCTATGAGGAGTTCATGCGGCGCGAATACGAGAACCGGGTGATGATGCTCGACCCCAACATCCGGCCGGACTTCATCCCGGACAAGGCCAAGCATCTGCGGCGCATCCGCGAGATGATGGCGATGGCCGACATCGTCAAGCTGTCCGACGAGGACCTCAAATGGTTCGATGAAGCGGGCTCGCATGAGGACGTCGTCCGCAACTGGCTCGATCGCGGGCCGAAGCTGATCGTCGTCACCCATGGCAGCGAAGGCGCCGTCGGCTACAGCCAGGAGCACAAGGTCACGGTCGTGCCGCAGAAGGTCAAGGTGGTCGACACGGTCGGCGCCGGCGACACGTTCAATGCCGGCATCCTCGCCTCGCTGCACGAGCAGGGCCTGCTCAACAAGGCGGCGATCGGCAACCTGCCTGAGGACGCGATCCGCAAGGCGCTGGAACTCGGCGCCAAGGCGGCCGCGGTGACGGTGTCGCGGGCGGGCGCCAACCCGCCGTGGCGGCATGAAATCGCCTGATCCGGCATCGGGATGGGCGTGAAACCGCCCTCCCCGACCGATCACTTTATGTTTCCCAACAACGGAACGCTGCTATTAAGAGAGCCCGCAAGCGCCTCGCAAAGCTCGGATTTCCGGCTTTTTCAAGCATTGCGCCGGCAAGATCGGTAACAGGCTGCGGCGCATAAGTAATTTGCCCCGGACCCGGTCGGCTTTCTCAGCCGCGCCAAGTCTGTTACCAGCGGGCCGTTTTATTGGAGCGACGTGCGTCCGACCGGCCGCACGGAAGTGACGCTCCAAGACTTTGTGAACCCATTCGAGGCCAACATGCAGTTCATCGATCTTGGCGCGCAGCGCGAACGAATCCGCGACCGGCTGAAAGCCGCTATCGACCACGTCGTCGAGGACGGCCGCTATATCCTGGGGCCGCAGGTCACCGAATTCGAGAACAAGCTCGCGGCCTATATCGGCGTCAAGCATGTCGTCGCCTGCGCCAACGGCACTGATGCGCTGCTTCTGCCGCTGTTTGCCGCCGGCATCGGTCCGGGCGACGCGGTGTTCGTGCCGAGCTTCACCTTTGCCGCGACGGCAGAGGTGGTGGCGCTGGCCAAAGCCGAGCCGGTCTTCGTCGACGTCGACCGCGACACCTACAACATCGACATCGCCAGCCTCGAGGCAGCGATCGAGATGATCAAGAAGGAAGACCGGCTGAAGCCGAAGGCGATCATCCCGGTCGACCTGTTCGGCCTCTCCGCCGACTATGAGGCGATCATGGCGATCGCCAAGCGCGAGAACCTCCTGGTGATCGAGGACGCCGCGCAGTCGATGGGCGGTTCGGCCGACGTCCAGGCGATCGGCGGTTCCGCCGACGCCAAGATGTGCGGCGCCTTCGGCCATGTCGGCTCGACCAGTTTTTACCCTGCCAAGCCGCTCGGCTGCTATGGCGACGGCGGCGCGATGTTCACCAATGACGGTGCGCTGGCCGACAAGCTCAGGTCCTTCGCCTTCCACGGCAAGGGCGAGACGCAGTACGACAATGTCCGCGTCGGCATCAATTCGCGCCTCGACACGCTGCAGGCGGCGATCCTGATCGAGAAGCTCGCCATCCTCGAGGACGAGATGGTGGCGCGCCAGGCGGTCGCCGACCGCTATGCCAACGGCCTCGGCGACATCGTCAAGGCGTCGCGCAATCTGGGCCACGGCCGCTCGGCCTGGGCGCAATACGCCATCGAGACGCCGAAGCGCGACGGGCTGAAGGCGCATCTCGGCGAAAAAGGCATTCCGTCGGTGATCTATTACGTGAAGCCGCTGCATGAGCAGGTGGCCTATCGCGATTATCCGCGCACGCCGACCGGGCTTGCCATCTCGGAGGAGTTGCCGAAGCAGATCCTCTGCCTGCCGATGCACGCCTATCTCAGCGAAGCCGACCAGGACCGTATCATCGAGACGATCCGCAATTACATTGGGTCGAACTCGGCGCATGAAGCGGCGGCTTAAAGAGCGGCCGCGCACCCTTCCTTCGTCATCCTCGGGCTGACCCGAGGATCCATGGCGTGACCTACATGCAGCGCGCGGCGGAGCAGAATTCTATAACCATTGCAACGCCTTAGCGTCACGGCATGGATCCTAGGGTCTGCGCGCGTCGCTTCGCTCCTTGCTTCGCCCTAGGATGACGAAGCGATGGTAGGCTGCCGTTCGCAGGCGCTTTAAGCAGCACTCTTCCCCATCGCGATAAAATGCGGATTGGCGAAATCGCTGTCGCTCGCCTGGTTGCGCTTGCCGTAGACGAGCGGCTCGCCGTCCAACGTGCGCGTCATGCCGCCAGCGGCGCGCAGCACCGCGTCACCCGCGGCCGTATCCCATTCCATGGTGCGGCCGAAGCGCGGATAGACATCGGCTTCGGCGGCGGCAAGCAGGCAGAACTTCAGCGACGAGCCGATTGAGACGATCTCGGCGGCGCCGAGATCGCGGATGAAGGCTTCGGTTTCCGGCGTGTTGTGCGAGCGGCTGGCGACGACGGCGAGCGGCGTGGCTCCTTCCCGCACGCTGATCGACCGGCGACCGGCAATGCGATAGTCGCCGTCGATTTCCAGCGCCTCGGCCTTGCCCGGCCGTCCGCTGAAGAAGCGCCGCGTGCACGGCGCGAAGACGACGCCGACTTCCGGCACGCCATGGCGGACCAGCGCGATGTTGACGGTGAAGTCGGTGCGGCGGTTGACGAATTCCTTGGTGCCGTCGAGCGGATCGATCAGGAAGAAAGCACCATCGAGATCGGGCGTGGCGATGCCCGCCGCCACCTCCTCCTCGGCCACGCAAGGGATATCTGGATAGGCGGCGCGCAGGCCGGCAAGGATGATCTTCTCGCTTTCGCGATCGGCTTCCGTGACCGGCGAGGAATCGGCCTTGCTGTCGACGGCGCATCCTTCATGGAAGACGCGCATCACCTCGCGCCCGGCTTCGAGTGCCAGGCGCTCGAAGAGGCCGAGCATCATTTCGTCGTCAGATACCGCCGCCATTGTCATACTGCTCTTCGGCAATGTCTCGCTCGGTCAGCCAGTGTTCCAGGGCTTCCGCCATCTCCTGCGGGCTCCGGCCGAGCGTCTTGAGGTGGATTTCGGGTTTCTCCGGCGCTTCATAGGGTGAATCGACGCCGGTGAAATTCTTGATCTCGCCGCTCAAGGCGCGGGCGTAAAGGCCTTTCGGATCGCGCCTTGCGCATTCCTCGAACGGCGTGTCGACGAACACTTCGACGAACTCGCCCTCGGCCATCAGCTCGCGCGCCATGCGCCGCTCGGCGCTGAAGGGCGAGATGAAGGAGACAATGACGATCAGCCCGGCATCGGCCATCAGCTTGGCCACTTCGGCGACGCGGCGGATGTTTTCCACGCGGTCGGCGTCGGTGAAGCCGAGATCGCGGTTGAGGCCGTGGCGGACATTGTCGCCATCGAGGATATAAGTGTGGCGTCCCGATGCGAACAGCTTCTTCTCGAACAGGTTGGCGATGGTCGACTTGCCGGAACCGGACAGCCCGGTGAACCAGAACACGGCCGGGCGCTGGTTCTTCAGATCGGAGCGACCGCGCTTGCCGACATCGAGCGACTGCCAGTGGATGTTTTCAGCGCGGCGCAGCGAATGCAGGATCATGCCGGCGCCGACAGTGGCGTTGGTGATCCGGTCGATAAGGATGAAAGCGCCGGTGGTGCGGTTCTCCGCGAAGGGATCGAAAGCGATCGGCGCCCTGGTCGAAAGGTTGCAGACGCCGACCTCGTTCATGTCGAGCGACTTTGCCGCTTCATGCGCGAAATCGTTGACGTTGACCCGGTATTTCAGATCCGTGACGGTGGCGCTGATCTGGTCGGTCTCGGTGCGCAGGATGTAGGAGCGGCCGGGCAGCAAGGCCTGCTCGTCGAACCAGACGATGTTGGCGGCGAACTGGTCTGCGACCTGCGGACGTGCCGCCGGCGAGACCAGCAGATTGCCGCGCGACACCTCGACCTCGTCTTCGAGAACGAGCGTGATCGCCTGGCCGGCAACCGCCTGCTCGAGGTCGCCGCCATGCGCGACGATGCGCTTGACCCGGGACGCCTTGCCCGACTTGGCGACGACAACCTCGTCTCCTTCAGAGACCGTGCCCGAGGCGATGGTGCCGGCAAAGCCGCGGAAGTCGAGGTTCGGGCGGTTCACATACTGGACGGGGAAGCGGAACGGCAGTTCGACCGCGACCTCGTCGACCGACACGGTTTCGAGATGCTCGATCAGCGACGGCCCCGAATACCAGGGCGTGCGCTCCGAGCGGCTGGTGACATTGTCGCCGAAGCGCGCCGACATCGGGATCGGCACAATGCTGACGAAGCCCAGCTCCTGGGCGAACGCGCCGTAGTCGGCGACGATCTGGTCGAACACGGCCTTGTCGAAGTCGACAAGGTCGATCTTGTTGACCGCAAGCACGATGTGGCGGATGCCGAGCAGCGAGGCGATGATGGAATGGCGCCGGGTCTGGCGCAGCACACCCTGGCGCGCGTCGATCAGCACGATGGCGAGATCCGCGGTCGAGGCACCGGTCGCCATATTGCGCGTATACTGCTCGTGGCCGGGCGTGTCGGCGACGATGAACTTGCGCTTCGGCGTGGCGAAGAAGCGGTAAGCGACGTCAATGGTGATGCCCTGCTCGCGCTCGGCCTCCAACCCGTCGACCAAAAGCGCGAAGTCGATGTCGTCGCCGGTGGTGCCGTGCTTGCGCGAGTCCTTCTCGAGCGCGGCAAGCTGGTCCTCGAAAATCTGCTTGGTGTCGGAAAGCAGCCGGCCGATCAGCGTCGACTTGCCGTCGTCGACCGAGCCGCAAGTTAGAAAGCGCAGCAGCGACTTCTTCTCCTGCGTGGCCATGTAGTCGCGGATCGAGTCGGTCTGGGCGAGGCTCTTGGCCATGATGTGGCGCATTATCAGAAATAACCCTCGCGCTTCTTCTTTTCCATCGAACCTGTCTCGTCGCGGTCGATGAGGCGGCCCTGGCGCTCGGAGGTGCGGGCGGTCAGCATCTCGCCGACGATTGCTTCCAGCGTGTCGGCGTCCGATTCGATGGCGCCGGTCAGCGGGTAGCAGCCCAGCGTGCGGAAGCGCACCAGACGGTTCTCGACCGCCTCGTCGGGGCGCAGTTGCATGCGGTCGTCGTCCTTCAGGATCAGCATGCCGTCGCGTTCGACAACCGGCCGCTCCTTGGCGAAATAGAGCGGCACGATCGGGATGTTCTCCTGCAGGATGTACTGCCAGATGTCGAGTTCGGTCCAGTTGGACAGCGGGAACACGCGGATCGACTCGCCCGGCGCGACGCGGGTGTTGAATATCTTCCACATTTCCGGCCGCTGGTTCTTCGGGTCCCAGGCGTGCTGGGCATTGCGGAAGGAAAAGATGCGCTCCTTGGCGCGCGACTTCTCCTCGTCGCGGCGGGCGCCGCCGAAAGCCGCGTCAAAGCCGTATTTGTCGAGCGCCTGGCGCAGCGCCACCGTCTTCATCACATGGGTGTGGGTGTTGGAACCATGGTCGAAGGGATTGATGCCGTCGCGAACGCCATCCTCGTTGACATGGACCAGGAGGTCGAAGCCGAGCTTCTGCGCCATCTGGTCGCGAAAGGCGATCATCTCGCGGAACTTCCAGGTGGTGTCGACATGCAGGAACGGAAAGGGCGGCTTGGCCGGATAGAAGGCTTTCATCGCCAGATGCATCAGCACCGAGGAATCCTTGCCGACCGAGTAAAGCATCACCGGCTTGGAGAAAGAGGCCGCGACCTCGCGGAAGATGTGGATGGATTCGGCCTCGAGCCGCTGCAGATGCGTGAGCGCGATATTCATGGACTGTCGAGCGTTCTCTCGTGCCGTCGGGCTGAAATCTTGCATTGCAGGCGCGATTTTATGCCGCCCGGGCGCAAATTTCACTTTGGACAAACTGTTTCGTGCGGGCGTTTTAACAGATCGGCGCCGCCGATAACAATGCAAGGCGCGCCCGGCGTGAGGTGATTAGGGAACGAATTTTCCAAGCGAGGCCGGCAACGCGGAAAATCCTGCCAGAGCCATCGGAAAGCGGAGGTGAGGAAGAAAACCATGGCTTGGAAATCGTAGCTTCCGGGAATCCCGGCTGCCCGGTCTTTGCCAGGGCCGAGGATTTTTGTCGGAACATCATCAACCGCCCTATCGTGGGACGGCGCCAGCGGCTATACGGGCTCGGGGACCGGGCAAGGCGCGGCAAACGGAGTTCATGAGGCGCCTTTCGGCTGGCTCCTTGGATCCGGGCGCAAGCTGGAAATTGCGAAGCAAAGCATTTGAACCCGTTTACAACGCTCCGGCGCCACCTCACGCCCGCACAGATCAACGTCTATTTCTCGATCGTCTGCTTTTTTTCGCCGCCGGTGCTCGGGTCGCTGGTCAGCATCGCCTTCAATGCCGGCGGAGTGTGGTCCGCGATCCTGCTCGCCACGAAACGGCGGCGGTTCAACATCGACCGGCCGATGCTCGCCTTGACGGCGGCGATCTATGCCTATTGCGCGGCCATGTTCCTCGCTTCGATCGTCAACGGCACGCTGGCAGCCGATCTGCGATTGTTCCTGCCTTTGATCACCTTGCTGCTCTTTCCCATCTCCTATTCGACCTGGAGCATCACCGAGAAGACCACGCTGGCACGCATCGCCATCCTGGCAAGCGCCGCGGCCTGCTTCGGCGCGCTGGTGATCGCCGTCATCCAGTATCACTGGCTCGGCGTGAGGGCCGAGGGCGGCGCTGGAAACGCGATCGTCTTTGCGACCGTCACCTGCCTTGCCGTCATGATATGCCTTGCCGGCGCCCTGTCAGGCATCGAGAAACGCTGGAAGCTGATGGTCCTGGCGGCGATAGCCGGAGCGATGGCGGTCGTCTATTCGGCGTCGCGCATGATCTGGGTGGCCGTGCCGATTGCCGGCATCGTCGTCCTTCTCATCAATCGTCGCCGGTTCACCAGCGCCAGCGTGGCGCGCTTCGCGGTGATTGGCGTCGCGGTCGCCCTGGTGATTGCCGCTATCGGCTCTCGCGTCATCCTTGATCGAACCGACTTCCTGGTCAGCGACTGGGATGCGCTGAATGCCAATGGCGACCATTCGACGGCGCTCGGCCTGCGCGTGGCGATGTGGGAAATGGGCTTCAGCGCATTTCGCGAAATGCCGATTTTCGGCCACGGCATCTCGGCAAGCCGAGCGCTGATGAAACAGGGCTTTCAGGACCAGTTCGGCCTGAACCAGGGTTTCAGCCATTTCCATAACGGCTTCCTGACGGCGCTGGTCGAGGCCGGCTTGCTTGGGGGGCTGGCCCTGGCGTCGATCTTCGTCATTGCCGTCTCGAACGCGGCAAGGACGCTGCGCGTCAGCGCCGATCCGGTCGAGTGGTTCGGCGCCACGGTGGTCCTTGTCGCGGTCATTACCTATCTCACCGGCGGAATGACCGGCATCCTCATCGGTCACGATATCCTCGACTCGACGCTAATGGTGTTCCTGATTTCGGGAACCTACCTTGCGTCGGGACGAACGATAGCGCCGACCGGGAAAAGCGCGCCTGCCACGGCGCCGGGCGCCAGCCCGCAACCATGAAGGTCCTGGTCACCGGCGCGACGGGTTTTATCGGACGCCGGGTTGTCAGCCGGTTGCGCGAGGCCGGATTTGACATAAGGGTCGCCTTCCACGCGCCGCAACCACCGGCGGGCGCAAACGATGCCGTCGCGCTGCCCGGCTCCGACGCGCCGGAGGAAGCCTTTCTGGCGCTGATGCGCGATGTGGCGCATGTCGTGCACTGCGCGGCGCTCAACAATGATCGCAGCGCCGGCGAGGCCGACTTCCGAGCCGTCAATGCGACGCTGACCGGACGGCTTGCGCAGGCAGCCGCAACGCGCACCGCCGGGCGCTTCATCTATCTCTCCTCGATCCGCGCGGTCGTCGGACCGGGTTTCAGCGACACCATCGACGAGACCACGCCCCCCGCCCCGCAATGCGCCTACGGGCGCTCCAAGCGGGAGGGCGAGATCGAAATGCTGGAGGCTTTCGCAACGGCCGGCCGCGACGGCGCGACGGCGCTGCGGCTGCCGCCGGTCTATGGCGAAGGCATGAAAGGAAATTTGCGCAGGCTGATGCGGCTAGCAGCCACCGGCTTGCCACTGCCCACAGCCGCTTTGACAGCGGTTCGTTCGCTCATATCGCATGACGCGGTGGCCGGCGCCGTCACGCATCTCCTGACCCGTCCGACGCCGCCGCGTCCGACCTACGTCCTGGGCGATGCCTCCCCGGTTGCGATGTCTGAAATCGTCGCAGCATTCCGGCGCGGATACGGCCGGCCGGCCCGGCTTCTCCCCATGCCGGCCCGGCCATTCCGGCTTCTGGCCACGCTGCTCGGCAGACAGGCGTCGTGGCAGGCTTTGGTGGCGACGCAGATCTGTGATCCGTCGCTGCTGGCCTCGGAAGGCTGGACGCCGGAAGCGGGCACACTCGGCCGGCTTGAGGACCTGGCGCGACAGGCCGGCTAGCGCAATGCCAAGCAAATTGTGAGCGTCAGGCTCGACGCCTTCGCCGTAGCCTTCCGTTCCGGAATTGCGTCAAAACAGAGAGATAAAGCGGTTCGCCGTTTCCGTGAAACGGTGAACCGTTCTATGCGCGGTAGAACGTGCCCAGCAATATCTTGAGATCCAGACCGGTGGAGGCAGCCTCGAGGTAGGCCGCATCGGTCTCGGCGCAGAGTTTTGGATCCGACATGTCGATCCCCTTGATCTGCGCGAGCCCCGTGATGCCCGGCAGCGCGGCTAGCACGCCCAGTTGCCGGCGCCTTTCGACCAGCTCCGTCTGCGTCGGCAGGCATGGACGCGGCCCCACAAGGCTCATCTCGCCCTTGAGCACGTTCCAGAGCTGCGGCAGCTCGTCGATCTTGGTTGCACGCAGCGTCTTGCCGATTGCCGTGACAGAACTCGCCTGCGCCTCGTGGGTGGGCAATGACGGCGTTTCGCGATGCATCGTGCGTAGCTTGTGGCAGGCAAAGAGGGCGCCTTGCCGCCCGACGCGGATTTGCGAGAAGATGGCAGGGCCGGGCGAGGTCGCCCGGATCGCCAGCATCGCCACCAGCAGGAAGGGTGCCGCCAGCACCAGCATCGGAGCGGCGACCGCGAGGTCGAGCGCGCGCTTGGCCGTCATGATCAAATCCAGCGCCGCAGAACGGCGAGATAGAGCCCTAACGTTCCCAGGAAGGTCTGCCGATAGACCCCGCTCTTGCGCAACAGGCTGAAGCGCTCGAAGACATTGCCCTTGCGTGCCTCGATGAACGTCTCAAGGCAATGCTCGGCATCGCGTGTCAGCAGATCCCGGTTGACGACCAGGCCGCTGAGATTGCTGTCGGTCCAGGCGGCGAACTGGCCGCTGCGCAGCCGCGCGATCCTGATGAACCTTGCCCTCCACGAGACATTGGCGCCAACGAGATTTGCCCCGTGCTGCCGGTATCTGACCAGCGGCCTCGGCTCGTAGCGGATCGCGCCCCCGCCGGCGGCGACGATGAGATAGGCCCACCAGTCGTGGCTGACGAACTCGGTCCTTGCCGATGCCTTCGCCAAAAGGTCGCGCGCCTTGCGGTTGAGCAGCATGGTGTTGCCGCCGGCGATGCTTTGCACCAGCGCGTTGCGAAACGAGGGCGGACGCGGGAAAAGCGGCGAATGGCCGGCCGCCTGGCCGGTCTCGGAAACGGTCGTCGTACGCGAGCAGAACAAGAGTGGCGCATCCGGATCCTGGGATCCCATCCATCGGATGGCGCTCTCCAGCCTGTCCCGCTCCCAGACGTCGTCCTGGTCGCAAAAGGCGTAATAGTCCGCCTGGATGCGCGGATCGATGATCATCGAACGGAAATTGGCGGCAAAGCCCTGCCGTGGGCCGTCCATGAACATGACGCAGCCCTTGGCCCAGCGGGTCCGCCATGCCTCGATGATGGATGCGGTGCCGTCGGTCGAGCCGTCATCGGAAACCCAGAGATCGACGCGGGGCCAGGACTGCGCAGCCAAGGACTCCAATTGCTGATTGATGAATGCCGCGCCGTCCTTCGTGCCCAGAAGAACGGCCACGCGCTGATCTTGTCGAGTCACAATTTGAAATCGCCCACCACCGATATTCGGGCAGGCTAAAATAATAGCTACACAGGGGCAAGACAGGCTGGAGCGGTTCACCGGGTCACGAAAACGGTGAACCGCTGCAGCTCCTTGTTTTGACCCGGTTTCGAACGAAAAACCGCTCACGACTTTTTCTGGGATCGTTTCTAGGCTATCTGGCCAGCCGCTTTCGGCACAATTCGATCCGGCGTGTCCAGCGCTTCATGCAATCCCGTCAGCACCGCGAGCGCCGCTGCCTTGTCCTGATCACGAATGGCAGCCTGCAACGCCGTCAGCCCGGCCTGGATTTTCGGCCAGCCCACCACTTCGGTCCTGAGACCGAAGATCTTGGCGATATCGAGCTTGACCACCTCCTCGTTCTCGCCGTGCAGCGTCTCATGCAGCTTCTCGCCCGGCCTGACGCCGGTGAAGCGTATCTGAATGTCGGTATAGGGGCTTTTGCCGGCCATGCGGATCATCGTTTCCGCTACTTCGAGAATCGGCACCGGCTTGCCCATGTCGAGCATGTAGATGGCGTAGTCATCCGTGCCCTGGCGCCGCTCGGCATCGGCGGCCGACATGATGACGAGGTCGACGGCCTCGGCCAGGGTCATAAAATAGCGGGTCATGCGACGGTCGGTGATGGTGAGCGGACCGCCGGCCTCGATCTGCGCCTGGAAGATCGTCGCCACCGAGCCGTTGGAGCCGAAGACATTGCCGAAGCGTACGGCGATGAATTTGGTGCCTGGATGACGGCCGACGGCGTCATGGCCGTTCAGCCGGCCGCCATTCGATGCGGACGGGCGCGCGGCGTGCATCTCATGCAGCGAGGCGACGATCTGCTCGGCCGCCCGCTTGGTGATGCCAAGCACCGATGTCGGATCCACCGCCTTGTCGCTGGAGACGAGCAGAAACTGCGGGACACCGCATTTGGCGGCGACTTCGGCGCAGGCAAGCGTGCCGAAAACGTTGGTCTCGATCGCCGCTTCCCAGTTCTCTTCAAGGATCGGCACATGTTTCAGCGCCGCGGCGTGGAAAATGATCGCGGGCTCGAACTCCCTGACGAGGCGCATCATCTGGCGCCGGTCGGTGACGTCGACGATGCGGCTGGTCAGCCGGTCGCGCTCGCTATCCTCGACCAGCTGATCGAGCTGGAAAATGCCGAACTCGGAATTGTCGGCCACCAGAACGGCCTTGGCCCCTAGCTCCAGCGAGCGCTTGACAAGCACCCGGCCGATGGAGCCGGCGCCGCCCGTCACCAGCACGCGCTTGCCCTCGACAAAAGCGCCGATGCGCTCGAGGTCCGTGGCAACGGCCGAACGGCGCATGATCGTTTCCATCTCGACCGCATCGAGAACCAGCTTGCCGCCCTGCCCCAGTTCGGAAAGTCCGGAAAACTGGACGACGGTGATGCCGCTGTGGCGGGCAACGCGCACCAGCTCGGCATAGTCCTCGATCTCGCGCTCGACGCCCTTGCCGAAGATGACGAAGTCGAGATTCTTCGTTCCTCTGACATATTCTTCCAGAACATCAACCAGGCGCGGGCGGACCGCCACCACGGGAACGCCCTGGATCTGCGTGCCGAGCGGCGCATCGCTTTCGGTCGCCATGATGCCGGCGATGGCATATTCCGCCGGCATGGCCGTGCGGGTGAAGCGTACGATCACGTCAGCCTCGCTCAGCCGGCCGATGAAGAGCGCTTGCCTGACCGGCGCGTCGCCGGCGGCACGGCGCAGGATGCGCCAACTCGCGCCGTCTCGAAGGAAGCGGTAGTAAAGTCTCGGCGCGGAAATAATGGTGAAGGAGACGAGGAAAAAGACAATGAACTGGCGCTCGTTGAGGCCGGCGACAGGCTGGAAAGAGAAGCGGAAGGCGAGCGAGGTCAAATAGAGGACCACCGTCAGTATTCCGCAACCCTTCAGAATGTTGAAGAAATCGGGCGTGGAAGCAAAGCGCCAGACGGTGTTGTAGAGACCGCAATAACGGAACAGCAGATGGGCGACGAGCACGATCACCGTCCAGCAGGTCAGTCCGCCATAGGACAGCGCGTCGAACGAAAGCCGCGACTGCGACAGGATCAGGCTCAACGCCACGGCGACCAGAACCATGATGAGATCCTGGATCATGATGATGGCGCGCCGCATCTTCGGTCGGAGTCCCGATACGGCTTCTACATAGAACGTCATAGGGTGGCACTGAACTCCAGGCGCGGGACAAAACCACCCGAATAGCGCCGGATCAAATAGCGTCCGCCGCGACTCTAGATTGCAAGTCCTGACCCCCTTACCCCGCTACCGCAATAGCGCGGAGTCGGGCATATCGCCAGAGTTTTTTTGTTCACATCGCGTCATTTTGCCGACGTTCGACCACCGCGCGGCGGTCAGAGGCAGCGAATATTTGCAACCGCCTTGCACAGGTTGAAAGCGTTCGGAGCGGCGTGGTCATTCGCCAGCTTGGTCGAATCTTTCAGACCTTGAATTTCAAGCTTGTGCCTGACCAATTCCCCTCAATCGCGGCAAGGCTCGCGACTAGCGTCCCGGGACCGGATGGTCGGCGACGATACGACCCACGACAACTGCGGCCGACTCCCGCCAATCCGGCGCGACCCAGCCGAACGCGGCCATGAACTTTGCGCTCGACAGCCGCGAATTGGCCGGCCGCCTTGCTTTCGTCGGGTAGTCGGCGGTCGCGATGTCGCGGATCCGGGCATGCGGACCGCCAAGCGCCCGGCTGGTGTCCAGGATGTGACGGGCAAAGCCGCTCCAGTTGGTCTCGCCGCTGGCGGCCAGATGATAGACGCCGAAGGCATTGCCCTTGTCCCGGCTAAGGACGGCGGCCGCATGCAGGATCGCGTCGGCAATGTCGAGCGCCGACGTCGGATTGCCCCACTGATCGGCGACGACCGATATCTCGTCGCGGGCGGCGGCGAGCCTCAGCATCGTCCTGACGAAATTCTTCCCGAACGGGCTGTAGACCCAGGCGGTGCGCAGGATGAGGTGATGCGGATTGGCCGCGGCGACAGCCTGTTCGCCGGCGAGCTTGGAGGCGCCGTAGACGCTGAGCGGCGCGGTTATGTCCGTTTCCACATAGGCGCTGTCCTTGGCGCCGTCGAAGACATAGTCGGTCGACAGATGAATGACGGGTACGCCCATCCTTGCCGCCGTCTCGGCGACCTTGCCCGCGCCCGCGGCGTTGACAGTGAAGGCCAGGTCCTTTTCATCCTCAGCCTGATCGACGGCGGTGTAGGCCGCTGCGGAAACGATGATATCCGGTCTTGCCGCCTCCAGGGCCGAAAACACCGTGTCGGGGCGCGCCAGGTCCAATGACGGTCGGCCTACGGCAACGACCTCGACCTCACCTCGTGCCGACTCGACAAGGCTGGCTGCAACCTGGCCGTCTCGTCCGGTGACGGCAAGCCTCACGCAGTTTCCTTCCTGTCATCGGCCTGGCCTCCGCCCAACCGCTCGCCGGCGTAACGCTGCTCGCGAATCGGACCCCACCACCATTTGTTGTCGACATACCAGTCGACAGTCCTTGCCAGGCCGCTGTCAAAATTCTCCCGCGGCGTCCAGCCCAGATCGCGTGCGATCTTGGAAGCGTCGATGGCGTAGCGGCGGTCATGGCCGGGGCGATCGGTGACGAAGGCGATCAGCTGGCGATGGCTCTTGCCGCCGGCGCGCGGCCGCCTCAAGTCGAGCAGGTCGCATATCGTCTCGACAACGGTGAGATTGGTCCGCTCGGAATTGCCGCCGACATTATAGCTCTCGCCCGGCTGCCCTTTGGTCGCGACCAGCTCCAGCGCGCGCGCATGGTCCTCGACGAACAGCCAGTCGCGGACATTGGCGCCGGCGCCGTAGACCGGCAGCGACCTCTCGTCGAGCGCGTTGAGGATAACCAGCGGGATCAGCTTTTCCGGGAAATGATAAGGCCCGTAATTGTTCGAGCAGTTGGAAAGCACGACCGGCAGGCCATAGGTCTCGTGCCAGGCCCGCACCAGATGGTCGGAGGCCGCCTTCGACGCCGAATAGGGCGAGGACGGCGCATAGGGCGTCTCCTCGACGAACATGCCGCCGTCGAAAGGAAGATCGCCGAAGACCTCGTCGGTCGAGACGTGGTGGAAGCGAAAGCCTGCCTTGCGGCCCTCCGGCAACCCGCGCCAGTATTCCAGCGCGGCATTCAGGATGCGGTAGGTGCCGACGATATTGGTCTCGATGAAGGCGCCGGGTCCGTCGATCGAACGGTCGACATGGCTTTCTGCGGCGAGGTTCATGACGATGTCGATATCGTCGCGGCGCAATATTTCGAGCACCGCGCGCTCGTCGCGGATGTCGGCCTGCTCGAAGCGGTAATTGTGGGCATTCTCGATCGGCCGCAGCGACGCGAGGTTGCCGGCATAGGTGAGCTTGTCGAGATTGGTGACGCGGTGGGCCGGATTGGCGCACAGATGCCGGCACACGGCCGAGCCGATGAAGCCGGCGCCGCCCGTCACCAGAAAGTTCAGCCCGCCCTCTTCCCTCACGCGAAAACCTCCGCCTCGCTGAGCAATGGTGCCTTGCGATCCTTGTCCGAGAGCTGGAAGTCGCCGGCAAGCGACGGCCACGCAATGCCGATGGCGGGATCGTCGAAACGGATCGACCGGTCGTGCTCCGGCGAATAGGTATCGGTGACCTTATACAGAATCTCGGTGTCCGGCACGAGCGTTACGAAGCCGTGCGCATATCCCTTCGGCACAAGGATCTGGTTTCCCCTCTCGGCCGAGACCTCCAATGCCGACCATCTTCCGAAGGTCGGCGAAGAACGGCGGATGTCGACGACGACATCGAAGACACCGCCCCGCACGACGCGCAGCAGCTTGTCCTGGGCGCGTGGCGGCAATTGATAATGCAGGCCGCGCAAGACACCCGCAGCCGCGGAATAGGAATGATTGTCCTGCACGAAGGTCAGGTCGATGCCTGCTTGCGCAAAACGCTCCGCGTTCCAGGTCTCGCAGAAATAGCCGCGCGCGTCGCCGTGCCGCTTCGGCACGATCTCCAGCACTCCCTCCAGGTCGAGCGCCCTGACCTCAAGCATCGTGATCCTCCATCAGATCGGCGACGCGCCTGCGCAGATAGGCGGCATATTCATTCTTGCCGAGGCGCGCCGCGCGATCGAGAACCTTGTCGGCGTTGAGCCAGCCTTGCTCGAAAGCGATTTCCTCGGGGCAAGCGACCTTGATACCCTGGCGATGTTCGATGGTGCGCACGAAGAACGACGCTTCGTGCAGGCTGTCATGCGTGCCGGTATCGAGCCAGGCATAGCCGCGGCCGAGCCGGTGGACGTGCAGTTCTCCGCGCTCGAGATAGGCGTTGTTGACCGCCGTGATCTCGAGCTCGCCACGCGCCGAGGGCCGGATCGTGGAGGCGATGTCGACAACCCTGTTGTCGTAGAAATAGAGGCCGGTGACGGCCCAGTTGGATTTCGGCTTGAGCGGCTTTTCCTCGATCGTCAATGCCTTGCCGGTTGCCTTGTCGAACGAGACCACGCCGTAGCGCTCGGGGTCCTCGACATGGTAGGCGAAGACCGAAGCCCCGCTTTCGCGCGACGCCGCCGTCCGGCAGAGCTTGGATAACCCGTCGCCGAAATAGATGTTGTCGCCGAGGATCATCGAAACATTGTCCTTACCGATGAAATCGCGTCCGATGATGAAAGCTTCGGCGAGGCCGTTGGGCTGCGGTTGCTCGGCATAGGAAAGCTCAAGCCCGAATTCCGAGCCGTCGCCGAGCAGAGCCTGAAAAACCGGCAGGTCGCGCGGCGTCGAGATGACCATAATTTGGCGTATTCCCGCCAGCATCAGCACGCTCAGCGGGTAATAGATCATCGGCTTGTCATAGATCGGCAGGATCTGCTTGGAAACCGCTATTGTCAGCGGATAGAGGCGTGTTCCACTCCCTCCGGCCAGGATTATTCCCTTCAACAGGCTCTCCGTCGAGCTGCCGGGGCATGCTCAAATATCGAGCTGCCCGCGGTCGAGTTTCATGTGTCGGCTCGTTCGTTTATGCCCTAGCATGTACTAATATCGGATTTAATGCTGCCACTTGCAGTCGCGTCGGCCCGAGGGGCGATTCGATTGGGCGCGCGGACACGAAAAAGCCGGCGGGTTCTTCAGCCCGCCGGCTTTCTTCTTGTCCTTCGGCTCAGCCGCGCTTGAGCAGCGCCCACACGGCCGGCACCAGGCTGGCGGCCAAAGCCACCTTGATCAGGTCGCCGACGATGAAGGGCAGAACGCCGAACTGCCAGGACTTCTCCGGTCCGATGAGCATCGCCAGCCAGGCAAAGCCCATGGCCATCATGACGACCTCGGCGGTCAGCATGGCGCCGAACAGCTTGAAGGGATTGCGGTCCCAACCGCGATCGGCGGCCCAGCCGGCGATCGCCGCCATGACCACGAAGCCGGCAAGATAGCCGCCCGTCGAGCCCAGCATATAGGCAATGCCGATGCCCTTTTCCGGCGTGCCCTGGAAGACGGGCAAACCAAAAGCGCCCTCGGCGAGGTAGAGAAGCAGCGTCGCGACCGCCAGCCGCAGGCCGAAGGCCGAGGCGATCAGCAGCACGGCGAGCGTCTGCAGGGAAATGTCGACCGGGCCGAGCACCACTTTCGTCTTGGCCGAAAGCGTGAGCAGCAGGGTTCCGGCGAGCGCCATAAAGAGCTGGGTCGCGAGCCGGGCAGCGCCTCGATCCGGCAGGGTGAGAGAAACAAGCGGACGCATCGTGGTTGCAGTTGCCATGGTCTTCCCCGTTCTGGCTGATCTATTGGATGGCTGATTTGCTGGCTTTTAAAGCGCATCGCGCAGAAACGGATTCAGGCGACGCGCTTTAAAAAATTGTCTTGATGCATATCGTTCTCCCAAAACCGCTGCGCACTTTTGGCCGACATGCATTGATTTTCCTATATTGGCTTCCGTATCGGGCGGCAATCATTTTGCCGCATTACAACGGAGCGGTCGGCATGGCCCTTGAATTCGACACCAGCTTCGATCCCGCCTATGGCCGGGCGGTTACGGTCGCGCCGGATGTGCTGCGCATCACCGCCAGAAATCCGAGCCCATTCACCTTCCGCGGCACCAACAGCTATCTCGTCGGCCGCGATACGCTGGCGGTGATCGACCCAGGGCCGGAAGACGACGCCCATCTCGAAATGCTGCTGGCGGCGATCGGCGGCCGGCCGGTCAGCCACATCTTCGTCAGCCACACCCACCGCGACCATTCGCCCTTGGCGGCGCGGCTGAAAGAGCATACCGGCGCGCCAACGCTTGCCGAAGGCCCGCATCGGCCGGCGCGGCCCTTGCGCATCGGCGAGGTCAATCCGCTCGACGCCAGCGCCGACCTGGATTTCGTTCCCGACGTCGCGCTGGGCGACAACGCGCTGACCCAGGGCGACGGCTGGACAATCCGCACCGTGCTTACACCCGGCCACACCGCCAATCATGCCGTGTTTGCCCTCGAAGGCACCGAAACCCTGTTTTCAGCCGACCATGTCATGGCCTGGTCGACCTCGATCGTTGCGCCGCCGGACGGCGCCATGGCCGACTATATGGGCTCCCTCGACAAGCTGCTGGCGCGCGACGATCGTTTGCTGCTGCCGGGCCATGGCGGACCTGTGACCGCACCCGGCAGGTTCATGCGCGGCCTGAAGGCGCATCGCAAGATGCGCGAAAGGGCGATCCTGGAACGCATCCGCGCCGGAGACCGGACGATCAAGGACATGGTCGCGGCGATCTATCGCGACACCGACTCACGGCTGCATGGCGCCGCAGGCCTGTCGGTGCTTGCCCATATCGAGGATCTCGTCGCGCGCGGCCTGGTCGCCACCGACGGCCAGCCGGCAATCGACGGTATTTTCAGTCCCGCCGGCTGATCACTCGGCCGGCGCCGCGCCCACCTGCCCGGCGACCTCCTGGTCGAGCTCACCAAGGAAAGCGGTGATGCGGGCAGCGTTGTCACCGAGATCATAGCGACCGTAGCGCGAGGCCGAGCGCATGTCGACGATCACCGAATCGCCATCGTCGGTGACGCGGATAGCGACGTCGGCCGGCAGTCCGAGCACGAAGCCCTTGGCCAGCGCATTGATCGTCGCCTCGCTCTGCCCGTTGATATCGGGATAAGGCGCCGTCAGTTGCCAGTCGCGGCGGTCGAGCACGGTTTCGACCGCGTCGACGACGGTTTCGAAAGGCAAATTGTAGCTGTGCCCGCTGACCAGCGGATAGGCGTCGGCCTGCAGGCGCTGTTCGCCCGGCGTCGGCGGTGACAGATCGTTCATGTCGCCGGTGCGGTCGCTGGTGTCGAGCGTCGGTGGATCGTCGAGATCGGTCGAGATGTCGCGCAACGGCGGATAGATCGTCGTCCAGTAGGCGGCGACGCCGTAGGGTGTGAGCACCAGAAGCGCCAGCAGTGCGCCGATGCTGAGATCGCGGCCGCCGCGATCGCCGAAACTCCAGACCCTCGACAGGCCGAGGCCTGCCAGCAACAGGGCGAGCGCCGCCAGCAGCGCCACGATCGCGAGCACCCACAGGAAAGGCGGCGTCTCGACGAGACCGAGCCGGTAAGCGGCAACGACGGTGAGCAAGAGGACGAGAGAAAATGCCCCGATCCGCCGCGACCAGCCGGCCGCCCTCGACGTCTGCCGTTCAGAAATAGGTGCCATTGTTTGCCGTATCGTCCCAACCCGGGCCGAGAGTTAGCGGTTTTTGGCGCGGGCTTGAAGCCGAAAGATTGAACATTTTTCGTCAATCCGTCGGCAGGCGATAATCCTTGAACTGCTGGCGCAAGGTCGTCTTCTGGATCTTGCCGGTGGCGGTGTGCGGAATTTCGCCGACGAAAGCAATGTCGTCGGGCATCCACCATTTGGCCAGCTTGCCGTTCATGAAGGTCAGGATGTCGCCTTTGCTCGGCTCCCTGCCGGGCTTGCGCACCACGACAAGCAGAGGCCGCTCGCCCCATTTGGAATGAGGCACACCGATCGCCGCCGCCTCGGCCACGTCGGGATGGCCGACTGCCAGATTCTCGAGGTCGATGGTCGATATCCATTCGCCGCCGGATTTGATGACGTCCTTGGCGCGATCTGTGATCTGCATGTAGCCGCTGGCGTCGATATGCGCCACGTCGCCGGTGTCGAACCAGCCGTCCGCGTCGAACTGCTCGGCGCCCGTGCCACCATAATAAGCGCGGGCGATTGAGGGGCCGCGCACCTTGAGATGGCCGAAGGTCTTGCCGTCCCAGGGCAGAGCGTTGCCGTCGTCGTCGGTCACCTTCATTTCGACGCCGAATGGCGCAAAACCCTGCTTGCCCTGCACATCCAGCCGAGCATCGCCGGTAAGCGCTTCGAAGGCGGGCTTCATGGTGCAGAGGGTGCCCAGCGGCGACATCTCGGTCATGCCCCAGGCGTGGACGACCTGGACGTCATAATTGTCCTGGAACTTGGCGGTGATGGCGCGCGGGCAGGATGCGCCGCCAATGACCACCTTCTTCAGATAGGGTAGTTTCTTGCCGGTCTCCTCCAGATATTGCAAAAGCATCATCCAGACTGTTGGCACGGCGGCGCTGAACGTCACCTTCTCGGTGTCGAGCAGTTCGTAGATCGAGGCGCCGTCCATCTTGCAGCCGGGCATCACCAGCTTGGAGCCGATCATCGGGCCGCTCTGGCCAAGGCCCCAGGCATTGGCATGGAACATCGGCACGACAGGCAAAATCACGTCCCGCGTGGACATGCCCATGGCGTCGGGCATGGCTGCCATCATGGCGTGGAGAACGTTCGAACGATGGCTGTAGAGAACGCCTTTAGGGTCGCCCGTCGTGCCCGAGGTGTAACACATGCCGGCGGCGGTGTTCTCGTCGAACGTCTTCCAGGCGAAGGCGCCATCGGCCTCGGCCAGCCATTCCTCGTAGGCGACGGCATTCGCCAGCGACGTTTGCGGCATATGTGCCCGGTCGGTCAGCACGATCACCTTTCTCAGCGACCCGACCGCGCCGGCGATCTTTTCCACCAGCGGCACGAAGGTCAAATCGACGAAGATCGCCTTGTCCTCGGCATTGTTCATGATCCAGGCGATCTGCTCGGGGAAAAGCCTCGGATTGAGCGTGTGGTAGATCGCGCCGATGCCCATGATGCCGTACCAGGCCTCGATATGGCGGGCCGTGTTCCAGGCAAGCGTGGCGATGCGGTCGCCGAGCCCGAAGCCGTCACGCTCCAGCCGCTGCGCCACCTTCAGCGCCCGGTGATGGATTTCGGCATAGGTGGTGCGCACGATCGGGCCTTCGATCGAACGCGAAACGACCTCCCGGCTGCCGTGCTGGCGTTCGGCATGGTCGATCAGCTTGTGGCATAGCAGCGGCCATTGCTGCATCAATCCGAGCATCTGTTCCTCCCCTTTGCGCTTTCGCGTCGTTGTTCCACGCATTGTGAAACGATCCGGCGGATTGTCCAGCGGCCATAAGTTCAAGGCGGTGGATGTATCTAAGGACCAGGGGAAACCGCCATAATCCGGCCATCGTCGCCGTTAAGGTTCATTAACGGGCTGGGTGAGATTGGCGAATGGAGTGGTTCGCATGGACGCGCAGCTCGACGAAAAAGCCCTCGAAAGCACGCTTGCCGAAAGTCTGGACGATCTGACGCCGGACACCAAGGCCGTTTCCGAAGATGAGTTTGCCGAAGTCGTCGGCGGCGCGCTGGAGGCCGTCGGCGGGACGTTGCTGTTCAAAATGCGCGTTGACAACGGCGCCGCGGGCGAACATGTCGCGGCCGCCTGCATCGGCGACGGCGGCAACCGCCAGTTCCTGCTGCTCACGCTGCCGGCCTCCGGCGGCGCGCTGAAGGTCGAGACAGCGGCAAGAAGCACCAATCCGGTGGCAGGCATTGCCGCCGCTTATGCCGGCCTAATGGATGCTTTCAAGACGGCCGCCTGACAGCTGGATTACAGACGTTCAATGAATGGTGATGACGCCTCGCGCCGCGCGAGCTTGCGCGAGGCACTTGCCCGACACATGTAAATCTCCCGCAAGGAGACCACTCATGGACAAGCTCGCCAATCCAGCCCCCGGCTTTCAGCGCAATCCCGACAAGGTGATCACCGTCGAACCCTATCGCGGCACTGTGACCGTACGCACGGGCGACATCGTCATCGCCAGATCGACCCGGGCCAGGGTGCTGTCGGAACCGCCATATCCGGCCGCCTTCTACATCCCGTTCGACGATATCGATTTCAGCAAGCTCGCCAGCACCGAGCACTCGACGCATTGCCCGTACAAGGGCGATGCCAGCTACTGGAGCGTCCAGCCGGCGAGCGAAGCCGGCAAAAATGCGATGTGGGCTTACGAACACCCGTTCGATGAAATGACCGAGATCCGCAATCACGGCGCGTTCTACACGAACAAAGTGACGGTCGAGGCCAAGCCGGACTGAGGCTATGTCGATATTCAGGTGATGCCGGCCCGACCTGAATCTCAAAACAGCCTAGCGATGCATGAAATCCGGTCAATCGGTCGTGCCGTCGTTGCCTACGGCATCGTCCAGGCGCACGAAGGTCATGCCTTTCTGCTTCAAGGCGAGCAGCCCCTGAACCACGCCCTCGCCGGCCGCATGGGTCGGCTGGTTGATGTGGGCGATGATGACGTCGCCGTCCTTGGCGCCGCCGATGCGGCGCGCCGTTTCCTTGACGCCGAGCAGCGAGCCGCCGTCGCCATTGATCGAGAAACCGGCGATCTTGAAGCCGAGCTTGCGGATCATGGCGATCGCCGTGGGGCTGTATTCGGCGGTGGCGCCGCGAAACCATTTCGGCGCCGGCCCGCCTGCGCTGGCCAGGGCTGCGGCGCCGGATTCAACCTCGGCCTGCACGGCGCCCGGACTGCCGGCGCTGCGGATGCCGTAGATCTTGCGCGGCGTATCGACCGCAGGAATGTGGCGTCCACCGTGGTTTTCCAATTCGAACAGATCAGGATGCGCCCGCATGATCTCGACGGCTTCGGCATTGCGCTTCAGCCAGATGCCGGTAACGAAAATCGTCGCCGGTATCCTGTTGTCGACAAGCGCTGAAAGGATCCTTGTGTCGGTCTTTCCGCCGCAGGCATCGAGCGTCAGGGCGACGCGGCCGACGCCTTCAACGCCCTGCGGCTTCACATGCAGCGTCGGCTCGAGCAACGCAGCGGCATTGCCCGCCGACGCCGTGAACAGCGACAGCGCCATCGCGCAAAAAAAGTTTCGAAGCACGCGCATCCCTTATTTCAAGTCCGTCATATCGAACAGTTTACCGCATGATAACCGTGCCAAGATGACCGGCATCAAGGCGAAAATCGGGATGCGCCAACAGCCGAGCGCAGAATTTTCCCGCAATATCAGACCGTGCGCTCCAAGGCCACCTCCGTCCGCGACAGAAGCTCGCGCACTGCATCGGCGACCGTGTCCACTTCGAGGCGCCAGACGCAGCATGCCTTGCTTGGATTGGTCCGGTGACACAGATCGCCGCCCACGCAGTCGCAAGGCAGGGAAGGTCGCACCGAAATGCTGGGCACGCCGACTGCCCCCCAGCGGATCGGGTTGGTCAGCCCAAACAAACCAACGACCGGCGTGCCGGCTGCCGCCGCCATATGCATCGGCCCGCTTTCGTTGCCGAGAAACAGCCGCGCCTGCCTGAGCAGCGCCAGCAATGTCTCGAGCGACAGTGCCCCGACAAGATTGACGACCGGCGTCCTGACCGTGGCCATTATCTGGTCGTTCGCCTCAGCCTCATCAGGACCGCCGACCAAAGCGACGGCGAGACCGGTTTCGGTCGATATCGTGTCGATGACCGCGGCGAAGCGCTCGGGCAGCCACCGCCGCCCCGGGAAGCTTGCGCCGGCATGTACTACAAGGAAGGCATTGCGCCGAAGACCGAACTTGTCCAGCAGGGCCAAGGCGCGATCGGTTTCCAACGGCAGCGGATGGATTGAGGGAGCCTTCACTCGCAGGTCCACGCCAAGCGCCTCCAGCGGTGAAAGATAGCGGTAGAGAAAATGACTCTCGCCGTAACCGAACGGCTTGGCCCGGACATTGGCGGATTGGCGCTCGAAACGACGCAGCGGCTGTTCGCTCGGAAAGTAGCCGACCCGGATCTTCGCATTAACGACCATGGCGATGAAATGCGATGTTCTCGAATCGGCAAGGTCGATGGTCATATCGAAGCCGAACCGGCGTAGCTTGCGGACTGCTCGCCAGAGTTCCAGGCCGCGTTGCAAAATAGTGCCGCGCGCGCTGGCGCGCCGGAAAGTGACGGTGTCGGACGCGATTCCGTGTGCGGTCAGGAAGCTTGCGAAACCGGCCTCGCAAAGGAAGACAATCCTGGCGTCCGGATATGCGACCTGTAGGTTCTTCGCCAGCGCGGAGGTAAGAATGAGATCGCCGATGTATTTCGTTTGCAGGATCAGGATCGAGCGCACGGCGCCGGAGGCAAGCTGTAGCCGGGCACCGGATGGATCGGGGGCCACGAAGCTGGGTTGAGACGTCGACATCTGGAGCCATCACGCGCATTTCAAGGGGGGTCCCATATACAAGACGACAAGGTCGTGGACCAGAGTAACCTTGTGCACGCGCCTCGAAAGGCGCGACGCCGCCGACGGGCGGCACCGAATTTTCCCGCAAATGTCAGACCGCGGCTTCCAGGACCATCTCGGTGCGCGCCAGGAGCTCCAGCACCGCGTCCACCACCGGATCGACCTCCAGGCGCCAGACGCAGCATGCCTTGCTCGGGTCGGTCCGGCGGCACAGGTCGCCGCCGACGCAGTCGCAAGGCATGGACGGCCGCAACGAAATGCTGGGCACGCCGACCGGCCCCCAGCGGATCGGGCTGGTCAGGCCGAACAGGCCGACGACCGGCGTGCCGGCGGCGGCCGCCATATGCATCGGGCCGCTTTCGTTGCCGAGAAACAGCCGCGCCTCCTTGAGCAGCGCAAGCAGCGTCTCCAGCCGCAGCGTCCCCGCCAGGTTGACGACCGGCGTCTTCGTCGCGGCCAGGATCCTATCGGTCGCTTCGTTTTCGTCGGGGCCGCCGACCAGAACCACACGCAGGCCGGTTTCACCGGCAATCCTGTCGATTGCCTCGGCAAAGCGCTCCGGCTGCCAGCGGCGCCCGACGAAGCTCGCTCCGGCATGAACCGCGACAAAGGCGTTGGGCCGGACATGGTGCCTGGCCAGCAGGGCCAGGGCGCGCGCCGTCTCGAAGGCCAGCGGTCGAATGGCCGGCACCCTGACGCGCAGGTCGACGCCAAGCGCCTCCAACGGAGACAGATAGCGGTAGAGATGGTGCCTTTTGCCAAATCCGAAGGGCTTCATCCGGACATTGGCGGGCTGGCGCTCATGCCAGCTCAGAGGCCGCTCCGTCGGGAAATAGCCGACCCTGACCGGGGCATTGACCAGTCCGGAAATGATCCGCGAGGTCTTGGAGTCGGTGATGTCGATGGTCATGTCGAAGCGGTGCTGCCGCAATGTGCGCACCATGCGGAAGAGTTCGCGTCCCCGCTCGAGCGGCGAGCCGCGCATCATGGCACGGCTGAAGGGGATGGCCTCGGCGGCAATACCGTGAGCGGTCAGGAAGCCGGCGAAATGCGCCTCGCAAAGAAACGTGATCCTTATGCCCGGATATTGAAGCTGCAGGTTCTTCGCCAGCGCCGAGGCAAGCACGATATCGCCGATAAACTTGGTCTGCAGGATCAGGATCGACCGGAAAGCGGTTGGGGAAATCTGCAACATGGGTTTCTGACACCAATAAATTCGGTGTCGGAAATTTCCACGAAACGATGTCGAGATTCGGGGTCGTCACGCGCACGTTCGCGTGACATTCCATACAAAAACGTAAGGTATCCGCAGCCGGTCGTCGAATGTCCTCAGGCGCGTTTGGCACCGCCCTTCGCCGCCGCCACGGCCGCCTGCGCGGCTGCAAGCCTGGCGATCGGCACACGGTAGGGCGAGCACGACACATAATCGAGGCCAACCTCCTCGCAGAAGCGGATCGAGGCCGGATCGCCGCCATGCTCGCCGCAGATGCCAAGCTTGATCTGCGGCCGCGTCGCCCTGCCCTTTTCGGCCGCGATCCGCACCAGCTCACCGACGCCGTCGACATCGATCGACACGAACGGATCCTGCTCGATGATGCCCTTTCGCCGGTAGGTTTCGAGGAAGGACGCAGCATCGTCGCGCGAGATGCCGAATGTGGTCTGGGTCAGGTCGTTGGTGCCGAAGGAGAAGAATTCGGCCGCTTCGGCGATGACATGGGCGCGGATTGCCGCGCGCGGCAATTCGATCATCGTGCCGGTGAGATAGTCGATCTTGGTGCCTGTCTCCTGCATGACGCTTTGCGCGACCGCATCGATGCGCGCCTTGACATATTCCAGCTCCCTCACCAGCCCGACCAGCGGCACCATGATTTCGGGCACCACCAGCGCGCCGGCCTCGCGGCCTGCCTCGACCGCCGCCTCGAAGATGGCGCGCGCCTGCATCTCGGCGATCTCCGGATAGGAGACGGCGAGCCGGCAGCCGCGATGACCAAGCATCGGGTTGAATTCGTGCAGCGCGTCGGTGCGCTGCCGGAGCTTGTCTGCCGATACGTTCATGGCCGAGGCGACCTCAGCGAGCTCGGCCTCGGTCTTGGGCAGGAATTCATGCAGCGGCGGGTCGAGCAGGCGGATCGTCACCGGCAGGCCGGCCATGATCTCGAACAGTTCGAGGAAGTCCGAGCGCTGCATCGGCAGAAGCTTGGCGAGTGCTGTGCGCCTGTCCTTCTCGGTGTCGGCCAGGATCATCTCGCGCATGGCTACGATGCGGTCGCCGTCGAAGAACATGTGCTCGGTGCGGCAAAGTCCGATGCCCTCGGCGCCGAAGGAACGCGCCATGCGGGCGTCGAGCGGCGTCTCGGCATTGGTGCGCACCTTCATGCGGCGCGCGGCGTCCGCCCATTCCATGATCGCGGCGAAGTCGCCCGACAGCTCCGGCTGCAGCATGGCGACCGCGCCCTTCAGCACCTGGCCGTTGCCGCCGTCGATGGTGATGACGTCGCCCTTGCGGAAGGTCTGGCCCATCGAGAGCAGCGTGCCGGCCTTGTAGTCGACCCGCAGCGAGCCGGCGCCCGAAACGCAGGGCTTGCCCATGCCGCGCGCAACGACCGCCGCATGGCTGGTCATGCCGCCGCGAGTGGTGAGGATGCCTTCGGCGGCGTGCATGCCGTGGATGTCCTCGGGGCTGGTCTCGATGCGCACCAGGATCGCCTTGCGGCCTTGCGCCTTGGCGTCCTCGGCATCGCCCGATGAGAAGACGATCTCGCCTGTGGCAGCGCCGGGCGAGGCCGGCAGGCCCATGCCTATGACATCACGCGCGGCCTTCGGATCGATGGTCGGATGCAGGAGCTGGTCGAGCGAGGCTGCATCGATGCGGGCGACCGCCTCATCCTTGGTGATCAGCCCATCCTTCGCCATCTCGACGGCGATCTTCAGCGCAGCCTTTGCGGTACGCTTGCCGGAGCGGGTCTGCAGCATCCACAATTTGCCGCGCTCGATGGTGAATTCGAGGTCCTGCATGTCGCGGTAGTGCTTCTCCAGCCGATCGGAGATGTCGACGAAGGCCTGGAAGGCGTCGGGCATCAGCTTCTGCAGCGACGGCTTGTCGGAGCCGGCGGCGATGCGCGCCGCCTCGGTGATGTTCTGCGGCGTGCGGATGCCGGCGACCACATCCTCGCCCTGGGCGTTGACCAGGAACTCGCCGTAGAGCTGCCTGTCGCCGGTCGAGGGATTGCGCGTGAAAGCGACGCCGGTTGCGGACGTGTCGCCCATGTTGCCGAACACCATGGCCTGGACATTAACCGCCGTGCCCCAGCTTTCCGGGATGTCGTGCAGGCGCCGATAGGTGATGGCGCGGTTGTTCATCCAGCTCGAGAACACGGCACCGATCGCGCCCCAGAGCTGCTCCTGGGGATCCTGCGGGAACGGCTTGCCGAGCTCTTCCTCGACCTTGGCCTTGTAGAGCGCGATCACGCCTTGCCATTCGATGGCCGTCAGCTCGGTGTCGAGCTCGTGACCGAGGCTTGCCTTCTGGTCCTCGAGGATCTCCTCGAACACTTCGTGGTCGAGGCCCATGACGACATCGGAATACATCTGGATGAAACGGCGGTAGCTGTCATAGGCGAAGCGCGCATCGCCGGAATCGGCAGCCAAGGCCTCGACCGTCTCGTCGTTGAGGCCGAGATTGAGCACCGTATCCATCATGCCGGGCATGGAGGCGCGGGCACCGGAACGCACGGAGACCAGAAGCAGCTTCGACGGATCGCCGAAGCGGCGGCCGGTGATCCGGCCGATATCGTCGAGCGCGGAGACGACATCCGCCTCAAGCGCGCCAGGATAGGTGCGGCCGTTGGCATAATAGGCGTTGCAGACTTCGGTGGTGATGGTGAAACCGGGCGGCACCGGCAGCCCGAGGCTGCACATCTCGGCCAGGTTGGCACCCTTGCCGCCGAGAAGGTTGCGGTCGCCGGCACGGCCTTCGGCGGCGCCGTCGCCGAAGGTGTAAACCCACTTGGTCATGCTTGCCCTCCAGTTCGTGGAAGATAGAAACATCCGGACCAAGGCCCGGTTCCCCGCCTTCGCGATCCGAGCGATAGGATGCTGCAGTGCGAAAGGCAAGGCACCCGCAAAGCAAGCGCCACCGCTACAATCGATTAAGCAAAAGCTGCGTCAAAAAGACTTGCCGGCGATTAAGCAAAAGCCGCGTCAAAAAGACTTGCCGGCCCCTGCCCGACAATATAGAACATAACAGGAACATAGCGGAGTAGCATGATGAAACTCAACGGAAAACTCGACTATCTGGAATTGCCGGCAACAGGTGGCAGGCTGGACAGCGTCAAGTCGTTCTACAGCGCCGCCTTTTCCTGGTCGTTCACCGATTACGGCCCGACCTATTCGTCCTTTGCCGAGGGCCTCGACGGCGGCTTCCAGGCCGATACCGGCGAGGCACCGGCCAGACCGCTGCCGGTGCTCTACTCGGAAAATCTCGAGGAAGCGCTGGACGCGGTGGAGAGTGCCGGCGGGACCATCGTCAAGGCGATCTTTGCCTTCCCCGGCGGCAGGCGGTTTCATTTCACCGATCCGGCCGGCAACGAACTGGCCGTCTGGGGATATTAGGAAAGACGCGGATTTCGAGGTGTTTTTTGCTGTTGACAGCCGGGCTCACTCCAATAAGTAGCGGCGAACTTCCAACAGCAAAAGCAGACTGATGAAATTCGGGTCAAGCGGCGTTCGGGGTTTGGCTTCCGAATTGATTGGAAGGCCAAGCGGACTTTATACCGAGGGTTTTGCCCGGCGCTTGCGGTCGACCGGATTTCAGGAAGGCAAGGTCTTCGTGGGGCGCGACTTGCGCGACAGCAGTCAAACGATTGCCGAAGATTGCATGGCCGCACTGGCCGCGGCCGGGTTCCAGCCGGTCGATTGCGGTCCGATCCCCACCCCCGCTCTTGCCTTTTACGCCCGCCGGCACGACGCCGCGGCGCTTATGGTGACCGGCTCGCATATTCCCGCCGATCGCAACGGCATCAAGTTCTATGGGCCGAAGGGCGAGATCGACAAGGCGGATGAGGCCGCGATAACCAGCCATGTCGCTGTACTGTCCGACCAATATCCGTGGCCGCCGGCCCGCACGGACCGGCAAGCCGGCCATGAACAGGCGCTCGCGGCCTTTCGAGACCGTGTCGACGCTATTCTTGCCCCTCGCGCTCTTTCCGGAATGAGGCTCGGCGTCTACCAGCACAGTACAGTCGCGGCGGAGCTGCTGGTCGAGATCCTGCGATCCTGCGGCGCGGAAGTGATCCCCGTCGGGAAAACGGACACTTTCGTGCCCATCGATACGGAGGCCGTCGGCCAGGAAACGATGGCGAAGTTGAAGGACTGGGTGCGCGAACTCAAATTCGACGCTGTCCTCTCGGCCGATGCCGATGCCGATCGCCCTCTCATCGTCGACGAAGAAGGCGAGCTGTTCCGCGGCGACCTGATCGGGCTGGCCACGGCCCTGTTCCTGCGGGCCGACATCGTGGTGACGCCGATCACCTCCAATTCAGGCATCTCCGAGGCTTTCGGATTCAGTGTCAAGAGAACCAAGGTCGGGTCTCCCTTCGTCATAGAGGCAATGGACGCCGCGCGGCAGGCAGGCGGCATCGTTGTCGGCTTCGAAGCCAATGGCGGGGTTCTTTTGGGGTCGGACTGCCCGGTGAACGGCAGGGTTTTGTCCGCGCTGCCGACACGGGATTCATTTCTGCCGATGCTGGCGGTGCTGGGCACCGTGGCATCGACGGGAAAATCGCTGTCCAGCTTGCGCGAAACCTGGAATCTTCCGGTCTGCGCCAGCGAGCGGCTCGAGAACTTCCCTGTCGAGAAATCGCGCGGCTTGATGCGCAAGCTCATCGACCGCGACGCGCTCCGGCAATTCCTTGCCCCCTTCGGCACCGTCGCGGACGTCGATGAGACCGATGGTCTCAGGGCGCGAATGACCAGCGGCGAGATCATCCATCTGCGGCCTTCCGGCAACGCTCCTGAATTTCGTTGCTATGCCGAGGCCGCCAGCCAGGACAGGGCGACTGAAATTGTGGCAATAGCCCTCGAACGCGCGCGGGACACCAGACTGGCGGACGAGCGAGAGGCCGTTGAATGAAAGTGGTTCCCGTCATCATCAGCGGCGGCGCCGGGTCGCGGCTATGGCCGGCGTCCAGGCAATCGCACCCGAAACCCTTCCTCAAAGTTGCGGATGGGCGCTCGCTGATCCAGCACACCGTGCTGCGGGCTGTCTCGCTGAAGGACGTTGCGGAGCTCGTCGCGGTAACGTCGAAGGATCATCTTTTCCTGACAAAAGACGACTTCGACGAACTTTCCCCGGCGGTTCCCACGCATACTTTCCTTCTTGAGCCCGAAGGGCGCGACACTGCCGCCGCGGTTGCCGCGGCTGTCATCCACACCAACGCAACGCAGGGTCCGGACGCAATTTTGTGCGTTTTCCCGGCGGACCACATGATCGGCGACCTGCCCGCGTTCACAAATGTCATGGGCCGGGCCATCGAGCATGCGCGGCAAGGGCTGATCGCTACGCTTGGCATCAGGCCCAGCCGTCCGGACACCGCCTTCGGCTATATCGAGGCCGATGGCGAAAAGGTCGTCCGTTTCGTGGAGAAGCCGGACCTCGAGACGGCCAAGACCTACCTCGCGTCGGAGCGTTTCTTCTGGAACGCCGGCATCTTCTGCTTCAAGGCGCGGACCATGCTCGATGCAATGGCCGCGCACTGCCCTGCCGTCCTCGAGGCGGTTGCCGCAAGCTATGAGCACGGCCTGTCCGACAACATCGGGAACTCCGACAGGATCGAACTTTCTCCTGAGCATTTCACGCTGGCGCCGCGCATCTCGCTCGATCACGCGGTGATGGAGAAGACGCGCAATCTCGCGGTGGTTCCCTGCCAGATGGAGTGGAACGACATCGGATCGTGGAATGCCATGGCGGAACTGACCCCGGCGGATGGTCGCGGGAACAGGATACGCGGAGACGTTCACACGGTGGACACGGCCGGCAGCTACATCAGTTCGGACAAGCGCGTCATCGGCACTGTCGGCGTGAGCGACCTGGTGATCGTGGATTCGCCGGACGCGTTGCTGGTAGCGTCCCGCGACCGGGTCCAGGACGTCAAGAAACTGTTCGAAGGGCTCAAGGCTTCAGGACATGAGGCGCATCTGCTTCACTCGACCGTGCACCGGCCATGGGGCACCTACACTGTTCTGGAAGAAGGCGACCGCTTCAAGATCAAGCGCATCGAAGTAAAGCCCGGGCGGCGCCTGAGCCTGCAGATGCACCACCATCGTTCGGAGCACTGGGTCGTGGTCAGCGGCTCGGCGAAAGTGGTCAACGGCGATCAGGAACTGTTCCTGGCGACAAACCAATCGACCTACATCCCTTGCGGCCACAAGCACCGGCTGGAGAATCCGGGCAAGATCAACCTGGTGATCATCGAAGTTCAGAGCGGTGACTATCTCGGCGAGGATGACATAGTGCGCTTCGACGACGTATACGGTCGCGCATAGCGATTCATTGGTCCGCAGGCTGGGGCGGGCAACTACACAGGGGCTTGGGGAGAAATTATCAAAACATACTGAGAGCATTGATGACAAAGACAGCATTGATAACCGGCATTACCGGGCAGGACGGCGCTTATCTGGCTGAGCTCCTGCTCTCGAAGGGCTATGAGGTCCACGGACTTGCGCGGCGGTCGAGCACAGCCGACGTCAACACCACGCGCCTGAAATGGCTGGGCATTGAGAAAGACGTGCGGATCGTGGATGGCAACCTGACGGACCTGTCGGGCCTGGCGCGCACCATGCGCGTAATAAGGCCGGACGAGGTCTACAACCTTGCCGCACAGTCTTTCGTCAAATCCTCGTGGCAGCAGCCGATATTGACGGGCAACGTCACCGGTATCGGCGTCACCAATGTGCTGGAGGCGCTGCGTCTCGAAATCCCCGAGGCGCGTTTCTATCAGGCTTCGTCGTCGGAGATGTATGGCCTTATCCAGGAGCCGATGCAGTCGGAGACCACGCCTTTCTACCCTCGCTCGCCTTACGCCGTGGCGAAGCTCTACGGTCACTGGATCACCGTCAACTATCGCGAAAGCTTCGGCCTCCACGCCTCGAGCGGCATCCTGTTCAATCACGAATCGCCACTTCGCGGCATCGAATTCGTGACCCGCAAAGTCACGGACGCAGTCGCGCGCATCAAGAAGGGCCTGGCAAAGGAACTGCGCCTGGGCAACATTGACGCCAAGCGCGACTGGGGCCACTCCAAAGACTATGTCCGCGCCATGTGGCTGATGTTGCAGCAGGATCAGCCCGACGACTATGTCGTCGCGACGGGCAGGACGACGACGGTGCGCGACATGTGCCGGATCGCCTTTGAGCATGTCGGGCTGAAGATGGACGACCATCTTGTCATCGATCCCGACCTGTTCAGGCCGGCGGAAGTCGAAATCCTGCTTGGCAACCCCGGCAAGGCAAAGGCAAAGCTCGGATGGGAAGCGACGATTTCGCTGGAAGAGATGATCAAGGAGATGGTGGATGCCGATCTTGCACGTCATTCCGCCGGTCGCATGTAGGCAGAGGAAACCCCGAGTTCATGGTCGGTAGCTTGACGCATCGTGCTCTGATCACCGGCCCGGTCGGCCGGCGGATAGCCTTTGCCCGGGCCCAGCACGCCACCCCTGCGAGCCGTCGGCAAGGTCAGCCTTGCCCTGCAATGCATCCGGCAACTGCGCCCGTTAGCAACGCGTCATGGGCAGCGAGGTCGGCATGCGGGTTTTGATTACCGGTGCGCGGGGGTTCGTCGGCCCTTATGTTTGCGATGCGCTGCGCAACATTTGCGGCCGCGATTGTGTCGTTGTCGCAACCTCCAAGGACGGTGGTCCGCATCCGGCATTCGGCCAGATCGAAGCGCTGGACGTCACCGACACGGCCGCCGTGCATGACGCCATTGCCCGTCATCGGCCCACGCATGTCATTCACTTGGCGGCGGTCGCGGCCCTCGGCGCCGCCCAGGCCGATCCTCAGAACACCTGGCGCATTCACGTGGGCGGCGCGCTCAACGTGGCCAATGCGGTCCTCGACAAGGCACCGGACTGCTGGCTGGTCCATGTCGGATCGGGCCTGGTCTATGGCGAAAGCGCGAAAGCCGGACGACCGCTCGACGAAAGCACGCTGCTTGCTCCGCTCGACGACTATGCCGTAACGAAGGCCGCGGCCGATCTTGCCTTGGGCGCGCTGGCGCGCCACGGGCTGAAATGTGTCCGGATGCGGCCCTTCAACCATACGGGACCGGGCCAGACAGACGCATTTGCCGTGCCGGCCTTCGCCATGCAGATTGCGCGGATTGAAGCAGGCCTGGCTGAACCGGTCATCCGCGTCGGCAATCTGGACGCAAAGCGCGACTTCCTGGATGCGCGCGACGTCGCCAATGCCTATGCGCGCGTGGTCTCGAGCAGCCACGACCTTGCGCCGAACACTATTTTTAACGTTGCATCCGGCGTTTCATGGCGGATGGGAGACATTCTCGATCTCTTGTTGGCGCAAAGCAGCGCCAGGATCGTCACGGAGCAGGATCCCTTGCGGCTGCGGCCGAGCGACCTGCCATGCATCGTGGGCGACGCGACCCGCGCCCGAACCCTACTTGGCTGGGCGCCCGAGCATCGCTTCGAAGATACGCTTGCGGCGGTTCTGGCGGATTGCCGCGCACGCGTGGCCAAGGCGTAAGCAAGGCCACCCCTTCCAACACCAACCGAGAGTACAGAAATCATGACCGAGGTAAGATACCACGCCATCGAGGCCTGCCGTGTCGGCAAGGAAAAGGACCTTGTCTCTGTCCTCAATCTCGGTGAACAGGCGCTCACGGGGGTGTTCCCGAAATCCGCCGCTGAGCCCGTAACCAAAGGGCCGCTCGAACTGGTCTGGTCTCCTTCAAGCGGGCTTTTGCAGCTGAAGCATTCCTATGAGCCGAGCGAGATGTATGGCGACAATTACGGCTATCGCTCGGGCCTGAACCAGTCGATGGTCGATCATCTGACGCACAAGGTCCGGTTCCTGGAACGGCTGGCTTCTCCGCGCGGCGGCGACGTCGTCCTCGATATCGGCAGCAACGACTGCACGACGCTCAAGGCCTATTCAATTCCTGGGTTGACGCGAGTAGGCATCGATCCGACGGCCAAGAAGTTCGCGCAGTATTATCCGGACGACGTCAAGCTGGTGCCGGACTTTTTCTCCGCCGAAGCATATCGCGGAGTCTCGCAGAAGCGGGCGAAGGTCGTGACGTCCATTGCAATGTTCTACGATCTTGAAGACCCCATCGCCTTTGCGCGTCAGGTGGCCGAAGTGCTTGCCGAGGACGGCATCTGGCATTTCGAACAGAGCTACATGCCGTCCATGCTTCGCCTGAACTCGTATGACACGATCTGTCACGAGCATGTCGAATATTACTCCCTGGGAGTCGTGACGAAGATCCTGGACGCGGCCGGGCTGAAGGTCGTCAATGTCGTCATGAACAACATCAATGGCGGCAGTTTCGCCGTCACCGCCGCCCACAAGGGCAACGAAAGCGTCAAGACCGATCAAGCGGTCATCGATTGGCTGCTCGAGCAGGAGGATCGCATGGGGCTATCCACGCCGCGGCCCTTCCGCGACTTCGAGGAGCGCGTGTTCAGGCACAGGCAGGATTTGTCGCGCCTCATTCAGGCACTCGTCGCCGACGGCAAGAAGGTGCTGGGTTACGGTGCTTCCACCAAGGGCAATGTCGTCCTGCAATTTTGCAACCTCACCGCTGCCGAAATCCCTGCCATCGCCGAAGTCAACCCGGAGAAATTCGGCCGCATGACGCCTGGAACGCACATACCAATCGTCTCCGAAGCGGAAGCGCGGGCGATGAAGCCGGACTATTTTCTGGTCCTGCCCTGGCACTTCAAGGATGGAATCCTGCGCCGGGAACGCGAATATCTGGCGGATGGCGGCAAGTTCATCTTCCCGTTCCCGGAGATCGAGATCATCTAGATCGATCCTTTCGAGGTATATGGCGCTATGCTCGGCAGCTCGGTGACCCCATAAATGCTTGTCTTCGTCTCCGGGATGCCTCGCAGCGGGTCGACCTATTCCTATAATGTGATCAAGCAAGCACTGTCCCGCAGAGGCGGCGTTGCGTCCGTCCTTTCAGACAGGCGCGCGCAGTTCACGTCTGGGCAGACCGCTCACGCGATCTACAAGGCGCATGATGCCGATGATGAGCTGATCGCCTTTGTGCGAAACGGCTCCGTCAAATCGGTCTGCACGATCAGAAAGCCGGAAAACGCTGTTTTGTCGTGGCTCACCATGTTCGACGGAGAACCTGCACAAGTCATCGACGCTGTCATGCTGCCGTGGCTGCGTCTCTACGAACGTATTGCGGCGCACTCGCTTGTGGTCAGCATGGATGAAATCGAAGGCCGAAGACTTCGCTCGACATGGAAAATCGGTCGTTATGTCTGCCCCGACTACAGCCCCATCGAGTGGGCGAAGGATTGCCGGGATTTGAGCAAACGGCGCATTTCGGACCTCCTGAAGGATGTCGAGGACAGGAAGCGCAAGATTGTCGATGGCGGTTGGACCTACTACGACGAGGAGACGTTTTTCCACCGCCGACACATTTCAGACCGCAGCAAGTTCGATACCCGGCCCGAGGTTTTGGCCGATATCCGCAATCGCCTGGCCCCATGGCTGGACCAAAACGGCAATCTCATACGCCTCGAACGAAAGACGCTTTGAAAAGGCGGCTCATCAAACTTGATGTCGCCAGGCCAATAATGTATCGCACCTTTCGCGTACAGTCGGGCCTGGGCAGAACAAACGAACGGGATATATGCTGCCGACCAGAACAGGCTTCCTTACAGATGCATTCGCCGATATCGGCGTTGCGCTCCACAAACACCACCTTGCGACGACTTTCAGTTGGCAGGACGTGGCCCAGCGCTACCGCCGTTCGCGGGTCGGAGCGTTTTGGCTGACGATCAACATGGGCGTCCTGATCGGTGCGCTCGGGTTTGTCTTCGGCACGCTCTTCCGCACGCCGATGCAAGAGTACCTGCCCTACATTTGCGTCAGCCTGATCTTCTGGGGGTTCATTTCGACATCGATCAACGAGGGCTGCACCGCCTTCATCGGGGCCGAGGGCATTATCCTTCAGGTGCGCATGCCGCTGTTTACCCATGTGCTCAGGACATTGTACCGCAACGCCATCATTCTCGGCCACAACATCCTGATATACCCTCTCGTCCTGCTGGCTGTCGGGCGCATGCCGACATGGGATATTTTCCTGGCGCTGCCCGGCTTTGTCATTTTGACGCTCAATTTGCTTTGGATCATGCTGATCCTGGCCGTACTCTGCGCCCGCTACCGCGACATGACGCAAGTAGTGCAGAATATGCTGCAGGTCGTCTTGTATCTGACCCCGGTGATGTGGATGCCCCGGACACTACCAGAAGGCATTTCGCGGCTGTTGCTTGATCTTAACCCCTTTTATCATCTGATCAGTGTCGTGCGGGACCCGCTGTTGGGCAACCTCCCCTCGGCAACCAACTGGATGGCGTGCATTGGGTTTGCGGTCTTCGGCTGGACGGCGGCGCTGTTGCTCTTTAGCCGTTATCGCCATCGCGTTCCCTATTGGCTTTGAGCATTCCCATGGCTTCCATCACATTGGCCGGCGTCTCGGTCGAATTTCCGGTGTTCAACGCGGCAAGCCGCTCGCTCAAGAACAGGGTCCTCAGTGTCGCGACAGGCGGTGCGATCGACCGGCGTACCGACGGCCATGTCATCGTGCGCGGCCTCGAGGACGTGAGTTGCGCCATCAAGGAGGGGGACCGCATCGGCCTTGTCGGTCACAATGGTTCCGGCAAGACGACGCTGCTTCGCGTGATGTCGGGCATCTACAAGCCGACCAACGGATCCGCGGCAATCGATGGTGAGTGCGTGTCTCTCATCAACATCTCGCTGGGCATCGACCCGGAGGCAACCGGGCGCGAGAACATCCGGCTCCGCGCGGCGATGATGGGCATGCGCCCGGACGAGTTGCGCAAGCAATTCGACGAGATCGCCGAGTTCAGCGGACTGGGCGATTTTCTCGACATGCCGTTCCGAACCTATTCGTCCGGCATGCAGCTGCGCCTTGCATTCTCGACATCGACGGCGATCCGACCGGAAATACTGGTCATGGACGAGTGGCTTTCGACCGGTGACGAGGATTTCAAGCAGAAGGCCGACAAGCGACTGCGCGAGATCGTCAGCACGACCAAAATCCTTGTCCTTGCCAGCCACTCGCGCGAGCTGTTGCAGAAAAACTGCAATCGCGTTCTATGGATGGATCATGGTCGCGTGCGCATGGACGGATCCGCCAGCGAGGTCCTGCCGGCCTATTTCGGCTGAGAATTCTTCCGACTGAAACGGAAAATTTCGGTTAGGGTGGACAAGGGATGCCTTGGAACGCCTTCGCCACGAACGAATTGCAACGAGGAAAGTATCGGGGCGGGTCCGATCGAGGTTCAGCTCGTGTCGATGGGTTCACCAACCGGTGCGAGGCGCATTCGTGGCTAGCAGCGATCCAGATCGCACGGCGCTGCCGCCAACCCTATAACTCATCGACGCTGTTTGGATCGCCGAATTCCTCGACAAAGCGGCGGTTACGACGGCCGGCACCCAACCTGGGCTAGCGCAAAACCAAGACTTTTGCACTGCGCCGGCGGTTGCCAGCGAGGTGATACCGGCATATTCCCGTTGAGAGTTTCGCAACCAACGTCAACGGCCTTTGGTCTGGTAAGGTAGACAACCAAATAGCGGGATCAACGGAGCTCTTCGATTCGAAATGCAAGGCACGAAGAAACCATGAGCGTCGAGGCAGCACCTCCACGCGCCGCGCTTGCAATGATCAGCTTCGCCCAAAATCGTGAAGACGTTTTACTCGATCGCGTTTTCAAAGATGCGGCGACCGGTTTCTATATCGACATCGGCGCCTATCATCCGACGATAGGCTCGGTCACCAAGACCTTCTACGACCGCGGATGGTCCGGCATAAATGTCGAACCCGGAGCGGTGTTCGACGATCTGGCGCGTGAACGGCCGCGCGACATAAACGTAAGGGCCGTGGTCGTAGACCGCGAGGGCGAAGTCGATTTCTTCGAAAATTCATCGGATCCCGGCATGTCCAAGGTGGCCGAAGGGCCGGTCACGGCGGATCGCGAAGGGAGGATGCTTCGAGTCCGGGCTGTGACGCTGGACAGCCTCATCGCCCAGCATGCCACCGGACAAGAGATCAATTTTCTGAAGATCGATGCGGAAGGGTCCGAGGCTGCAATCATCGGAGCCGCGAATTGGAAATTGGTTCGACCGCAGGTGCTGGTGATTGAAGCAACCGCGCCATGGTCGAACGAGCTCGTCAATCAGAATTGGGAACCGACGCTGCTCGCGAACGGGTTCTTGCGCGCGTATTTCGACGGCGTCAACGTCTTCTATGTACGGGCCGAGAGCGAAGGACTGCTTCGCCACTTCCAGGCGCCGGTGAATGTTCTCGATAACTATGTGCCGTTCGAACAATGGAACTTAAACGCAGCTGTGGAGCAGTTGGCGGCCGAACGAACCCAGATCATTGCCGAACGGGATCAATTTTTCACGGAATGCGACGCTCAACGCCAAAAGAGCGCAGAGCTTCAAGAGCGATCAGTTGAGCTCACCGCGGCAATCGAGCAGGCGGAAGCCGAAGGCGAGCGTCTGACGGCCCAAGCGGCGGTCCTGTCCGCGCAACTTGCCCAAGAGCGGGAGCTGGCACAGGCCGAAGCCAAACGTCTGGTGGCAGCGCTGTCCGAACAGCTTATGCAACAGCAAGAGCACGCGGGCGCCGAAGCCAAACGCCTGGCAGACCTCGTGGTGGCACTGTCCGAACAACTTGCACAAGAGCGGGAATTGGCGGAGGCCGAGGGCAAGCGCCTGGCGGATAATACCGCGGCGCTGTCCAAACAGCTTGCCCAGCAACATAGCTCCCTCGCGTTGGCAACCTCCCGCGCCTCACGTTACGATCGTCTTGTCCTCGAACTTCGCGATGACGACGGCCCGCGAGCCTTAAGGTCAGTGCTGCCATTGGCACGGAATGTCCGCCGGTTTCATCATGTTGTCGGCCGCGACAACTCCATCCGCTCCACTCCAGCGTCGAGTTCCGTGGCTCCACCGACCGGCGTGTCGCCGCCGTCCTCAAGTTCGACTCAAAGCGGCTTGCGACCGATCGTGAAGAAGGGCGTTTTCGGCATCTACAAGGCGCTGTTCAGGCCTATCGTGCGGCCGGCCATGTGGCGGGTCAGAACATTTCTGCTACAACCGCTCTTCGAGCGGCTGGATAGGCAACGCTCCGGTGAGATAGGTGCATTGCAGGGTTCAGCTGATATCGGAGTGCTGCCACAGGGTTCGGCCAGCATTGACGCGTTGCGACATGAGCAGGCCCAGCTCGTAAAAAGCTTGGAAACGCTCGCTCTCACCATAGCATCAAACGCGCAGCGAGAGCGCTAATTCGCCTCGTGCAGCCATGACGCGAGCCTTTGCACGAATTCGTCCCAAGTCGGTATTCGCAGGCTCGCTGCCTCTCCCCACAGCTTTTCCGCAAACTCGTCGTCGAGCAGTTGGCGGACCGCGCCGGCGATAGCGCCGGGGCCTATTTCGTGGAGAATGATGCGGCCGCCGGGCGAAAGCACGTCGAGACTTGGCAAATTCGCGGATGCAATCACCGGGATGCCGCTTGCCAGGCTTTCATAGGGCGGAATGCCAAAGCCCTCCAGCGAACTCACGAACAGGGTTGCCCTGGTCTTTTGCAGAGCTTGCCTCATCGCGTCATCGCTTGCATGACCAAGATATCTGAATCGAGGCTCGGGCTTGAGGCGCTCAAGGATCGGCGGCTCGCGGGTCGATCGGTTTTCTATCCGGCCGATGACAGTCAATTCGACGTCGACATCCTGCTGCCAAAGCATCTCGAAGGCCTCGAGAATATCGGCCACGTTTTTTCTCGGCTCGATCGTCCCGACATATGTGAACACCCGCCGTCGGCGATCGAATCTTTGGCGCGACAGGGCGAGGCCGTCGCCTCCAAGAGGGATCACCGGACCCGCGCGCCCAGGATCCCGGATGATACGATGCAGGTAGTCATTGCGGGTCTGTTCGCTGATGAACGCAGCACGCGGTATTTCGCGAAGCGTACGCACGTAATGCATCAGGCGCTCCGTCGTCCGCGGCTCCCAGCCCTGCGGATGGAGAAAGGGCAAGAAATCATAGACAAGCCAACTGACCGAAGCGGTGCCGTCGCGGCACAGCGCCCTGTATGCTTCGGCGCGCCGCTGCTCGTAAAAGACTTCAGGATTGTGCAGGCCGGCCTCGATATCGTCCTGTGAGACCGGCGTCCCCTTTTCAAGGTGACTCAGGAGCCGTTCCTTGTCATCTTCCACGGTGTGATTGCTGTCTTCCGTAAGTATTTCCACCACCGCGTCCGGCAACGCAAAAAACCCCAGCTTCTCGGCATCGAAGCGGCACGGCACAAGCGCCCTTGGGCCCCGCCAGCGGCTCAAAATCTCACGCTCCACCCGCTGGATCCCGGTGCGCAAAGGTTGGGTCGTCAATTCGGTCAAATCGACAAAGATCGGAGCTGGCGGCAATGTGCTTCCCTTATGGGCTTCGATGACCGGTGCCGATCTCAAAACCTAGTCCCTCATACAGCTTGCGCGCATAATTTTCGAAACTGTGAACTTCGGAATAATCTCGCCGTGCCTCATCGAATTGAGACCGATCGGCGCCTTTCCGGCTAATCTCGGCAAGTGACTCCGCGACAAGGACGGGACTGGGGTGATCGGGCACGGAAGAGAGATATGGCGGCCCCTCCATCGCCATCGCCAAATCTTCGTTCGTAACAGTCGGCAGCCCGACGGCTATGCAGTCGAGCAGCGCTCCAGACAGACCTCCGAAGAAATGCGTTCGCAATTGAACCGCCGCGTCGGCCGCGAGCAAATAATCGCGATACTGTGCCTCGCCGACAAATCCCGATGAGAACGATACATGATCCGCTAGATCCAGATAGGACACCAGATTTCTAAATCGGCATTCGTCATCGGCGAATCCGCCAATGAAATAGAGCTTCGCAGGTATCTTCCAACTGCGCAGAAGATCGACGGCCCAAATACACTCCTCGACTGCTTTGTTGGAATGAACGAGGCCTAGGGATATGACTGCAAATTCCTGCTGATCGATGCCGAGCCTCGTTCTGGCGGCAAGTTTCAACCCGCGATCCGTGGGATCGATCTGCCATTGTCGATAGATCGAAAAAGGCAAATAAATCGCCGCCTTTGAAAAGCGCTCCTGAACGATCTGGGCCGTCACACGCGAGTGCACGAACATCGGCGAAGCCCATTCGGCGACTTCCCCGAGAAACGTGGCCTTGAGCCGTGACTCGTCCTGCAACCAGGAGCCGATTTCCTCCTCCATCACAGGCCGTCCGAGCTCGCGCTCCGCAAGCGCCCGGGCGCGCGCCGAGCCCATAAGAATTCTATAGAAGCCAAGCAGGCGGTTGTCGTGCTCGATGCAGGCTCCGCCGTATCTTTCAAGGAGGTGGAACACCTCCAGGTGAAAATGTGAGTTCCCTATCACCCCAATCACTCGATCAAAGCCCGAGGACAAACACGGCAGAGCCGTGATTTGCCGAGCCGATGCAGCTCCCTCAGGCGTGGCGACGGGCGGGTGTTTTGAAAATACGTGAACATCGGCCAATTTTCCGAGTTCCTTGATTGTCGCTGCCGAATAGTCGGCGACGCCGGACTGGTCGGGCGGCATGGGACTGAGAAATGCAATTCGTGGCCGCGTACCTCTGAGGACGCCACTGTGCTTTGGCCGGCGATGCGCAACCAGATCGCTCACCTTCGCCCAAAATTCACCGGCAATCTTGTCGGCTCGATATCGCTGCCACCGCGTCGATTGGTCCCGAATGATTTCAGCGCGCTTGCCAGGATCGCGAACGAACGCTTCGACTTTCCGTCCGACATTCTCGACGTCGCCAGGCGGGAACATCAAATCTTCCCGACCAACCAGCTCCTTGTGAGCAGGGATGGAAGACGCGATTACCGGCGAACCAGCGGCCATAGCCTCGACGACCGGCATCGAGAACCCTTCCATCTCCGCCGCAACGACTACACATCGGGCACCACGATAGATCGATACGAGCTCATCCTCGTCGACAAAGCCGGGAAAAATCAGAAGCTCGGCTTTGCCGCCGTTGCCCCTATAGAGGTCGCGCAAGCCCGCCTGCCAACCCGGCGGGTAGTTTCCGGTGACCACGAGCTGGACGCCCGCATCCTGCAATTCGCGGCTTCGCGCGTGGGCAAGGATCGGACATTCGACATTTTTGCGAGGCTCGGCTCCGCCGCAAACCAGAACATAGTGCTCCGAAAGCCTTGCCGGCTGTTTGGACGTGTCGATGCGCTCAAATGCGCTCCCTATCGGGGCTCCTGTGTTGGTAATGTGCCGCGGATTTACATTGAGGATGCGCCGGAGCTCGTCGGACGTGTGTTGCGAGATGGGAAAAAAGTGGTCGTAGCGAGAAAGCCAGACGAGCTGCGTATGATAGTCAAGCCTGCTGGACGCAGTTGGCAGATAACGTTCCGGTTTCATCAGCGGAATGAAGTCGTAGACGACCGCAAGTTTCAGGATATCCGGGTCATTAACGATGCGACCCGGAAACAACGGGTCGTGAGTCATGGGAGACAATTCGACAAACACCGTCGAACGCTCTTTGACGCCGAGATAAGCGTTGCTTTGGACCTGATCGACCAGGCGGCGGAAACGGTCCTCCAACGGCGGCAGACCCGGATCAACCAGACCGAGAGTCAACGTTTCAATTTTGCTGCGGAAGCAGCCTACGTGCCTGACTAGATTCGCCGATAGCTTGCCGACGCCGCGATCCTTGTAGGAAGGGTCCTGCAGGCATCTCATATCAAACACAATTTCGCAGTCTGCCATACCTCAACCTAGTCCTTAACGACCAGCTTCCTACCCATTGCAAACGGACAATGGCAAGCGGGAACTCTTGTTTGACAATCGATAGTGCACTGCAATACGAGACACCGCCCCCTAGAGTCGTAAGCGGATGAATACCAAGAAACGCATTTTTTGGCTGGGCATGCATCAAGTGCTCTCGCAGACGGAACTCCCGCATTTGCGGAGCCTCGGCTATGAGGTGTTCAATCCGCCATATCTAAGCAACATCTACGATCAGTCTGCGGTCTATGACTGGTCTCCGCCAGACTCAAGCCTGCCGAAGGAGGCTCTTAGGATCCTGGCAGGGACCAACTTCTTCTATGACGAGATTCCGCCGGATGCAGCCGAGGTTCTCAATGCCTATTTTGAAGCCGCGATCGTAACCATCAATCCGCTATGGCTCGTGCATTTCCTCAAGGCCTATCGCGGGCGCGTCATCTACCGCACCTATGGCCAGCCGTACAGCCTGGCGAATGAACTCATCAATATAGGCGGGCTGCCGCTGATCACGGAGCGGAACGATTTCTGGTTCATGCCGCATTCCGAAAAAGTGGCCGGGATAGAAGACGAGTGGCTGCGGTCGCGCATGATGGTCGTTCCCTACTGCCTCACAAAGGATGTGACCGATCTGCGGGACACATGGAACACCGAAGCCGCGGTGCCGGAACTGGCTTTGCTCTGCCCGAGGGTGGCGGACATTCCATATTACAGCAACAACTTCCGTCTCTTGAAACGCCATTTCCCGGCCAGAGGCTATAGAATCTTCGGTGCACAAAGTATACCCGTCGACGACGTGCAGGTCGTAGGCACCGTTGAGCGGTCCGAACTCCTCAGGCAATTCGCCCGGATGCGCGGCTTTGCGTATCACTATGAAGAGCCGACCGTCTGCTATCTGCCGCCGATAGAGTTCATGACGCTTGGCGGCCCGGTGCTGTTCAAGAACGGATCCCTGCTTTCACGCTATTTCCCGGCCGAGGCGCCCGGCAGGGCCGGCAGCATGGAAGACCTGGTGAAGCGCTCGGAGCAATTGAGGAAAGGCGACGGCTCGCTTTCGCGCGAAATCATCGAAAGCCAGGCCGAGGTGCGCAAGCTCTATCAGCCGGAATTTGTCTGGCCGCTGTTCGACGCGGCGATGACAAGGGCGCTGGGCGAAGAGGGTGCAAACCGCGCGCCGGGATTGATCTACACGCCCACGGCGACGACGACGGCACCGGCCGCACAGACCGTGCTCGTCGCCTTCCATGGCTTCGGACCGCTGATCGTGCATCGCGACGGCAAATATCACTGCGCGGAGGGGATAGCGCGCGTCGTGCGCCAGATCGTTCGCGGGCTCTCCGATCTCGGCTTCAAAATCGTCGCCACAAGCCGCAGGGAAGATGCCGGTCGCGTCCACGGCTTCCTCGCGCCCGCCGCAAGCTCCGATCTGAAAATCATGTTCGTCGACGATGACATTTCCGGCAGCGGGAAGCCCATGACGGCAATGAGACGTCTGCGCGAGATCGCATCGACGCGGCCATTCTCGGCCAATGTCGATCACCTGAAGGCGCTCTACCGGTCGAAAAATTTCAAGGGCATGCCGCGCGCGCTGGTATCGACGGCCGCCGTGGCGGCCTTCAAGGTTCTCCGCAAGGCGCAACAGCGGCTCGCCAGCGTCAAGCTCGCGATCGGTGTCGTGCCGCATGAGAAATATGTCGATCTGATCAATGCGGACGCGGGCATCGATCACGTCCTGATACCGCACTACTACATGTTTCCCGAGCTTTCCCGTTTGAAGGACAAGGACGTCGTTCTCTATCTTCCCGACTATATGCCGCATTTCTACAAGCGTTCGGCGGAGATGGGAGCCACGCGGCAATCCGCCCTGATCGGCAAAAACCTGGCCGGCATGGCGCGGCGTGTTCTGACGAACTCGGCGTTCACGGCCTCTTATCTGCCGGAGACGGAACTGGCCGTGCGGGCGCAAGACATCGCCCATATTCCCTTGCCGTTCCTCAACGACGGCTCACTCAGCGCCGAAACGCCCGAGACGTCCGGTCAGCTCGCAAAGCTGCCGAGACATTACGTGTTTTATCCGACCCGGAGCCGACCCTCGAAGCGGCTTGCCGACTTCGCAAGAACGGTGGCCATCGTAAACGAGCGACTGGAGAAGGCGGGAAGCAAGGACCGGCTCTTCGGACTTTTGACCACGCCCTTGAGCGGCAAATCGGCGGGCGGCGCGGAAAGCCATCTGGTCTCGCTGCCGGAGCTCACGGACGCCGAGCTCGGCTATCTCTACAGCAACGCGCTCTGCCTGCTGTTCACGTCGGAGATGGAAGGAAATTTTCCGACGCAGATAACCGAGGCACTGCATCTCGGCGTACCGGTGGTCGCCACGAACATCCCTCTGATTACCCTGGAGCTCGGCGATGTATCGGCCTGTCTCGAGCTGGTTGACGTCGGCGACGTCGACGGGTTCGCCGACCGCGTCATGGCGATCCTCGGGGACCGCGCCACGGCGGTGCGCAGGCAGAAGGAAGCCAGGGAGGCCGCATCGCGGCAGTTCGCCTATGACAATTTCAAACACGGCCTGTCCGAACTGTTCAGGCGATAGCTGTTGTCAGGCGGGCTCGGCGGATTCTTGATTCATCCGGATGAACCGTGGCGTTGCATGAGCAAAGCCGGCCGACTCAGTTATTCTCAGGCGCCGGCGAAGTGCCGGCTGCTCGGGCCAGGCCTGTCTTTCGACATCCCCCTGCCCCGCTCCCGGAGAACCCATTGAAAATCGGCATCGACGGCAGGAACCTGAGATCGGCCACGGATGGAATCGGCCGGTTCGTCCATAAGTCGATCAAGGCGCTGTCGGCGCTCGGCGCCGAGGTCTGCGTCTACGTTCCCGCCCCGATTAATGCCGACTACCAGTTGCCGCGCGCCGTCGCCTTGCGGACGGGCGGATACCGGTCGCTTCCGGGGCGGGCATTGTGGGGGCAAGCCGTCCTGCCTGCCGCGGCCGCTCGTGACGAGGTCGAGGTTTTCTGGGGGCCGTCCCACCGCCTGCCACTCGTTCTGGACAGCCGGATCGCGCGGGTAGTGACCGTCCACGACCTTGTCTGGGTGCACGCGCCCGAAACCATGCGCATGCGGACCTTGCTCGGCGAGCGCCTGCTGATGAAACCGGCGTTGCGAAGGGCCGATGTCGTGGCGGCCGATTCCAGCGCCACGGCAGCTGCGTTGAAGGCAGAGTTTTCATGGCTGAAGGCGCCGGTCCGCACGGTCGCGCCCGGCACCACGCCACTCCCCGCACCGGGCGGTTTTTCCAGCCTCGAACCTCTCGGCATCGCGAGGCCTTACGCGCTTTTTGTCGGCACGCTGGAGCCCAGGAAGAATCTCGGCAATCTTATCAAGGCCTATGGGCTGCTGCCTGAAGATGTTCGCTCGGGTTGCGATCTCGTCATCGTCGGCGGCAGCGGCTGGAAACAAACAGGCCTGGCGGACGAGGTGCGCCGAGGCGGGCTCGAGGAGAAAATCATTTTCACCGGCTTCGTCGACGACACCTTGCTCGCGACGCTCTACGCGAACTGCCTCTTTCTGGCCATGCCATCTCTCTACGAGGGCTTCGGCTTCCCGATCGTGGAAGCACAATCGTTCGGCAAACCCGTGCTGACATCGAACACATCGTCAATGCCGGAAGTGGCCGGCGAAAGCGCCGTTCTCGTCGATCCGCACAATGCCGAGGCGATCGCCAGCGGCTTTCGTCATCTTTGCCTCGATGCGCAATTGCGCCAAAAGCTTGCCTCCGGCGCACGCGGCAACGCGGAGCGCTTTACCTGGGAGAACCACGCCAAAGGCATGCTCAAGATCTTCGGGCAGGCCATCCGGCAAAGACGAAAGACGCCTGTTTGAAGGTCCTGCATTTCTTCAAGACATACTGGCCGGACAGCTTCGGCGGCGTGGAGCGCACCATCCATGCCATCGCCGAGAGCACCGCCAGCCACGGCGTCGAAACGCAAGTTCTTTCGCTGAGCAGCACGCCGGAGGAAAACACCAGGCGCATCGGCGGCCACATGGCCGTGAAAGCCAGGCTGGATTTCGAGCTGGCCTCGACAGGGTTTTCCCGCGACGTCTTTCGCAAATTCGATACGCTCGCCCGGCAATCCGACCTGGTGCACTACCATTTTCCGTGGCCGGTCATGGACATCGCGCATCTCAGATCGCGCCACGGCAAGCCGGCCGTCGTCACCTACCATTCCGACATCGTCAAGCAGCGCCTGCTGCTGCCGTTCTACAACCCGCTGATGCAGCGCTTCCTGCGCGATGTCGACGCGATCGTCGCGACATCGCCCGACTATCTGAGATCGAGCACGGTGCTCAGGCGGTTCACGGCCAAATCGACGGTCATTCCGATCGGCATAGACGAAAGCGCCTATCCCGTGCCGACAGAGACGGACATCAACTGGCGCCAATCGATGGTGTCGGAGCCTTTCGTCCTCTTCGTCGGCGTGCTGCGTTACTACAAGGGGTTGGATATCCTTATCAATGCGGCGGACCGGGCACGGTGCAAGATCGTCGTTGCCGGATCGGGACCGATCGAGCAGCAGTTGAAGCTCCAGGCCAAAATGCTCGACCGCGACAACATCATCTTCCTCGGCGAGGTGTCCGAGCCACGGAAGATGGCCCTGCTTCATGCCTGCAGCGGTTTCGTCTTCCCCTCGAACCAGCGGTCCGAGGCCTATGGCGTCTCGCTGGCGGAGGCGGCGATGTGCGGCAAGCCGATGATCTCGTGCGAGATCGGGACCGGAACCTCCTATGTGAACAAGGCCGGCGTCACCGGCCTTGTGGTCCCGCCTTCCGATCCGGCTCGGTTGGCCGAAGCCATTAACCGCCTGCTCGATTCCCCCGAGGAAGCGGAGAAATGGGGACGGGCCGCGCGCGAACGGTTCTACGATCTCTTCACCGCCGAAAAAATGGGGCAGGCCTATGCCGATCTCTATTTCCGGCTGCGCAATCGCGGCGTTTAGCCTGTACCCTGTGATTGCCGTTGCCTTTCATGCGCTCGCGGCATTGAGCTTTGCTCAGCCTCGTCCTATAAGGCCGCGCGCAGCGGGCATCTCCCGCCTGCTGGGGCGTCGCCAAGTGGTAAGGCATCGGTTTTTGGTACCGACATTCCCAGGTTCGAATCCTGGCGCCCCAGCCAACCTCTAAGAAAATGCCAACCTCGACCGGACGACCGCGCACGCCCTCTCGAAGCCTCGCACGGGGTGATGGAAGCCCCGCCGGCCCTCAGGCACTGTGGATGGCGATCGCGGTGGTCAGCAGGATGAGGCTCAGCAGCGCCAACGCCGCTCGGACAACGTGCGAGAGTTCCCAGCGATTACGAAGCACTGTCCATTCTTGCGTTGGCCGGAGCCGGGCTCCGGCGTTGCCCTCGGTTGCGAAGAAGCGCTTCGCCGGCGAGGTCAATTCCACGTCCTGCAGCCAGTGTTTGTTGATCGGCTGGGTCATGAGCCAGAAGACAAGCTGCATGATGAGAAGCGCAACCAGCGCGCCGGCGATGAGCCAGGACCGGACGGGGCCGCTCGATGTCAGCACCAGCGCAAACGTTGCAATGATCCCGCCAACCTCGGCGATGCCGCCTCCGATCGTGAAACCCGGATAGTAGATCCGCTGAACGACAAAATACTCTTGCCGGCCGAGCCGCAATTTGCCCGGCAACTCCAGCGCGTGTGCGAGAGCCATGGCCATCGCGCTCGCCACGAGGATGACGGTCAGGACCTGCAGGAAAACATACATCGGATGGCTCCGGCCAGCTTCGATGATTCGAGCGACGCTTCGGAGTCGAACGTGACCGTGCGGACAGGGTTCCGCCGCGGCAGGGTTTACCGGCCGGCAATGACGGATGCGGCTCGCCACAGCCGGCGCGATGATGCGCTTTGTGCCGGACGAGATGCGCGATCGCAGCGGAGCGAAGCGTCGGCCTAAACCTTTTCCGCCGACAGGCGTTGTTCGTCCATACGGACCGGAATGACAGCCAGCGGAGAGGCTCAACCGATGTATTTCATGGCATTGGCCACCGACTATGATGGCACGCTGGCGCATGACGGGCTGGTCACCGCAAGCACCATCTCGGCGCTGGAAAAGCTGAAGAAATCCGGACGCAAGCTTATCCTCGTCACGGGCCGCGAGTTGCCTGATCTGCAAGAGGTGTTTCCAGAACTCGGCCTGTTCGACAAGGTCGTCGCCGAAAACGGCGCGCTGATCTACACGCCGGCCAGCGAGGAAGAGCGGACGATCTCCCCTGCCCCCTCCGCCGACTTGGTCGACAGGCTCAAGAAGCGCGGCGTCAAGCCGCTCTCGGTCGGCCGCTCGATCGTCGCCACCTGGGAGCCGCACCAGGCGACGGCGCTCGACGTCATCAAGAAGCTCGGGCTGGAGTTGGAGATCATCTTCAACAAGGGCGCGGTGATGATCCTGCCCTCAGGCATCAACAAGGCGACCGGACTGGCGGCCGCGCTCGGAGACCTGAAGCTGTCGCCGCACAATGTCGTCGCCGTCGGCGACGCAGAAAACGACCATGCTTTCCTCAGGGCCTCGGGTTGCAGCGTGGCCGTGGCCAACGCGCTTCCCGCCGTCAAGGAAACCGCCGATCTCGTCACCGGCGAGACGCGCGGGAAGGGCGTCGAGGAACTGATCCGCAAGCTGATCAAGCGCGATCATCTGATTGCCAGAAAGCGCGCGCGCGGCGTCCTGCTTGGAACCTCCCGCGGCAAGGAGATTTATCTGTCACCGACGGAGACGGTTTTGATCGCCGGAAGCTCGGGCATCGGCAAATCGACTCTAGCCACCGCGCTTACCGAGCGGCTCGTCGAGAAGGGACTGCAGTTCTGCATTTTCGATCCCGAAGGCGACTATGACGGGCTGAAGGGCGCGGTGCCGCTCGGCAACGGCTCGACCGCGCCGAACAAGGAGCAGTTGCTGGAACTGATCGACAAGCCCGAGACCAACGTCGTGGTCAACGGGCTGGCGCTGAAGGTCGACGAGCGTCCCGATTTCTTCGCCGAATTGCTGCCCGGCCTCGGCAACGTCCGTTACCGCACGGCAAGACCGCATTGGCTGATCATCGACGAGGCGCATCATTTGATGCCCAAGCGGCGCGGGGATACGCGCGCCGTGCTTTCGGCCGAGCTGCCCGGCACGGTGCTGATCACTGTCCATCCGGAAGCGATCTCCACCGATGCGCTGCGCCTGGTGACCAATGTGATCGCGCTCGGCCCACAGGCGAAAGACGTCATCAGGACCTTCTGCAAGGAAACCGGACTGCCGGCGCCGAAGAACCTTGCCTCGCCGAAGGGTGACCGCGTGCTGTTCTGGCGGCCGCACGACGACAGGAAGCCGGTCACGGTGAAGGCTATCGAGCCCAAGCAATCGCTGAAGCGGCACAGCCGCAAATATGCCGAAGGCGAGCTCGACGAGGCCGGCAGCTTCTATTTCACCGGACCGAAGAAGGCGATGAACCTTCGGGCCCACAACCTCATCATCTTCGCCCAGATGGCGGAAGGCATCGACGACAGGACCTGGGAATACCATCTGCGCGCCGGCGACTATTCCAGATGGTTCCGCCACCAGATCAGGGACAAGGAGCTCGCCCGCGAAACCGCCGAGGCCGAGAAGGACAAGACGCTATCGGCGGACGAAAGCCGCAAGCTGGTGCTCGACGCCGTGCGCCGCCGCTACACGGCGCCAGCGTCTGCTCCGGAGAAATAGGAACTCAGCTCGCCTCGCGCATCGATTCGGCTGCCTGCAGGTCGACCGAGACCAGCTGGCTGACGCCCTGCTCGGCCATGGTGACGCCGAACAGCCGGTCCATGCGCGCCATGGTGATGGGATTGTGGGTGATGATGACGAAGCGCGTCTCCGTCGTCTTCGACATCTCGTCCATCAAATTGCAGAAGCGCTCGACATTGTGATCGTCGAGCGGCGCGTCGACCTCGTCTAGCACGCAGATCGGCGCCGGATTGGTGAGAAAGACAGCGAAGATCAGCGACATCGCCGTCAGCGCCTGCTCGCCGCCGGAAAGCAGCGTCATGGTCTGCGGCTTCTTGCCGGGCGGACGGGCAAGGATTTCGAGCCCCGCCTCCAGCGGGTCTTCGGACTCGATGAGCTGCAATTCGGCGGTGCCGCCGCCGAACAGATGCGCAAACAGTCGCTGGAAATGGCTGTTGACCACCTCGAAGGCGGCCAGAAGCCGTTCGCGGCCCTCGCGATTGAGGCTCTGGATCGCCTGGCGCAGCTTGCGGATCGCCTCGATGATGTCCTCGCGCTCGGAAACAATGGTTTCCAGACGCTCCGACAATTCCTTCTGCTCTTCCTCGGCGCGCAGATTGACGGCGCCGAGCCGCTCGCGCTCGATCTTCAGCCGATCGAGCTGACGTTCGATCTCGACCATATCGGGCATCGGGTCGTCGGCTTCGAGGCCGGTGTGCTTGATGACGAGATGCGGCGGCGTGTTCAGCGCTTCCTGGATGCGCGCCTCGACTTCGGCGCGGCGCTCATCGGCCGCGGTCAATCGCTCCTCGGTGCGGACACGGGTTTCACGCGCTTCGGCGAGCGACTGGATCGCGGCGGTCGCCGCCTTGTCGAGCTCGGCCTGCTTGTTCTCCGCCTCCTGCAGGCGGTCGCCGGCAGCCTGGCGCAGCGCCTCGGCCTCGGAAAGCTGCGACAGCAGGGCGCGGCGCTTGGCGTCGATCTCGTCCGGCGCATCGGCCAGCCTCTCGCGCTCGGCTTTGGCCTCGGCCTTGCGCTCGCCGAGGGCGGCGATCTGCGTCGAGGCGTTCTCGGCGCGCTCCAGCCAGTTCTTGCGCTCGGCGCCGATGGCAGCGAGCCGGCGCATGCGCGCCTCGGCCTCGCGCCGCAGCCCTTCATGCACGGCGCGCGCGTCGGCGAGTGTGGCGCGGTCGCGCGAGACATTGGCGGAAGCCTGTTCGAGCTGCAATTGCAGATCGCCGAGATCGGGCGCGTCCGTCAGCATTTCCTCGGCTTCGAGGAAGGCGGCCTGCGTCTCTTCATGGCTGTCGACGATGCGTGCGCGGGCGTCATCCAAGGCAGCACGCCGGCTCACCAGCTCGCCGCCGGCCTTCTCGGCCTCGGCCAGCGCGTTGCGGGCGGCATCCAGCGCATGCTGGGCATCGCGGCCGGCCTGGCGCGCATTGCGCTCGGCTTCGCTTGCCTGGCGCATGGCCTGCTCGGCGCGCGCCAGCGCTTCCTCGGCCTCACGCACGACGCGCGTCGCCTGCACGGCCTCGGCATCGAGTTCGGCCAGACGGTTCTTCTGCGCCAGCCGCTGCGCGGCGGCGGTCGGGGCATCGGCGCTTGCCGTCAAGCCGTCCCAACGCCACAGCGCGCCGTCGCGGCTGACCAGCCGCTGGCCGGGCGCGAGCTGCGCCTGAACCCGGCGGCCGTCGGCGGCCTCGACGATGCCGATCTGCGCCAGCCGGCGGGCCAGTTGCGCCGGCGCGCGCACCACGCTGGCGAGGCTCTTCACGCCTTCGGGCAGCGCCGCATCGCCCGGCTGGACCGCGCTTTCGCCCCAATGCACCGGGGCGCTGCGGTCGAGCGGGACGTCGAGATCCTCGCCAAGAGCTGCGCCAAGCGCCGTCTCATAGCCGCGCTCGACGCTGATCTGCTCCAGCACCGACGGAAAGAGATCGCCGCTCGCGGCGTTGAGGATCTTCGCCAGCGTGCGCGCTTCGGTCTCGATGCGCGCCAGTTCGGCCCTTGCATCCTGCAGCGGAGGCCTTGCGGCGCTTTCGGCGGCGCGGGCCTCGGCGACCGCCTGCTCGGCGGCAATGGCGCCAGCCTCGCCCTCTTCCAGCCGAGCCAGCGCGTCCTCGACCAGCAGGCGCTTCTCGGCCGGATCGGGCAGGCCGGAAATGCGCGCGACGATATCGGAAAGCTCGCGGTCGACCTCAGCCAACTGGCGGGCGAAGCGATCGCGGCGCTCGGCGGTCTCGCGCAGCGTGCGCTCGATCTGATTGCGCGAGGCGGCCGCCTCGGCGCGCTCGGCGGTCAGCGTGGCAAGTTTTGCCTCGCTCTGCGACAGCGTCGCGCCGGCCTGCTCGAAGGCGGCGCGCGTGCTTGCCTCGCGCTCGGCGGCACCCGCATCGTCCGAGTTGAGTTCGGCTTCCTCGGCGCGCAGGCGCTCGAGAATGTCGGCATTGTCGCGCACCATCCGCTCCTCGCGGGCGATGTCGGCGTCGAGCTGCTGCAGGCGGCGTTCGAGCTCAGTCTGGCGGGCACGGATGCGACCGGCCTCTTCCTCGATCTGCGTCTTGGCGATCGACAGGCGCTGGAAGGCGGCAGCAGCCGCGGCTTCCGCGTCGCGCAGGTCCGGCAAGCGATGCGCGGCGATGCCCTGCTCCCGGGCGGCCGCCATCTGGGCGGCGGCGCGGTCGCCGACCAGCGTGGTGGCGACCGCAAGGGCGGAACGCGCCTCGCCTTCCTGGGTTTTGGCCAGAGTCCAGCGCAGATGCAGCAGCGTCGCTTCGGCTTTACGGATATCGGCCGACAGGTTCTTGAAACGCGAGGCCTGGCGCGCCTGGCGCTTCAGGCTCTCGATCTGGCCTTCCAACTCGCCGACGACGTCGTCCAGCCGCTCAAGGTTCTGTTCGGCCCCCTTCAGCCTCAATTCCGCTTCATGCCGGCGCGTGTGCAGGCCGGAAATGCCGGCGGCCTCCTCGAGCAGCGCGCGGCGCGCCTGGGGCTTTGCCTGGATCAGCTCGCCGATGCGGCCCTGGCCGACCATGGAGGGCGAGCGGGCGCCGGTCGACTGGTCGGCGAAGAGCAACTGCACGTCCTTGGCGCGGGCGTCCTTGCCGTTGATGCGATAGAGCGAACCGGCCTCGCGCTCGATGCGGCGCGACACCTGCAGTTCATCGGCGTCGTTGAAGGCGGAAGGCGCGGTGCGGTCGCTGTTGTCGAGGAAAAGCGTGACTTCGGCGGTGTTGCGCGCCGGGCGCGCGCCAGAGCCTGAGAAGATCACGTCGTCCATACCGGACGCGCGCATGTTCTTGTAGGAGCTTTCGCCCATCACCCAACGCAGCGCTTCGACGAGGTTCGATTTGCCGCAGCCGTTCGGCCCGACAATGCCGGTCAGTCCGCGTTCGATGACGAACTCGCCGGGCTCGACGAAGGATTTGAAACCGAGGAGGCGAAGGCGCGAAAATTTCATTCGCGCCGCCCCACACTACAGGCCAAGGCGCCGAAGCCGGACCGCTTCGGCGCGGCCTGGATGTCAGAGCAGAGGGTCGATGATGGCCGACATTTCCTCAATCGACATCGCCCCTTTGTAGGTCTTTCCGTTGATGAAGAAGGTCGGCGTCGAGTCGACCTTGAACTCGTCCGCTCCGCGTTTCTGAACAGCTCTCACATCGTCCAGAAGTTTCTGGTCCGTCAAGCAGGACTCAAAGGACTCCTGTGTAAAACCGGCCAGCTTGGAAATCTGCAGCAGCGCTTCCTTGGTGTTGTTGACGCCAACCCAGCTCGGCTGCTGCTTGAACAGCACATCGACCATGGCGAAATAGTTGTCCTTGGAGCAGCGCGCCAGCATGAAGCCGGCCTCGGCGCTCGGGTCGAACGGGAATTCGCGCAGGATGTAACGCGCCTTGCCGGTGTCGATATATTTGGTCTTCAACTCAGGGAAGGTGGTCATCGCGAAGTGCGCGCAATGCGGGCAAGTCATCGACGCATATTCGACGATGGTGACCTTGGCGTCATCCTTGCCAAGCTGCTTGTCCGGCAGCGCGCCGGGCTTCAGCAGTTGCGCCATGTCGACCGTGCCTTGCGCCTCAGGCACCTGGGCCGCCGCAGGCGTGGCTGCCGGCTTGGCAGGCGTCGACGGGTTGGCCGGCTTTACATCGGCGGCCTTCGCCTCCTCGCCGGAATCGCTGCATGCGGCAAGTAGCGCCACCGCAGGAATAGCGGCCAGCGTGGTCAGAAGGTTTCTGCGGGACAAGCTTTTGCCAAACGGGGCACGGTTCATGCGAATCACCTGATATCGGTTGGATTTTGCAATGCAAGGGCTAGAAAAGGCGAGAGTTGGCGCGAATTAAGGCATCGCGATCCCCAATCCAATCGCGAAACTTGATCATCGGCATCACGAATGCGCGAGATTGGTGACGCATTCATGACGCTTCTTACGACCCTTTGGGCTTCCTTTCACCCATAATTGTGGCGCCGAGTCGCTCCAGCGAAGCGCGCAAGCCGTCATCCTCGATCTTGCCCACCATGCGCGAAAGCTTCGATTTCTCGGCCTCGCTCAAGGGACGCGGCGCCGGCTTCGGCGGGGCCTTTTGCGAAAGCACCGGTTTCTGTAGAATCTTGATGCGGCCGATCGCGTTGAAGCCAAGGAAGGCGTTGACGCGGTTGATGACCTCGCCGGCCTCGTGCTGCAGATGCAGCGCCGCCATGCCTTCGCAGGCAATGATCAACGTCGCCGGCTCGAACGGATCGTCCTCATGCAGGCGGCGCGGCCACTGGATCTTTTCCGGCCGCGAGTGGCTGGCCAGGCGCGGTCCGGCGATCTCCTCCCAGGACTGCACCAGCCCGATCGAGATGCCGGCGCGCTTCTTCAGCACCGGATCGAGTATCGCGGTCGCGAGATCGCTCACCGGAACGGGATTGCCGAAGGGCCTTTTCCCTGCCATGTGCGTTCTCCAGTCCCCAGCTCATCCGATCAATGACACCGCTCGATCAGACCCGCAAGGCATCACAGCAGGCCGCACCCGGCGACATCGGATCCGGAGATACCAGCAAAGCTGGATCCCAGGATATCGCGTCCCGCCTGCTTGCCTGGTATGACGCCCATCACCGCGATCTGCCTTGGCGCGTCGCGCCCGGGGCGTTTGCGCGCGGCGCAAGGGCCGATCCCTATCGCGTCTGGCTGTCCGAGGTGATGCTGCAGCAGACCACGGTCGAGGCGGTAAAAGCTTATTTCCGCAACTTCGTCGAGAAATGGCCGACGGTCGAGGCGCTGGCAGCGGCGCCAGCCGAGGACGTGATGAAAGCCTGGGCCGGGCTTGGCTATTATTCCCGGGCACGCAATCTGAAAGCCTGCGCAGACCTAGTGGCGCTCCGGGGCGGCCGTTTTCCCGACACCGAGGCCGGCTTGCGCGAATTGCCGGGGATCGGCGCCTACACGGCGGCGGCAATCGCGGCAATCGCCTTCGAACGGCCGGCCGCAGTCGTCGACGGTAATGTCGAGCGGGTCGTGACCCGGCTCCGTTCGATCGAGACGCCGCTCAGCGAAGCCAAGCCGCAAATCCGCGCGCTGGTCGAGAAGCTGGTGCCCCGGACGCGGCCCGGCGATTTCGCCCAGGCGACGATGGACCTCGGCGCGACGATCTGCACGCCGAAGCGGCCGCGCTGCATGCTCTGCCCGGTCCGCGAGGATTGCAGCGCCGTTCTTAGCGGCGATCCGGAACACTTCCCGGTCCGCCCGCCGAAAGACGACAAGCCGCTTCGCAAGGGCGCTGCCTTCGTCGCCGAGCGCGACGACGGCGCCATCCTTTTGCGCAAGCGGCCGAACAAGGGCCTGCTCGGTGGCATGACCGAGGTGCCGACCACGAGTTGGACCGCCCGGATAGACGGGGCCACGACGGCCGAGGCCGCGCCCTTTCCCGCCGATTGGCGGCGCGCTGGGCGGATCGGGCATGTCTTCACCCATTTCGCGCTCGAACTCGAAATCTTCCATGCCCAGATTGAAGGCGATGCGCCCGCAGGCCATTTCTGGTCGCTGGCCCATGAAATATCCGGAGAAGCGCTGCCCACCGTCATGAAAAAGGTAATCGAGGCGGCGATACCGGGCGCGACCAAGACCCAACGCCCGCAGTGAAAGGCATGCAATGACCGAAATCCGCCATATCGTGTTCGACATCGGCAAGGTGCTGATCCATTACGATCCGAATATCCCGTTCAGCCGCCTGATCCCGGATGCCGAAGAGCGAAAGTGGTTCTTCGACAATGTCTGCACGCATGACTGGAACATCGAACAGGACCGCGGCCGGACATGGCAGGAGGCGGAGGCGCTGCTGGTTGCCGAGCATCCCGACCATGCCGAGAACATCCGTAACTTCCGCCGCTACTGGCACGAGATGGTGCCGCACGCCTATGAGGACAGCGTCGCCATCATGGTCGGCCTGATCGAGAGTGGCCACGACGTGACCATGCTGACCAACTTCGCCGCCGACACGCTTGCCGAAGCACGGCAGCGTTTCGACTTTCTCAACCGGCCGCGCGGCGTGACCGTGTCGGCCGATGTTCGTCAGATCAAACCCGACCGCGCCATCTACGATCATCACGTGGCCGCTTTCGGCCTCGAGCCCGCCGCCACGCTGTTCATCGACGACAGCCAGAAGAATGTCGACGGCGCCAAGGCCGCAGGCTGGCAGGCGGTGCTGTTCACCGATGCCAGGACGCTTAAAGCGGACCTTGAACGGTTCGGGATTACGGCTTGAACTGAATCGCTTGCGGCGATCGGTTGAAGTCTTGATTCAGGCCCCTGCCCGCTCCATGCCGAGGCGGGCGATGCGGCGCAGCTCGTCGATCGGGGTCAGGCCGCCGCTTCGCTCATAGTGCCAGAAGGTCCAGCCGTTGCAGGCGTCGAGACCCTGCACTTCGGCGCCGATCTTGTGGATCGAGCCGGCGCTGTCGCCGATCGCCAGCGTGCCGTCGGCGCGCACCTTTGCTGCCCAGCGCTTCTTGGCGTCGTAGAGCGTGGCGCCGGGCGTCACCAGGCCGTTGTCGATCAGGCTGATGAAGGCGACGCGCGGTTCGGCGCGCTTACCGGAAAGCACGGTGAGATCGGCGTTTTCCAGCGGGCGCACCGCGGCGATGCGCTCATTGGCGGCGTCGATATAAGCCTGCTCACGCTCGATGCCGACGAAGTGACGGCCGAGGCGCTTGGCGACCGCACCGGTGGTGCCGGAGCCGAAGAAGGGATCGAGCACGACGTCGCCCGGCTTGGTCGAGGCCATCATGATGCGGGCAAGCAACGCCTCCGGCTTCTGCGTCGGATGCAGCTTGTTGCCGTTTTCGTCCTTCAGGCGCTCGCCGCCGGTGCAGATCGGGAACAGCCAGTCGGAGCGCATCTGCAGATCGTCGTTCGAAGCCTTCAGCGCTTCATAATTGAACGTGTAGCCCTTGGCCTTCTGGTCGCGCGAGGCCCAGATCATCGTCTCATGCGCGTTCTGGAAACGGCGGCCGCGGAAATTGGGCATCGGGTTGGTCTTGCGCCAGACGACGTCGTTGAGGATCCAGAAGCCCAGATCCTGCATGCGGGCGCCGACGCGGAAAATGTTGTGGTAGGAACCGATGACCCAGATGGTGCCGCTGGGCTTCAATACGCGGCGCGCCGCGAGCAGCCAGGCGCGGGTGAAGGCGTCATAGGCCTCGAAGCTCTCGAACTGGTCCCAGTCGTCGTCGACGGCGTCGACCTTGGATTGGTCGGGTCGGTGCAGGTCGCCGTCGAGCTGCAAATTATAGGGCGGGTCGGCGAAGATGATGTCGATCGACTTTTCCGGCAGCCTGTCGAGAGCGGCGACGCAATCGCCCTTCAGGATCGTGTCCAGCCATTCGGACTGCTGGGCAGCGTGGGAAAGCTCGTCGAGAAGACGCACAGCAGACATCAAAACACCCAAAAATACGCGTTACGGTTTACTGGCTGTTATGGTTACCGATCAGCGTAAACATTCGGTGAAGGCCTGAGGCCCGGGCCGACGGCGTCTCAGTTTGAATTTAGATGAAGTCAACGGCCTGACCGTCCGCCGGATAACCGAACACGCGAAATCCGTAGGGAGTTTCCTCGCCAGGCACATGTACCTTCTTGAGAGCCGACCGGACAAGCTCTCGCTGGGCGGACGTCTCGACCTGAATGTCTAAGTGAAGGATCGATTCGTACCCTCCATCCTTAAAGTGGTAGAACCATTCACGATCTGGCTTCGAACGGTAGCCGCTTGTGGAAAGCGCGCTCCATACGGGAGGTGGATCGAGCGCGTACAATTCCATTCGAAGCTCATCCCATTTTGTGTTGCTCATCACAGGATTAAGCACTTACTTCCCCTCGCTCTGGCTGTTGACACCCGCGCCACCCCCGTCAATACAAGCGGATCTTTTGGATTGGTTGGGGCGATTCATGGCAGAATTGAGCGGTTATTTATGGATGGGAGGACTGGCTCTCATATTCGGTAGCCTGTATTGGGCAGCGACGTCTCGCCAAAGGAAAAGATTCAATGAGTACATTAGCAGATCCGACGCAGCGATAGAGAGAACAGACGCCTTGTTGAAGGCAAATAATGCGTCAATCGAGGCGGCTCAAACCAACACCAAGGCGATCGAAGAAAACACGACGGCAATTCGCGATCTGATCTCCAAGATGCAGGCGGAGCAGAAGTAGGTAGCGACAAGATAGCTTAGGCCGCGCGCATGTTGTAGGGACGGCCCTTCCCGGCCTCGGCGCAACGTCGTCAACTGAGACATTCCCCCGGACCACGCAGTTTGCGAAGGCCGGCCCATTGGTGTATGCCGCGCCGCTTGAGCCAGTCAGGCCCTCCCCCAACGTTTCCGGATTGCCATGCCCCAGCCAGATCTTGTCATTTTCGATTGCGACGGCGTGCTCGTCGATTCCGAAATCATCGCCGCGCGGGTCGAGGCCGAGCTGCTGACGTCGGCCGGGTTCGAGATCACGGCCGAAGAGCTTGCCGAGACCTATGCCGGCCTGACCTTCAAGGACATCATGCTGCGGGTCGAGGAAAAGTCGCAGATCCCGTTCCAGGCCTCACTGATCGACCGCGCCGAGGAGTTGGTCGACCGCAAGCTGCGCGCGGACGTGCGCATCATCGACGGCGCCCGCGAAGCGGTCGCCGCCGTCACCGCGCCGCGCGCCGTCTGCTCCAATTCGCGCACCGAGCGGGTCGAGTTCATGCTGGAGAAGGTGCGGCTGCTGCCGTTCTTCGCCGGCCGCATCTTTTCGGGGCTGGATATCCCCAGCAAGAAGACGAAGCCGGCGCCGGACGTGTTCCTCCATGCCGCCGAAAAGCTCGGCGCCAACCCGAAGAACACCTTCGTCATCGAGGATTCCGTGCATGGCATCGCCGGCGCCAGGGCGGCCGGCATGCGCGTCATCGGCTTCACCGGCGCGGGGCACAGCTATCCCGGCCATGCCGATGCGCTGACCGAGGCCGGCGCCGAAACGGTCATCCGGCGCTGGGCGGAACTCAACAGCACAATCGCCGCGCTGTCCGAGTGGTCCGAGGACGCCTAGAAGACTTGGGACGACGCCTACGCGCGCGTTGTCAGCGTCGAGAGTTGGTCGGTATCGTAGCGGTTTCGCAGATCGGCGAGCGCTTTTGGATCGGGCGCGCCCTGCGCCGCGAGTTTGGTGAGCTCTTCGAAATAATGCTCGTGGCCAGGCGGAGAAACGGTCATCAGGACGCGTGCCGGTTTCCCGCTGACATTCGTGATGTTGTGCGGCACTCCGGGCGGAATGAACAGAAAAGTTCCGGGCGTTGCGCGGATCGTCTTGTCGCCGACATGCCATACACACTCGCCCTCGAGCAGGTAGAATGTCTCCTCCTGCACCCGGTGAACATGCCGCCCGGTGGCGAACTCCGGTGGGATCGTCCAGTCGAACATGCTCGTGTGCTCGGTATTTTCGCCGGTCACGAGGAAAGCCATAGGATGACCACGCAGCATGATGCCCTTCTTCTCGTCGGGCATGCGGATGACGGCATCAGCGCTCATTTGATCCTCCTCTGACTGGGCGCTTACTTCTGGCAAGCATTCGTTCAACATCGGCCGTCCATGCCGGAAAGTCGTGAATCCGTTGCCAAAAATTTGCTAAAAGACTCGAATGACAGTGAGGGGCGACCTCTATCAGTTCGGCCCGTTCCGCCTCGATCCGGAGGCGGGCATTCTCTTTTACGGAGCCGAGCCAACGATGCTCGGGCAACGCGCCGTTGCGCTGCTGCGGCTGCTGATCCAGAACGCGGGCGTACCCGTGTCCAAGGACGCGCTGATCGAGGCCGGCTGGGGCGGATCGGCGGTTGCCGATAACAATCTGACGGTTCAGATCGCAGCCTTGCGCCGGGTACTGGCTGACGCGGCGAATGCCGCGAACTGGATCGAGACACTGCCGCGCCGCGGCTATCGCTATGTCGGACCGGCTGTCGCCCCGAACGTTCCCGATGCCTCGACTGCGGCCCGCGCCGAGTCGGCACCGAACTTGCCTGAAAAGCCCTCCGTCGCGGTCCTGCCGTTCTCGAACTTAAGCGGCGATCCGCAGCAGGAGTACTTTGCCGATGGGATGGTCGACGACATCATCACAGGCCTGGCACGCATCAAGTGGCTGTTCGTCATCGCACGAAACTCGACCTTCACATACAAGGGTCGCGCCGTAGACGTGAAGCAGGTCGGTCGCGAGCTTGGCGTTCGCTATGTCCTTGAAGGCAGTGTGCGCAAAGCCGGCGGTAGCGTGCGTGTTGCCGTGCAGATGATCGATGCGTCGACTGGTGTGCATATCTGGGCCGAGCGCTACGACCGCAGTTCCGACGACATCTTTGCGCTTCAAGACGAGATCGCGCTGGCAGCGGTGGGCGCGATTGCGCCAAGCGTGCGCAGAGCCGAAATCGAACGTGTCAGGCGCAAGCGTCCTGACAGTCTCGATGCCTACGATCTCGTGCTGCAGGCTCAGCCTGACGTGGATTCAGGGATGCCGGAGCAAGTGACCAGGGCGCTGGTGCTCCTCGAGCGCGCGATCGCACTCGAGCCCGCCTATGCGCTGGCGCATGGCAATGCCGCGATGTGCCACCATTGCCTGTTCCTTCGCGCCGGCCTGCAGGAGATAAACCGTGCGTCTTCGATTCGCCACGCTCGGGCGGCCCTTGTCCATGGACAAGATGATGCACTCGCCCTGACGTGGGCGGGCTTTTCCATCGGAATGGATGCGCACGATCGCGCCGCTGCGTTCGCGGCCTTGGAAGCCGCCCTCGCCATCAGCCCCTCATCGGCGCTGACCTACATCCTTGGCAGTGTCATTCTCGGATGGGGCGGCGAAGCGGAGCGCGCAATAGAATGGAGCGAGCAGGGTATGCGGCTAAGCCCGTTCGATTCGTGGGCGTGGGCTGCATTTGACGCGCAAGCAATGAGCCATTTGCTGCGCGGCCGCTACGAACAAGCTTGCCGTGCGGCCTACAAGTCTGTGCAAGCCAATCCGGCACATAGCATCACTTATGTGCAATTGACCGCCGCGCTGGCCAACCTTGGCCGATTGGACGAAGCGAAGGCGGCCGCCGCTCGCGTGATCGAGCTTCAGCCTGCCTTTCGCTACAGCCGTCAGTTTGCAGGCGTGAATTGCGCGCCCGCACTCGCGGAGGCGCTTGGCAGCGCGCTACAAGAGGCCGGATTGCCAGAGTAGCCTACGAACTGCAGGTTGGCCCAGCGATGCGCCGTTGTTTCCTGGCCCGCCTCAGTTCGTCACCGGAGCGCGTTTCTTCCTCTTGCCCTTGGACTTTTCGGCGGCCGGCGCCGGCGTGTTCTCGTCATAGCCGGCATAGGCCTGGTAGTCGGTCGCGCTGGGCTCCGGCACCACGACATTGGCATCGGTGAAGACGAACTGGGTTGCGGCCGAGGGATCGGTGACCTGCACCTGATATTGATGAAGCTGCGAATAAAGCACATCGTTGCCATGCTGGACGGCGATGCGGATCGGCATGGTGACGGTGCCGGGCGAGAACATCGGGCCCGGCACGACCTTGCCGGCAACGGCGATCTTCATCGTCAGTTGGCCGTTGGCGTGGGTGCAATCGCGCGTCGTGTCGGTGATCGAGGCCTGGTAGATGATCTTGGTCGGATCGTGATCGGGATCGACGGGCTGGCCGTTGGGGCCGGTCTGCGCGGCAGCGGCGGCAGCTGCCTCGGCCTCTGCATCGGCCGCGGTCTCGCCCTTCTTTTTCTTCGGCTTCGGCTTCGCCGTCGTGCCCTTGGCATAGGTGTTGAAGTAGGCGGTGCCGTCGCGCAGCGTCACCTTCGGGCAATAGGCGCGCAGTTGGCTGGCGAGTATCTTGGGATCCTGGGGCGGTGGCGGCGCGGTCGGATCCTTCTTGCCGAAACCGAGGTTCAGGATGCCATTGTCGCTCGATTGGCAGCCTGCGGCGGCAAGCATAAAGCCGGCGAGCGCCAGACCCGCGACAAGACGACGGTTGACCGAATAAAACGCCATGAAACTGCACTTCCCTCTCATAAAGCCGGTGACGTATAGCAACCGCGCGGCAAAAATGCGACTGATCCGGCTCGGAAAATTAACCAATTGCCGTGGATGACGCGACCGGCAGCAATGGGCCTTTTGCAATGGATTATGTGAGTACCCGCGGGGATGCCCCCGCGCTTGGATTCTCAGACGCGGTGCTGGCCGGCCTGGCGCGCGACGGCGGGCTTTACGTGCCGCGCGAATGGCCGCAGTTCTCGGCCGCCGAGATCCGCGCCATGCGCGGGCTTGCCTATCCCGACCTTGCCATTCGCGTCTTGACGCCGTTCCTCGGCGGCGAAATCGCGGCGCCCGTCTTCGAACGGCTGGTGCGCGAGGCCTACGCCACATTTCGGCATGAGGCCGTCTGCCCGCTGGTGCAGACCGGGAAAAACACCTTCATCCTCGAGCTTTTCCACGGCCCGACGCTGGCCTTCAAGGATGTGGCGATGCAGCTGCTCGCCCGTCTGATGGACCATACACTCGCCGAACGCGGCCAGCGCGCCACCATCGTCGGCGCCACCTCGGGCGATACCGGCGGAGCCGCAATCGACGCTTTCGCCGGCCGCGACCGCACCGACATCTTCATCCTTTTCCCGCACGGCAAGGTCTCGCCGGTGCAGCAGCGCCAGATGACGACGTCAAGCGCCGCCAATGTCCATGCGCTGTCGGTCGAAGGCAATTTCGACGATTGCCAGGGCCTGGTGAAGGACATGTTCAACGACCACGCTTTTCGCGACAAGGTGTCGCTGTCAGGCGTCAATTCGATCAACTGGGCCCGCATCATGGCCCAGATCGTCTATTATTTCTCGTCGGCGCTATCGCTCGGCGCGCCGGACCGGCCGGTCTCCTTCACCGTGCCGACGGGCAATTTCGGCGACATTTTCGCCGGTTACGCCGCCAAGCGCATGGGCCTGCCGATCGAGCGGCTGATCATCGCCACCAACGACAACGACATCCTGGCGCGCACATTGTCGAGCGGCGAATACCGTACCAAGGGCGTGTTCGCCACGACCTCACCGTCGATGGACATCCAGGTGTCGTCGAATTTCGAACGGCTGCTGTTCGAGGCGGCCGGCCGCAATGCCGAGACGGTGCGGCGCTACATGAACGGGCTGAAGCAGTCCGGCGCCTTCACCATCGAGGCCGGTGAATTGAAGCGCATCCGCGCCGAATTCGACGCCGGCCGCGCTACCGTCGACGAGGTCGCCTTGACCATCCGCGCGACGCTCGAAGCGAGCAATTACCTGCTCGACCCGCACACGGCCGCCGCTGTGCACGTGGCTGCCGCCCACGCTTCCGGTGCGGTGCCCATGGTGGTGCTCGGCACCGCGCATCCGGCGAAATTCCCGGCGGCCGTCGAGACCGCCAGCGGCATCGATCCTGTCCTGCCCGCTTGGCTCGACGGCTTGATGACAGCCGACGAAAAATACACGATACTTCCCTCCGACTTGAAAATGGTGGAAGATTACGTGAGCCGCCGCACGCGGGCGGCGCGTTAGGGAGTACTTGCCATATGGGTGTTGAGGTAAGCCGTCTGTCGAACGGCCTGACAGTCGCCACCGAAACCCTTCCAAGCATCGAATCGGTTGCCCTTGGTACCTGGGTGAAGTCGGGCGCCCGCAATGAGCGCGACGAAGAGCATGGCATGGCCCATCTGCTCGAACACATGGCGTTCAAAGGCACGAAGCGCCGCAGCGCCTTCGAGATTGCTTCGGAAATCGAGAATGTCGGCGGCGAGATCAACGCCGCCACCAGCGTCGAGACGACCTCCTACTATGCCAGGGTGCTTTCCGACGACGTGCCGCTGGCGGTCGATATCCTGGCCGACATCCTGCAGGAGTCCGAATTCGATTCGGAGGAGTTGGAGCGCGAGCAGCATGTGATCCTGCAGGAGATCGGCGCCGCGCACGACACGCCCGACGACATCGTCTTCGACCGCTTCACCGAGACAGCCTTCCGCCACCAGACCATCGGCCGTTCGATCCTGGGCACGCCGGAGACGGTCAAATCCTTCACCTCCAAACAGCTGCACGACTTCATCGAGCGCCAATACGACGCCGAGCGGATGGTGATCGTGGCGGCAGGCGACGTCAAACACGACAATTTCGTACGCGAGGTCGAGAAGCGCCTCGGCGGCTTCCGCGCCAAGGCGGCGGGCAATATCCCGCAATATGCGCAATATGTCGGCGGCGACTTCCGCGAGAACCGCGACCTGATGGATGCGCAGATCGTGCTCGGCTTCGAGGGCCGCGCCTACCATGTGCGTGATTTCTACGCCTCGCAGGTGCTGTCGATGATCCTTGGCGGCGGCATGTCGTCGAGGCTGTTCCAGGAAGTGCGCGAAAAGCGTGGCCTCTGTTACTCGGTCTATGCCTTCCACTGGGGTTTTTCCGACACGGGGATTTTCGGCGTGCATGCCGCGACCGGGCAAAGCGATATAGCCAAGCTGGTGCCGGTGATCATCGACGAATTGCAGAAGGCCGGCGAAAGCATTCTGCAGGAAGAGGTCGATCGCGCTCGGGCGCAGTACCGCGCCGGCCTCATCATGTCGGCCGAAAGCCCGGCCAGCCGTGCCTCGCAGATCGCCCGGCAACTGCTTTTGTTCGGACGGCCGATCGCCAAGGAGGAATTGATGGAGCGGCTTTCGGCGCTGACCGTCGAGCGGCTGACCGACCTATCCTCACGGCTGTTTTCGACCAAGCCGACACTTACCGCGGTCGGCCCCGTGGGCACGCTTGCGCCCTACGAGGCGATCCTCGAATCGCTCGCGGGTCCGCAGACGACGGCCCGCCGGCTGGCCGTCTGATCCTAAGCAGGTTCCGCAAAAGTGTCCCACGGTTTTGCGATCGAAACCTGCGAGAAACCAGGGAATCTAGGCAGATATTCGTGGGGCATCCCACGAATATCTGCCTAGAACAAGCGTCGTGTTCGCGCTCCCTTTCTTTCGCCGCGACCTGCCGGCACTGAAAGGTGAAAAGGTCACGCTGCGCGTGCCTTTGACCAACGACTACCGCGAATGGTCGGCCGTGCGCGGCGAAAGCCGCGCTTTCCTGGAACCCTGGGAGCCGCGCTGGCAGCCGGACGAACTCGACCGAGCCGCCTGGCGGTTGCGCATCGGCCGCTACCGCGAGGATTACGCGCAGGGCACGGCCATCGCCTTCTTCATCTTCGAAAAATCGAGCGGCAAGCTTGCAGGCGGCATCACGCTCGGCAACATCCGCCACGGCGTTGCGCAGAGCGGCCATATCGGCTACTGGATCGGCGAACGCTTCGGCGGCCGCGGCCTGATGACTGAGGCGGTCAAGCTGGTATCGCGGTTTGCCTTCGATACGCTGCGGTTGCACCGGATCGAAGCTGCCTGTATTCCCGAAAACGCCCGATCGATCCGCGTGCTTGAAAAAGCCGGATTCCGGCGCGAAGGACTGCTGCGATCCTATCTCAGGATCAACGGCATCTGGCAGGATCACTACCTCTACGCCCGGATCGCGGACGATCTGCCGGGCGATGGAACGAAGGGCTGATTGTGACGAATTTTTCGCGATTAGCGTCGCTGTTCGCCCTCATACTGGCGGTTATCATCACGTTTTCGGTGGCCATGCCGGCTTTCGCCGTCGAGCCGATCAAGATCGCGCGCGACGACAAGGCGCTGGACCTCTCCCGCGCCTTCGACCTCTACCCGAATCAGGGCGAGAATTTCCAGGTGTCGACCGCGCCCGGACCCGACGGCATCGTGCGGCGCATCGAGGTGGAAGCCAAGGACACGCGCTCGAGCGGCGACTGGGCCGTCTTCGCGCTCGCCAACACCACCGACCAGCAACTCGACCGGCTGATCGTCGCGCCGCATTTCCGCCTGGTGAATTCCGGAATCTTCTGGCCCGATCTCGGCTCGACGCGCATCGCCGCGATCACGCCCAGCGAGGGCTTCGCGCTCGACCGCCAGACAAGCCCCGACGCCGACGTCTTCCGGGTGACGCTGAACCCCGGAACGGTGGTGACCTTCATCGCCGAACTCGCCTCGCCGAAGCTGCCGCAGGTCTATCTTTGGGAACCGGATTCCTACAAGGATTCGGTCAATTCCTACACGCTGTTCCGCGGCATCGTCATCGGCATCTCCGGACTTCTGGCGCTGTTCCTGACGATCCTGTTCGTGGTCAAGGGGACCTCGATGTTCCCGGCGACAGCGGCACTTGCCTGGGCGGTGCTGGCCTATATCTGCGTCGACTTCGGCTTCCTCAACAAGATCATAGAGATATCGCCCGGCAACGAGCAGATATGGCGGGCGGGCACGGAGGTGGCACTTGCCGCAACCTTCGTGGTGTTCCTGTTCGCCTATCTCAACCTCAACCGGTGGCATGGCCATTTCAGCTATGGCGCGCTGGTCTGGATCCTCGGACTGCTGTTGATCGCGGGCGTGGCCATCGTCGATCCGGCGGTCGCGGCCGGCATTGCCCGCATCTCGTTTGCCGCCACCGCGCTCACCGGCCTCGGCCTCATCATCTTCCTCGGCATTCGCGGCTATGACCGGGCGATCATGCTGGTGCCGAGCTGGGTCATGGTTCTGTTATGGCTGTGCGGATCTTGGATGGCGATCACCGGCATGCTGGACAACGACATCGCACAGCCGGCGCTGGGCGGCGGGCTGATCCTGATCATCCTCTTGATCGGCTTCACGGTCATGCAGCACGCCTTTGCCGGCGGCGCGCTGCACCAGGGCCTGTTCTCCGATCTCGAGCGGCAGGCGCTCGCCGTTGCGGGCTCGGGCGACACCGTCTGGGACTGGGACGTGCTGCGCGACCGCGTGGTGACCAAGCCGGACATCAGCCTGCAGCTCGGCCTGGCGCCCAACAGCCTTGGCGGTGCAGCCCGCAACTGGCTGCCGGTGCTGCATGCCGACGATCGCGACACCTTCCGCACCACGCTCGACGTGGTGCTGGAGCACCGGCGCGGCAAGGTCTCGCAGAACTTCCGCCTGCGCGGCGCCGACGGCCACTATCACTGGTTCTCGCTGCGCGCCCGCCCGGTGATCGGCTCCGACGGCGAAGTGATCCGCTGCGTCGGCACCATGGTCGACGTCACCGAGCAGAAGAAATCGGAAGAAAGGCTGCTGCACGATGCCGTGCACGACAATCTGACCGGCCTGCCGAACCGCGAATTGTACATGAACCGGCTGGAGGCGATCATCTCGATCGCCCGCACCGAGGACAAGGTGCGCCCGACGGTCTTCATCATCGACATCGATCGCTTCAAGCAGGTCAATGACGGCCTTGGTATTTCCGCCGGCGACACCATTCTTCTGACCGTCGCGCGCCGGCTGCACCGGCTGCTCAAGCCGAAGGATTCGCTGTCGCGCTTTGCCGGCGACCAGTTCGCGCTGATGCTGCTTTCGGAGCAGGACCCTGCCCGCATCGCGGCAATCGCCGACGCCATCAAGCACGCGATCAACAATCCGATCACCTTCGCCAAGCGCGAGATCGTGCTGACCGCCTCGATCGGCCTGATCACCTGGACCACGGCGCAGACCTCGGCCGAGGACATGGTCAAGGACGCCGAGCTTGCCATGCACCAGGCCAAGCGCTTCGGCGGCGACAGGATCGAGCCGTTCCGGCCCGCCTTCCGCACCGTCGGCACCGACCGGCTGCAATTCGAATCCGACCTTCGCCGCGCCATCGAGCGGCGAGAGTTCACGCTTGCCTACCAGCCGATCGTGCGACTGGAGGACGGCAGCGTCGCCGGCTTCGAGGCGCTGCTGCGGTGGGACCATCCGCGCCGCGGCATGATCCCGCCGGGGGATTTCATCCCGGTCGCCGAGAATTGCGGTCTGATCGTGCAGCTTGGCCTGTTCGCCATGCAGCAGGCGGCCGAGGACCTTGCCGGCTGGCAGAAGCAGATCGGCGACGCGCCGCTGTCGGTCTCGGTCAACCTGTCCAGCCGCCAGCTCATCCGTCGCGATCTGGTGAGCGACGTCCGCTCCGTCATCGCGCGCGCCAATCTGAAGCCGCGCTGCTTCCGGCTCGAGCTCACCGAATCCCTGGTGATGGACAATCCCGAGCAGACCGCGCATGTGCTGGCCAAACTGAAGCAGCTCGGCATCGGGCTGTCGCTCGACGATTTCGGCACCGGCTATTCCTCGCTCTCCTATCTGACGCGCTTCCCCTTCGACACGATCAAGATCGACAAGAGCTTCGTCGACGATGCGACGCCGAAGCGCGCCGTGCTGCTCAAATCCATGGTCAACATGGCGCATGAGCTCGGGCTTTCGGTGGTGGCGGAAGGCATTTCGGACGAGAGCGATGCGCTGGAGCTGCGCCAGATGGGCTGCGAATATGTCCAGAGCTTCATGTTCGGCGCGCCGATGCCCGGCGACCAGGTGCTGAAGACGCTGCGAGAGCAGTATCCGCTGACGCAGGCCTGATCAGGTACGCCTGATGAGGGCGTCATTCTGATGGAGAAAGCAGAGCCCTCGGCGATTTGGCCGTGACATCCATCGCGTCGTCATCCTCGGGCTTGACCCGAGGATCCATTCCGTGACCTCCGTCATGGGACGCAACGGCGCAGAATTTGTAATCGTTGCAACGCCTTAGCGTCACGGCATGGATCCTAGGGTCTGCGCGCGTCGCTTCGCTCCTTGCTCCGCCCCAGGATGACGAAGGTGACGGCGGCCCCCGGCAAATTTCCAGCCGCTGATCTCACGCGTGCCCGGCGGCGGCGCTCAAATGGGCGAGGTCGATGCCGATCGAGGCGAGGATACGGTCGTATTTGCGCTCGATGTCGGTGTCGAACAGAAGCTCGGGCGTCGCCGGACAGGTGAGCCAGCCGTTCTCGGAAATCTCGGTTTCGAGCTGCCCGGCGCCCCAGCCGGAATAGCCGAGCGCCATCAGCGCATGACGTGGACCACGGCCGGTCGAGATGGCGCGCAGGATGTCGACGGTTGCGGTCAGGCAGATGTCGTCGGAGACGTTGAGCGAGGATTCCACACGATAGTCGCCGGAATGCAGCACGAAGCCGCGGCTGCGATCGACCGGGCCGCCATTGCGCACGACGAAATCGCGCGTATGCGCCGGCAGGCGGATCGCTTCCTGCTCGTTCATGATGCCGAGCTGCACAAGCAGGTCCGGAAACAGCATCTGCTGCGTCTGGTTGATGATGAGGCCCATCGCGCCCTCGTCGCTGTGGGCGCAGATATAGATGACGGAGCGCGCGAAGCGGTCGTCCTTCATGCCCGGCATGGCAATGAGGAACTGGTCGTCGAGGAAGCCGCGTCCGGCGGCCGCTTTCTTGTGTCGCAGCAAGTCCATGGGGGTGAGCGTAACGCGTTTCGGCAGCGCCGAAAAGATGGTGCCAGTGCCCGATGTAACGCAAATATGATACCGGGAGAGCGACGAAGTCATTGCGCGGCCAAGAACGGACGGTCAAATCACCGCCATGCGATACATGAAAATATTGGTTCTCGGCGTCGTTTTCGGATGGGCTACAGGCCTCCCGGCCGAGGCTTCCTCCTCGAACTGGTACAACTCAGAAGGCGGCAAGGTGCGGCTGGTGACCACCGGCAAGCCCGACGAGGCCGGCAAGATCCACGGCGTGCTCGACATCGCGTTGAAGCCCGGCTGGAAGACCTATTGGCGCGATCCGGGCGATGCCGGCGTGCCGCCGCAACTCGACATATCGGGCAGCACCAATATCGCCGACGCCCAATTGTCGTTCCCGCCGCCGCAGCGGCATGACGACGGCTATGGCAAATGGGCCGGCTACGATCGCCCGGTGTCGCTGCCGGTGACCTTCACGCTGTCTTCGCCCGACCAGCCGGCGACCATCGACGCCAATATTTTCCTCGGCATTTGCGAGACGATCTGCATTCCGGTGCAGACCCGGCTCAGCGTCGATCCCGCATCCGACCCGGACAACGCAACCGACGCGGCGCTGGTGAAAACAGCGCTTGCGACGCTGCCCTCTCCGGCCCGGTCCGATTTCGGCATCAGCGTGCTGTCCCGCGACCACGAGACGCTTGTCGTCCAGGCGCAGTCGCCCGCCGATCCGGCGTCCGTCGATTTCTTTATCGCCGGCGAGCGCGACTACATGCTCGGCGCGCCGGTGCGCAGCGAGAAGGACGGCAAGCTGCTGTTCACCGTGCCGATCCTCGACCGGCCATCGGCGACGCCGACCGATGGAGGACTGTACTACACGCTGACCAGCGCCGAGGGTTCGGTGGACGGGCGGCTGCCTTTCCCTTGATCCAGCGTCCCTTTGGGCCGCAATTCCAGACGGAAAACCGCCGCACACTTTCCTGGAATTGCTCTGAAAGGTTGCGGGAAACCGTCCGGTCCGGTATCGCAGGTATCGATCCTTCCCATCTCCCAAGCGAGGAACTCATGACCATTTCGGTTGGCGAAAAACTGCCCGAAGCGACCTTCAAGATGATGACCGCCGACGGCGCAAAGCCGATCACGGGAGATGAGATCTTCGCCGGCAAGAAGGTCGTACTGTTCGGCGTCCCCGGCGCCTTCACGCCGACCTGCTCCAACAACCACCTGCCGGGCTACCTCGAGAACCATGACGCCATCCTGGCGCGCGGTGTCGACACGATCGCCGTCGTTTCGGTCAACGACGTGCATGTCATGGGCGCCTGGGCGCGGTTCACCGGCGGCGAAGGCAAGATCCTTTATCTCGCCGACGGCAGCGGCGACTTCGCCAAGTCGGTCGGGCTCGACAACGATCTCTCCGCAACCGGCATGGGGCTGCGCTCGAAGCGCTTCTCGATGATCGTCGACGACGGCAAGGTCGTCGCGCTCAATGTCGAAACCAAGCCGGGCGTCGATGAAAGCGGCGCGGCAAAAATCCTCGAGCAACTCTGATGCTCGACACCCTCTGGCGCGCGGTGGCGATCGGCATCGGCGCCACGGTGTTCATGGATGTCTGGGCGATCGTCCTCAACAGGGCAATCGGCCAGCCGCTGCCCAAGTGGGGCATGGTCGGGCGCTGGGTCCGGCATCTGCCTGAAAGGGTCTTCCATGACGATATCGGCAAGACCGAGCCCTATGCGCATGAAACGGCGCTCGGCTGGGCCTTCCACTACCTGGTCGGCATCCTTTACGGCGTGATCCTGGTGGCGCTCGCGGGCGCAGGCTGGCTGGCGGCGCCGACATTCCTGCCGGCTTTCATCCTCGGCATCGTCACGGTCGGGGCCGGCTGGTTCCTGCTGGCGCCGGGCATGGGCGCAGGCTGGGCGGCATCCAAGCTCCCCAATCCGATGAAGGTGCGCGCGCTCAACCTTATGGCGCACACGGTGTTCGCGTTCGGCCTGTTTTCAACGGCGCTGCTGATCCGATAAGTCGTCAAAACAGACGGCTCCCGTTCACAAGCAAACGGCCGTTCGGCGCCGCTTCCGTCAACTTCTTCCGAGCCTTGCTTCGCAGGACGTGAAAATCCAAAGACTCTGGTTTCCCGCTAGCCTTACCTTCATCCCAGAGTCGCTGCAGCGGGTGCACGCCTTCTTGATCTAGTTCGCGCTTACCTAACCAACTTGGCGTCGGTACGCGCATGTCAGTAGCTCTGCGTCGAGCGGCGAGGCGCAGGCTTCCTGGGCGGAGCGCCTTCCGGCTTCGGCGCTGCTGCGGGCTTCGGCGCAGCTGACACCGCCGTGCCCTTCTTGAATGGTGCCATCCCTTCGCGCGCGAGTTCATCGGCGCGTTCGTTCTCAAGATGGCCGGCATGGCCCTTGACCCAGTTCCAGGTCACCTTGTGACGCCGGTTGGCCTCATCCAGCGCCTGCCACAATTCGCCATTCTTCACCGGCTTCTTGTCGGCGGTCTTCCAGCCGTTCTTCTTCCAGCCGTGGATCCATTTGGAAATGCCGTCCATGACGTATTTGCTGTCGGTGTGCAATTCGACCGCGCAAGGCTCTTTCAACGCGTTCAGCGCCGAGATGGCCGCCAGCAGCTCCATGCGGTTGTTGGTGGTCTCGGCCTCGCCGCCCGACAGTTCCTTGGTCTTGCCGTTGAAACGCAGGATGGCGCCCCAGCCGCCCGGCCCGGGATTGCCCGAGCAGGCGCCGTCGGTGAAGATTTCAACCTGCTTGGTCATGTCAGCCCGTATTCGGATGGCGATCTGATCGCGCGATGGAAGCGCATGCGGCGGATATATTCGGTCGGATCGCGCTTCATCACCAGCCCGCCGTCGGGAACAGTCAGCCAGTCATAAAGCCTTGTCAGCATGAAGCGCAGCGCCGAGCCGCGTGCCAGCATCGGCAGCGCCGCCTTCTCGTTGCCCGTGAGCGGCCGCACCGACTGGTAGCCGGCGAGCAGCGCCGCGCCCTTGGTCAAGTTGAAGGAAAAGTCCTTCTCGAAGCACCAGGCGTTGAGGCAAGTGGCGACATCATAGGCGTAGAGGTCGTCACAGGCGAAATAGAAATCGATCAGCCCCGACAATTTCTCACCGAGGAAGAAGACATTGTCCGGGAAGAGATCGGCGTGGATGATGCCCCGCGGCAGGTCGGCCGGCCAGTTGCGCTCGAGATCGCGGAAATCGGCATCGACCTCGGCCGCCAAACCCGGCTCGACCTCGTCGGCACGATCGCGGGAGGCGTCCCATAGCTTGCGCCAGCCGTCGATGGACAGCGCGTTCGGCCTTCTCATCTGAAAATCCTGGCCGGCGAGATGGAGGCTGGCGAGCGCCTTGCCGACTTCTGCGCAATGCGCGGCCGTCGGCCGCCTGAGCGACAGGCCCTCGAGGAAGGTGATGATGACGGCGGGCCGGCCGGCGAGCGTGCCGATGACGGTACCGTCATGCGCAGTGACCGGCAGCGGGCAGGAAATGCCTTTGCGGGCGAGATGCCCCATCAGGCCGAGAAAGAACGGCAGGTCGGCCTTGTCGACGCGCTTCTCATAGAGCGTCAGGATGTAGGAACCGGTCGAAGCGTGGACGAGGAAATTGGAGTTCTCGGTGCCTTCGGCGATGCCCTTGTAGGACAGCAGCTCGCCGACCGGATAGGCTTTCAGGAACGCGCCGAGCTCACCCTCGGTAACATCGGTGTAGACGGCCATCTGGCTTCACGCCGCTCCATTGACGAAGGCCATGTCGGCCGCCGTCAGTTCGACATCGCGCAGCACCCGCATCACCGGAAAATCCTCCGTTTCCGTGGCCGTGATGGCCAGATCGATGGTGACGTCGAAGCGCTGCCGGAACCCGTCGATGATCTCATCGACGATGATCTCCGGCGCCGAGGCGCCGGCCGACAGGCCGAGCGTCGAAATCCCGGCGATCTCATCCCACGGAATTTCTGCGGCGCGCTGCACGAGAAGCGACATCGCGGCACCGGCGCGCTCCGCTACTTCGACAAGACGGCGCGAGTTGGACGAATTGGGAGCGCCGACAACGAGGAAAAGATCGGCGCCGACCGCCGTCTCCTTCACCGCTTCCTGGCGGTTGGTGGTGGCGTAGCAGATCGATTCGGCGGCCGGCGCATGCAGTTCCGGGAACCGCTCGTCGAGCGCCCGGATGATGCCGGCGGTGTCCTCGACCGACAATGTCGTCTGGGTCACGAAACCCAGCGCCGAAGCGTCGACCGGCTTGAAGCACGCCGCGTCGGCCTCGGTCTCGATCAAGGTCACGGCGCCTTCCGGCAATTGGCCCATCGTGCCGATCACTTCCGGGTGCCCGGCATGGCCGATCAACAGCACATGGCGGCCGAGCCGCTGGTGGCGCATCGCCTGCTTGTGCACTTTGGAGACCAGCGGGCACGTGGCGTCGAGATAGAAGAGATTGCGCGCCTGAGCATCCGCCGGCACCGACTTCGGAACGCCATGCGCGGAAAAGACCACGGGCGACTGACGATGCTCCGGCGGAATCTCGGACAGTTCCTCGATGAACATGGCGCCGAGGCTCTGCAGCCCCTCGACGACATAACGGTTGTGCACGATCTCGTGGCGGACATAGACCGGCGCGCCGTATTTCTTCAGCGCCAGCACAACGATCTGGATGGCACGGTCGACGCCGGCGCAGAAGCCGCGCGGCTGGCAGAGCCTGATCGTCAGCGGTGGCTTTTTCTCAATCATGAATGCGGTGCCGGTTCAGTCGGATTCAAGAGCATGATGCCGAAAAGTGTGAAGCGGTTTTCGGACGACATCATGCTCTATCTCTTTGATCTAAAGCGCGTCGCGATGAAACGGATTCAGGCGACGCGCTTTAAGTCTTGTTTGATGCATGTCGTTATCCCAAAACCGCTGCGCACTTTTGGGCGACATGCATTAGGCGAAATGAGGTGCGTACCCCTGCCCTGTCAAGAGCGGCCGGCTTCACGCTGCCTTCGCCGGGCGGCGCAACCTGAGGATCAGCACGGCGGCGAGAGCCGCGGCCAGCCCGTACCAGGTGACGGCATATTGCAGGTGACTGTTCGGCAGATCGATGATGGTGACGCCGCCGACCGGCAGGCCGCCGGGATTCGGTGCCTTGTCGGCATCGATGAAGAACGGCACCAGCGCCGCTCCCGCCGGCAGTCCGGCGCTGGCGGCCATGACGTCGCGGTCCTTCCAGAAGAAGATATTCTTGGCGACATCGTTGTCGGGAAGCATCATCGAAGGCTTTGCGGGCAGCGGATTGCGGGCGAGCCCGGTCACCGTCACCTTGCCGGCAACCTCGCCCTGCTGGCGCCTGGCCGGATCCTTGAGGTCGTAGGGAACGAAGCCGCGGTTGACGAGCACGAAGCGGCCGTCCTCGAGTCGCAGGGGCGCATAGACGTTGAACCCGCTGTCGCCTTGCCAGGTGGAAAAGAAATGCCGCTCGCCCCGGTGCAGGAAAGTGCCTGTCACCGTCACCGGCGTGTAATCGACATCATGGGAAGCGGCGAATTCCTTCTCGACGTCGGCTAGAGCCAGCGGTGCGGAATGGGTGCGCTTGTCGATGGTCGCGAGCAGATCTTCCTTCCAGTGCAGGCGCTGGACCTGCCAGGTGCCGAGCCCGATCAGGATGACGAACAGGACAAGGCCGAGGCCGAGCAGCAGCGCCGAGCGCGGCCGCGAACGGCCGGCAACCAAACCGGGCGCCTCGTTCATTGGTTGGAATCCAGCCTGCCCTCAGCGGCTTTCCTCGAGTACTGCAAGGTGATCAGCACGCCCTTGATCAGGCGCAGCGCCGTCAGGCAGAGCACCAGCGCCAGCGGTATCCACAACATAAAGTGCAGCCAGAGCGGCGGGCTGAACGTAACCTCCATCCACAATGCAAGGCCAACGACGACGAAGCCGACGATCAGGATGACGAACACCGCCGGCCCGTCACCGGCATCGGCAAAGGAATAGTCGAGCCCGCAATTGTAGCAGCGCTTGCCGACGGTGAGGAAACCCGAGAACAGCTTGCCCTCGCCGCAGCGCGGACAGCTGCCGTGAAGGCCGGCCGAGATGGGATCGATGGGTGGCCAGATCGCCTTGTCTTCGCTCATGCAGGCATCCTAAAGCATTCTGAACAAAAGATAAGGCGGCCACGTCGCCGCAGCCGCCTTCGAAATTCCGGAAACCTTTATTCGTCCGACGCAATTGCTGGCGGAAAACCGCTACGCGCTTTCCTGGAATTGACCTGCTCAGTGGCCTTCGATCAGCGCGCCGTTCGAAGCCCAGACGTAGATCGCGCTGAACAGGAAGAGCCAGACCACGTCGACGAAGTGCCAGTACCAGGCAGCCGCCTCGAAGCCGAAATGCTGCTTCGGGGTGAACTCACCGCGCATCGCGCGCACCAGGCAGACCAGAAGAAAGATCGTGCCGATGATGACGTGGAAGCCGTGAAAGCCGGTCGCCATGAAGAAGGTGGCGCCATAGATCGAATCCTTGAACGCGAACGGAGCGTGCATGTATTCGTAGGCCTGCACCATAGTGAACAGCATGCCGAGGGCGACGGTCAGCACAAGGCCGTTGATCAGGCCCTTGCGGTCGCCGTGCAGCAGCGCGTGGTGCGCCCAGGTCACCGTCGTGCCCGATAAAAGCAGGATGATGGTGTTGTAGAGCGGCAGGTGGAAGGGGTCGAGGACCTCGAGGCCCTTCGGCGGCCAGACGCCGCCGGTGAAAGCGGTGCGGGCATATTGGTTTGCCTCGCCCGGGAACAGGCTGGCGTCGAAGAAGGCCCAGAACCAAGCGACGAAGAACATCACCTCGGAGGCGATGAACATGATCATGCCGTAACGCAGGTGCAGCGACACGACGCGCGTGTGGTGGCCCTCATGCGCTTCCTTGATGGTGTCCGACCACCAGGCGAACATCGTGTAGAGCACGATGATCAGGCCGATGAAGAACAGCCACGGATTGGCGATGTTGTGGCCGAAGACCGGGAAGTTGCCGGCCTTCAGGTACTGCATCAGGCAGACGCCGCCGATGGCGGTAATCAGCGCGCCGATCGAACCCAGGAAAGGCCAGGGACTCGGGTTGACGAGATGGTAGTCGTGTTGTGGTTTTGCGTGCGCGTCTGCCATATCAACCCCCGAGGCTTGCGTCGGAATCTGGAACTTTGTTGGTGCTGCCGCCGGCGGCCGGCGTGGACGAGGCGACCGGCTGTTTCTTTTCGACCGGAAACATCGTGTAGGACAAGGTGATTGTCTTCAAATCCTTGAGTTCCGGCACGTTGACGATGTCCGGATCGACATAGAACACAACCGGCATGTCCAGCGTCTCGCCGGGCTTCAGCGTCGTGTCGGTGAAGCAGAAGCACTCCACCTTGTTGAAATAGGCACCCGCCATTTCCGGCTGCACGTTGAACGAGGCGCGGCCGGTGATGGGCTGTTCGAACTTATTGGTGGCGCTGTAATGCGCCTGCGTCGTCTCGCCGATTTTCATCGTCACCGAGCGGGCGACGGGCTCGAACCGCCATGGAATGCCGTTGGTGTTGGCGTCGAAGCGGACGGTGATCTCGCGGTCCAGCACGCGGCCGGCATACTGTTTCTCGGCGCGCTGCGTCGTGCCGCCATACCCGGTGACCTGGCAGAACATCTTGTAGAGCGGCACCGCCGCGTAGGCCATGCCGACCATGCCGCTGAAGAAGGCAATGCAGACAGCCGCCACGATGCCGTTGTTCACCTTGCGGGGTTTGCTGCCGTCGCCGCTCATCGCCCGCCTCACATCAAACCCGAGCCGGTCAGGCTCGAACCATGGTGGCCGAAGCGCACGATGGTGGCGATGTAGAAGATGATGACAAGCGCCGCCAGCGCCACGCCGATGGCGATCGAGCGATTGCGGCGCGCCTTGCGCTGGCTCTCGGTCAGCGTGACCAGTTCGAGCTTCTTGTCGGCCACGATCATGCACCCCCCATCATGAAGGCGCGTCCGATCACGCAGTCGACGAGATAGACAGCGAAGATGGCGAAGAGATAGAGCAGCGAATAGCCGAACAGCGCCTTGGCCGGCTTCATCGCGCGGTCGTCATCGGCCATGCCCAGCACCTTCCAGGCATACCAGACGAAACCAGCGCCGAGCACGGCGGAAACCACGCCATAGCCGGCCGTGGTGTAACCGAGCGCCCAAGGCAGAACGCCGACCGGCGCCAGGATCAGCGCGTAGGCAAAGATCTGCCGGCGGGTCGAGGCTTGGCCGGCGACGTTCGGCATCATCGGAATCCCGGCACGGGCGTAGTCATCGGACTTGAACAGCGCCAGCGCCCAGAAATGCGGCGGCGTCCACAGGAAGATGATCAGGAACAGGATCAGGCTTTCGAGGCTGACCGACCCGGTCACCGCCGCCCAGCCGATCACAGGCGGGATGGCGCCGGCGGCACCGCCGATAACGATGTTCTGCGGCGTCCAGCGCTTCAGCCACATCGTGTATATGACGGCGTAGAAGAAGATGGTGAAGGCAAGAAGCGCCGCCGACAGCCAGTTGATCAGCACGCCCAGCGTCATCACCGACAGCACCGAGAGCACGAGGCCGAAGCTCAGTGCCTCGCCTGGCGTGACGCGGCCGGCCGGTACCGGGCGACTGGCGGTCCTGGTCATCACCGCGTCGATGTCGGCGTCATACCACATGTTGAGCGCGCCCGAGGCGCCGGCGCCGATGGCGATCGAAAGGATGGCGATCATCGCCAGGAGAGGATTGATGGCGACGGGTGCGGCGACAAGGCCGACAAAGGCTGTGAAGACCACCAGCGACATGACGCGCGGCTTCAACAGGGCGAAGAAATCGCCCGCGGTCGCTTCCGACATGCGAAAACCCGCTTCCTCCATCAATCTGTCTTCGGCAAGGGCCATGCGTACTTAAAGTCCATCATTCCGTTGGCCAAGACCGCCGGGCAAGCCGGCGGCCTCGTATTGTCGCGATACCGCCTACTTGATCCTCGGCAGCTGTTCCCACTGGTGGAAGGGCGGCGGCGAAGGCAGCTGCCATTCGAGTGTCGTGGCACCCTCGCCCCATGGGTTGGCGCCGGCCACCCGCTTCTTCTGGAAGGCCTCGAACACGCCGTAGAGGAAGATCGCAACCCCGACGGCCGAGATGTAGGAACCGTAGGACGAGATCATGTTCCAGCCGGCGAACGCATCTGGATAGTCGATGGTGCGGCGCGGCATGCCGGCGAGACCGAGGAAGTGCTGCGGGAAGAAGATCAGGTTGACGCCGACGAAGGTGACCCAGAAGTGGGTGTTGGCGATGACGGGCGAATACATGTACCCGGTCATCTTCGGGAACCAGTAGTACCAGCCGGCGAAGATGGCGAACACGGCGCCCAGCGATAGCACGTAGTGGAAGTGGGCGATGACGAAATAGGTGTCGTGCAGCGAGCGGTCGAGGCCGGCATTGGCGAGCTGGACGCCGGTGACGCCACCGATCGTGAACAGGAAGATGAAGCCCAGCGCCCACAGCATCGGCGGCTTGAAGGAGATCGAGCCGCCCCACATGGTGGCGATCCAGGAGAAGACCTTCACGCCGGTCGGCACCGCGATGACCATGGTGGCGAACACGAAATAGCGCTGCGTGTCGAGCGACAGGCCGGTCGTGTACATGTGGTGGGCCCAGACGATGAAGCCGACAGCGCCGATCGCGACCATGGCGTAGGCCATGCCGAGATAGCCGAACACTGGCTTCTTCGAGAAGGTCGAGACGATGTGGCTGATGATGCCGAAGCCCGGCAGGATAAGGATGTACACCTCGGGGTGGCCAAAGAACCAGAACAGATGCTGGAAGAGGATCGGATCACCGCCCTGATCCGGCACGAAGAAAGCGGTGCCGAAATTGCGGTCGGTCAACAGCATGGTGATGGCGCCAGCCAGAACCGGCAACGAGAGCAGCAGCAGGAAGGCGGTGATCAGCACCGACCAGGCAAACAGCGGCATCTTGTGCAGCGTCATGCCGGGGGCGCGCATGTTGAAGATTGTGGTGATGAAGTTGATGGCGCCGAGGATCGACGAGGCGCCGGCGATGTGGATCGAGAGAATCGCCAGGTCCATGGCGGGACCTGGCTGGCCCGATGTCGAGAGCGGCGGATAGAGCGTCCAGCCGCCGCCTGCGCCGAAGGCGCCGGGCGCGCTCGGCATGAACATCGAGGCAAGCAGCAGGATGAAGGCCGGCGGCAGCAGCCAGAAGGAGATGTTGTTCATGCGCGGGAACGCCATGTCCGGGGCGCCGATCATGATCGGCACCATCCAGTTGGCGAAGCCGCCGATGAGGGCCGGCATGACCATGAAGAAGATCATGATCAGCGCATGCGCGGTGCCGAAGGCGTTGTACATGCTCTTGCCACCGTCGATGGCGGCATCGCCATTCATGCCGTAGACCATCTGCGCCAGACCGGTGAAGATCTGGATGCCAGGTTCCTGCAGCTCCATGCGGATGACGACCGAGAGCGCGCCGCCAATGATGCCCGCGCAGATCGCGAAGATCAGGTAGAGCGTGCCGATGTCCTTGTGGTTGGTGGAATACACCCACCGGACCCAGCCATGATAGGGCTTGTGGTGGTGGTCGTCGTGAGCTGCAGCCTCTGCCATGTTCCGCTCCGTTCCCTAAATCTTGCTAACCCGCGGCATCAATTGCCGGCGGCCGCCACCTTGTTCGTGCCGTCGACCTCGGCCATCAGCGCCTTGTTGGCGCCGGGCAGGCTGGTCCTGGCGGCCTCCAGCCAGGTCTTGAACTGCGCGTCGGAGACAACGCGGATCGCGATCGGCATGAAGGCGTGATCCTTGCCGCAGAGCTGCGAGCACTGGCCGTAATAGAGGCCTTCCTTCTCGGCTTTGAACCAGGTCTCGTTGGTGCGGCCGGGAACAGCATCCACCTTGATGCCGAAGGACGGCATGGCGAAGGAGTGGATGACGTCGGCGGCCGTGACCAGCACGCGGGTCATGGTGTTGACAGGCACGACGAGCTCGTTGTCGACGGCGAGCAGGCGCGGATAGAGCTTGCGATCTTCCTTGCCGGCCGCGCCGCGGTCACCGTCCTGAAGGATCGCCGAGTTGAAGGTGAGGGCCTTGTCGACCTGGTATTCGTAGTCCCAGTTCCACTGGTTGCCGGTCGCCTTGACCGTGAGCTTGGCTTCTTCCGGCGGCGTGTACTGCGCGGTGAGCAGCCGGAAGGAGGGAATGGCGATGAGCAAGAGCACGATCACCGGCCCGACGGTCCAGATCACTTCGATCAGCGTGTTGTGGCTGGTCTTGGACGGCACGGGGTTGACGCTGGCGCGGAACTTAACGATGCAGGCCAGCAGAAGCACCAGCACGAGGATGGTGATCGGGACGATGAACCACATGGTGTAGTTACCGAACCGCTCGATCTGCCGCATCATGTCGGTCGCCGGCGCCTGGAAGCTCATCTCCCATTCCCGCGGCTGGTCGGCACGGGCGGCCGCACTGGAGAAGAGCACGGCCGAAGCTGCCGCACCTGCCAAGAATTCAGCGCTTGCCAGGAATTTCCTCATCGCCCTCTCGTCTCCACTTCCCGCGATCCGGTCGCACCAATAACGAACGATACCGGGATTGGGAATCCCGGTCTGTCCCTAGGGTGGTTCAAACCATACTCTATTTCCCTCCGCAAGAAAGGAGCGGAGGAAACCGTGCGGCATTTTTGCGCGCAAGCCGAAGGCCGTGTTCGGCGCTCGCCATGCTATATGCGCAACGGTCGCAATTCGGGCGAATTTGCTCTGGAAAAGCGCGCAATTGCCGGTATCGGGGCGGGCCGGCGACGGTCCCGTCCTTTACTTGGCCTTGTGGCGGCTTAAAGTGCCGTGATTCGCAATGGAGCCGTCATGACTTCCTGGCTTTCGAGAACCCTGGCGAAGGTCGTCCTTGCCGTCGCCTTGCTCGGTGTCGGCATAGCCGTGGGCGCCGCCGCCTCGCCGAACAATGCCGCTCCGCCCAGCGGCACGGTCAAGTCGACGCATGGCGCGTGGTCGATCATCTGCGATACGCCGGCGGGTGCTACCTCCGAACAGTGCGTGATGATGCAGAACGTCGTCGCCGAGGATCGTCCTGAAATGGGGCTTTCGGTCGTGGTGCTGCGCACCGCCGACAACAAGGCCGAGATCCTGCGCGTGCTGGCGCCGCTCGGCGTGCTCTTGCCCAACGGCCTCGGCCTCAATGTCGACGGCAAGGATATCGGCCGAGCCTATTTCGTGCGCTGCTTCCAGGACGGATGCTATGCCGAGGTGATCCTCGAAAAGCCGCTGCTCGACACGCTGAAGAGCGGCACTTCGGCCACTTTCATCGTCTTCCAGACGCCGGAAGAAGGCATCGGCATTCCCGTCGATCTCAAGGGCTTTGCGGAAGGCTTCGCCGCCCTACCTTGATCTTCTTGCCCATGCGCCGCCGCCGTTCCCGACGCTGAGGTCCGGTGGCGAATGCGCGCTGGCCGTCAGGAGGTTCAATGCGTGCGTCGCTACCCGTTTTCATCACCGGCCTGGCGCTGGCCGGCGCGGTTTCGGCCGCTCGGGCCGAGGATGCCGAAATCCTCCAGAAGCCTGACCCCACGGCGACCCTCGATATCGCCAGGGGCTTCGGCTCGGCCAAGATGGACAAGGACGACAATGGCGATCCGATGATTTCCGGGCGGATCGACGGCGTCAGATACGCAATCTATTTCTATGGCTGCGAAGACCACGAGAACTGCAAGTCGCTGCAATTCTCGACCGGCTACACCGACCCGCTCACCGCCGAGCAGGCCAATACCTGGAACAGGAAGTACCGCTGGGTGAAGGCCTATTCCGGCGACGGCTCGAATTTCAAGATGGATGTCAGCTTCGCCGGCGGCATCACCAGGGCCAATCTCGAGGAGCAGTTCTCCAACTGGGACTCGATGTCCAACAACATCAAGGATTTTCTCAACGGCAGGTGATGGCGGCAGCGCCGCAATCGCCAGCTTGATCGTGTTGGCGCCAGCTTGATCCTGTTGGCGATTGTCTGACGGCGGCTTCGCGCCTACATCGGTTGGAACGATTTGTTTCACGAATGGACCTGCCATGAACAGCCTGATCGGCCAATTCGACATTTCCGACGATCGCGTCAAAGAGATCGTCACTGAGACCATCAAGGGCGCCGATGACGGCGAACTGTTCCTCGAATACAGCGAGAGCGAAGCGCTGATGTTCGACAATGGCCGGCTGAAGACGGCCAATTTCAACACCGACCAGGGGTTTGGCTTGCGGGCCGTCGCCGGCGAGGCAAGCGGCTATGCGCATTCCAGCGATCTTTCCGAAGCCTCGCTGCTGCGCGCCGCCGATGCCGTCTCGGCGGTCAAGGGCGGCTATTCCGGCCAGCTCACCGGAGCGCCCGCCCGCACCAACCGCCACCTCTATGGAGACGAAAACCCGATCCCCTCGCCGTCCTTCGAAGCCAAGGCCAAGCTGTTGCAGGAGATCGACGGCTGGCTGCGGGCAAAGGATCCGCGCGTGCGCCAGGTAACCGCTTCGCTCGCTGCTTCCTGGCAACATGTCGAGATCGTGCGCGGCGATGGCCAGATCGTGCGCGACGTCCGCCCGCTGGTCCGGATCAACGTCTCGGTCGTGGTCGGCAGCGGCGACCGGCAGGAGAGCGGCTCCTACGGCATGGGCGGCCGCAAGAGCTTTGGCGAGTTCGTCGGCGAGGAAAGCTGGAAGCACGCCGCGGCTGAGGCGCTGCGGCAGGCGCTGGTCAATCTCGAAGCCATCCCCGCGCCCGCCGGCACGTTCGACATCGTGCTGTCCAGCGGCTGGCCGGGCGTGATGCTGCACGAGGCGGTCGGCCATGGGCTCGAAGGCGACTTCAATCGCAAGAAGACATCGGCCTTCGCCGGCCTGATGGGCAGCCAGGTGGCGGCGAAAGGCGTCACAGTGGTCGATGACGGCACGATCCCCGAGCGGCGCGGCTCGCTCACCGTCGACGATGAAGGCACGCCCTCGGCGCGGAACGTCTTGATCGAGGACGGCAGACTGGTCGGCTATATGCAGGACCGCCAGAACGCCCGGCTGATGGGGATGAAGGCGACCGGCAACGGCCGGCGCGAGGGCTATGCGCACCAGCCGATGCCGCGCATGACCAACACCTACATGACCGCGGGCGACATGAACCCTGAAGAGATCATCGCCTCGGTCAAGAACGGCATCTACGCCGTTTCCTTCGGCGGCGGCCAGGTCGACATCACCTCGGGCAAGTTCGTGTTCGGCTGCACCGAGGCCTACATGATCGAGAACGGCAAGGTGACGCAGCCGGTCAAGGGCGCGATGCTGATCGGCAACGGCCCGGACGCCATGCATCGCGTCAGCATGATCGGCAACGACATGAAGCTCGACACCGGCATCGGCATGTGCGGCAAGGCCGGACAGGGCGTGCCGGTCGGCGTCGGCCAACCGCATCTGAGGATGAACCAGATGACGGTGGGCGGCACCAGGGTTTGAGGCGTCGGGGCGTTCTGGTATCAAGCCTGCCAAGACGATATTTTCCGAGCGTGCAGCCATCGTGTCCAAATCCGAGAACGCGCCAGAGGAGGTCCATCTGAAGCCGGTGCCGGCCTTTGCTCCGACGCGGCCGCAGGACGTATTTGGAGTCCTGCAGCGTGCTGGCAGGCCAAAAACATTGGAGGATATGGACCTGGGCGTACGCGCCGAAGCGCAGCAGCGCAATGCTCGTGATTGATGCCAACTGCGGCGCGGCAACCTCTGCCTTATGCGAAACACAATCGTGTTAGGATATTATTAATTGTTTAATTGGCAGGGCTGGCGTTTGCGCATTAGCTTGTCGCCAGTCTCCTCGTTGCGGTGGTGTTGGCAGTGAAGCGATCCCCTCACGTCCTGACCTCTTCCTTCCTCTTTGGCCTTGTTTCGTTGGTTGGTGTTTCGTCGCTCTGTATCAGCCCGGCGGCCGCGCAGTCGACATGGTTCAAGCGACCATCGACGCAACCTGCTGCCGGTGCAAACTCAGCCGCGGTCGGGGCACGCACGAGCGTCCCCTATGGCTGGATCGATTTCTGTCATCGCCGGCCGAAAGAATGCAAAGTGCCTGCTCTGCCGGCCACGAGCGTCAAGCTGACCGCGCAGAACCTGCGCACGCTCAAGCGGATCAACCAGAAGGCAAACCGCTCCATCAAGCCCGTCAGCAACTACGACCACTGGGGCACGATGATGGACCACTGGGACTATCCGGTGGACGGCAAGGGCGACTGCAAGATCTACGCGCTCTACAAGCGCAAGCTCCTCCTGGAAGCAGGCTTCCCCCGGCAGGCGCTGCTGATGACGGTGGTGCGCGATCTCAGCAATGAGGGCCACACAATCCTGACGGTGAAGACCGATAAGGGCGATCTCGTCCTGGACAATCTGGTCGACGGGATCAGACCCTGGAATGCCACCGGCTATTATTTCCTGAAACGGCAGTCGCAGCAGAACCCGAACACCTGGGTTTCGATCAACCAGCGCGGCGGTACGCCAAAAACCTGACGCATGCCGCCAAGCTCGTGGGCTGAGCGGCCGGAGCGATCCGCCTTTGACGGGCTGACGCGCCACAAGTCAGCGATCCCCTCTCTCGCAAGGTCATAGGCAGGGATGTGCGCCCTACGGGGAAGCTGACGCCCGGCGGCGACAGCCTACTGGTTGCAGGCCGGTTCGCCCTGCTGTCCGCAAGACGGCTTCTTCTTGAGCTGCTGCGGCGGCTGCTCCTGCGGGAGACGCCGCTCTTGCGGCTGCGGTCTCGGCTGCGCGCGGAATTCCGGCTTCGGCTCCGATCTCTGCGGCCGGAGCACCTGCTCGTTCGGCCTTTCCTGTCTCAACTGACGCGGCGCATTCTCGTTCGGCCTGATCTTGAGGTTGCGCTGGACGTTAACTTCGGGGCCGGCGGCCCCCCCTTCGCTGTTCTGCAGCCGGCGCAACGTCCTGCCCCTGTCGTTCCTGCTGGCCGAGCCCTGATTCTGGTCGGAGAACACGGTCGGATTGTTCCTCCTGAACCGTTTCTGCACGCCCGGTCCGTTGTCGGTTGGCTCACCGTTGACGGTCGGCAGTCTGCGGACCTTCCTGCTCTTGTCGTTTGCGCCGGCCGGGCCCTGACCCTGGTTGGAGAACACCTCCGGATTGTTCTTCCTGAGCCGCTCCTGCACGCCCGGCCGGTTTTCGGCCGGCGCACCGTTGACGGTCGGCAGCTTGCGCAACTTCCTGCCCTTCTGCTGAGCCGTGCCTTGCTCTCCGGTAACAGCAGCACCGGCATTTCCCGTCGCCTCCTGGTTCCCGCCTACGATGCCTTGCCTGCCAAGCTGCTTCCTGGACTTGTTGCTCGGCAAATTCTCGCCGTTCAGCGCCGGCTTGCCGTTGACGAGCGGCAGCTTTTCACCGTTGGCTCCGGGCAGCGTGTGGTCGGTTCCAAGCTTACCGGTCGGCAGGTTCTTCGACAGCGGAGTCGCGGCACCAGGCTGCTGGCCCTGTATCACACGCTGGCCAGGCTTCGGCGGCAAGCCGCCCTGTTGCTGATTGGATGGGGCCTGACCGGACATGGCCGCCCTCTTCTTCAGCAGCGGCGGCAGCGCGACCCTGGCCGCCAGTGCAGCCGAGCCGGCACCAACGGCGCCTCCGGTCGTCTTCTGGCCTGTAGTGAGGCCACCTTGAGCATTGTGATTGGTGGTCTCGTTTTTGATCGTCGTGTTGATGTTGTTGATGACGGTCGTGTTGTGGATGTTGTTGAAGATGATGTCGTTCGGCGGCCGCACGATGTGACGCGGCGGGTTGATGAACGCGGGTATCGGCACGAACACCGGCGTCGGCAGGACGAAGACGTCGACCGGCGGCGGCGGCGCCACCAGCACCACGAAATCCGGCGGCGGCGGCGGCAGGAAGATCACCGCTATCGGCGGTGGCGGCTCGAAGTCGAAATCGGGATCGTCGAAATACAGCACCGGCCTGTCGACGTAGACGATTTCCTCCTCCGGCGGCGGCGGCACGTCATATTCATAGACGGTAAAATCCTCCGGCGGCTCCAGGGCAGCATCGAAATGCTCGAGGCGACGGCGCGCGTCCCAGGCATGCGGGCCATGCGGATAGCGCTCCAGGTAGGACCAATAGGCATCCGGTGTGTCCTGCAGCCAGGTCTCGCGCCAGGTGATCGCCTCGCGCCGCGCAGCGATGATGGCGCGCACGCGCTTGGCCATCGGATCGTGTGGATAAGCGACGAGGAAATCCTCGTAGCCGCGCATCGTGTCGCGGTCGAGAGCCGCGACATAGGCGTCATGAGCGTTGAAATCGCGGATCGCCCTGGTTCGATTGGACCGGGATTCGGCCTCCGAAACCTTGGGAGCGGGCGCGTCCGCGGCACGGTCGAAGAAGACGAAAGGCTTGGTGATTTTCGAGGCATTCCACGGCACTTCCGCACCTTGCGTCACCTCGTTGACACGCAGTCGTGTGCGGTCGAACACGTCGTCAAGCGACAATCCGCCTTCGCGTATCATCTCGGCGAGCGCCTGGGCATAGGCGCCGTAGGGGCCCTTGCCTTCGGGCGCGACCGTTCCGGGAGCGGCGTTGAAGGCAATCAGCATATTCGGGTCGGGATCGACCAGCGCCAAACCGCCGGCCAGAGGCTGGCTCATCTTCGGGACGGCATTCGGCCGCGCCGCATCCAGCACGACGATGTTGACCTTCGTCGGCAATCCGGCCAGCGACTTGGTGACATCGGAGAGCCGCATCGCCTGAAGCGGCACGTCGGCCGGACTGGCGATCTGGGCATCGACCGGCAAGAAGTAATTCTCGCCTTCGAACTGCACGCCGTGGCCGGCGAGATAAACGAAGACAACCGCGTCGGGACCGGCGGCGGAGACCTTGCCGAGGAAATCGCGCAAAGCGCCGCGCAGCGATTCCTGATCGACATCGCGCGCCCCGACCACATCGAACCCGGCCGCCTGCAAGGTCTGCGCGATCAGGCCCGCATCATTGGCGGCGGTCGCAAGCTCGCCGGACTGATACGCGCCATTGCCGATGACGAACGCCAAGCGCTTTTCACCTTGCGCAAGCGCCCCGGTCGCGGAGCAGACCGCGAAAAAGATAAAAACGACGATGAGGCCGATGAATTTCTGAAGCGTCCGCATTGCAATCCGCTGTCCGTTATCGCCGTCGGTACATTAGTAACGCCGAATATGCCGAAATGTTTCCCGAAGATGCGAAATTAGGAGCCCGCAAAGAGGCGGCTTTAGGGCGCGATTTCGTCCAAAGAACAGAGACTTCAGAGAATTTCTTGCGACCGGCGATCGTGAACTACCGCCGCCGCTTCGGTTTCTCCAGCAGCGCGACTGCCTCGACATGCGGCGACCACAGGAACTGGTCGATCGGCATAACGCTCTTCAGTTGATAACCGCCGTCGAGAAGGATGCGCAAATCCCGCGCCAGCGTCACCGGATTGCAGGAGACGGCGGCGACCAGCGACACGTCGGAGCGGGCGATCTGCTTCGACTGGTCCTCGGCGCCGGCGCGCGGCGGATCGAAGACCAGGCCGTCGAAGGCGTTCAACTCCTTGAAGGTCAGCGGCCGGCGGAACAGATCGCGGCGCTCGCTGGTCACCCGCTTCAGGCCGCTGGCAAAGCGGAAGGCGTGGTCGAGCGCGGCAAGCGCGGGCGCATCGCCTTCGACGGCATGGACCTCGGATTTCGCGCCAAGCCGCAGCGCGAAGCTGCCGCAACCGGCAAACAGGTCCGCGACCTTCTTGGCGCGCGACAGATGCTGGCCGACGAGGCTCGCCATCGTCTGCTCGGCGGCTTCCGTCGCCTGCAGGAAGGCGCCGGGCGGCACGGCGACCGCGACCGAGCCGAACTGCACCACCGGTTTCTTCGGCTCGACAATGATCTCGCCGTCGACGGAAAGCCTCGCCAGTCCCTCGGCCATGACGAAATTGGAGGCGATGCGTCGCTGATTGTCGCCGAGCTTGCCGGCATCCTGAACGGCAATGTCGAAGCCGGAAGCGGTGACGGTCACCGTCATATGAAACGCCTTCGGCGTCGCGCAGACCAATCCGGTCAGGGCGCGCAATTTATCGAGCGCCGAGACAATTGCCGGCAGCGAGATCGGGCATTCCTCGATCGGGATGATCTCGGAGGAGAGCGCGCGCACGAAGCCGAGCAGCATGCCGCCGGCCTCGGTGCGCCTGGCGCTGAAGGTGACGCGGCGGCGCGTGTGCGGCGCGCAAGGCATCAGCGCAGCGATTTCGCCGCCGATGCCCTTGGCCTTCAGCGCCTGCACGACCTTCTCGCGCTTCCATTGCTGGTAGGCTTCGGCCTCGTAATGCTGGAGCGCGCAGCCACCGCATTCGGTGAAATGGCGGCAGGCCGGTTCGATCCTGAGCGACGAGGCTTCCAGCACCGACATCAGCGTGGCGCGGTCCTTCTGGCGCGCGGCGGTGATCGTCTCGCCCGGCAGCGTGAACGGGATGAAGACGTCCCCGCCCTCGGCATTGGCGATGCCATCGCCCTGCGAACCCAACCTGGCGATCGTGAAGCGTGTGCTCATCGCGACACTGCGTCCTTTATGGCTGCGAGCAGGAACTCGCGGTTGCCGTCGCCGCCTTCGATCGGCGACGGGTGAAGCCCGAGCACCCGCCAGCCGGGAATGCCCGCGAGCCAATCGCGCAAGTTGCCGGCAATGCGCTCGGCATCGCCTGGATCCTTGAGCAGGCCGCCCTTGCCAATGGCCTCGCGGCCGGCCTCGAATTGCGGCTTGACCAGAAGAATTGCCCTGGCGCCCTCGTCCGCCAAGTCCAGCGCCGGCGGCAGCGCCAGCTTCAGTGAGATGAAACTGACGTCGCATACCAGGAAGCCGGGAACGCGGCCGCCGAGATCGGCTGCCGTCAAATCGCGGGCGTTCAGCCCTTCAATCGCCGTCACGCGCGGGGCGCCGGCAATGTCTGGGTGCATCTGACCATGGCCGACATCGATCGCCGTGACATGTGCCGCGCCTCGCTCCAGCAGCACCTGGGTGAAGCCGCCGGTTGAGGCGCCGATGTCGAGCCCTTCGCTTCCGGAAGGGTCCAGGCCGAAACGGTCGAGGCCGGCGATCAGCTTCAATGCCGCGCGCGACACATAGGACCGTGCCGGGTCGTCGATTGCGACCAGACATCCCGACGCGACGGGCTGGCCAGGCTTGCGGGCAACGATGCCGTCGACAGTTACCGTGCCGCGCTCGATCGCATCGCGGGCGCGCGAGCGGCTGGCAAACAGACCGCGCCCGACGAGCAATTCGTCGAGCCGCTGGCGCTGGCTGGCTGGCAAAGCGGAATTCATCGGCCTTCATTGGCGAAAGCCGGGCGCGAACGCAATGGGTTGAATACAGGGCAACAGGCTGCAGAATGCCGACAGGAACAGGCCATTCATCAGTAAGTGGAGGTGGCAATGCTGAAGGGTACCTGTCATTGCGGCGCGGCCCACTGGACGCTGGAAGGCGACCCCGGTGGGATCACCGCCTGCAATTGCACGCTTTGCCGCCGCTACGGCACGCTCTGGGCCTATGACTATGTCGACGAGCGCATTCGCGTCGCCGGACCGCTGAAGTCCTACACGCGCGCCGAGGTGGCCGAACCCTCGCTGGAGATCCTGTTCTGTCCGACCTGCGCCTGCGTGGTCGCCTGGCGCGGCCTGCGTTCCGGCAAGAGCGGCCGCACGCGCATCGCGGTCAATGTCCGGCTGGCGCCGCCGGAGGACGTCGCCGACCTGCCGATCGACCACTTCGACGGCCTCGATACCTATGACGACCTGCCGCGCGACGGCCGTTGCGTGCGCGATATGTGGTTTTAAAAAACGGTCCGCGAAACCTGGCGCTCGACGGCCGGCATCAGGCCGTCGTTGCTGGAAGCTTCCTTGCGCGGCGCCTCGACCGGCGCCGGCGCGGCGGGCGCTGCTTCCGGCAGCACGACGAATTGAGGAACCTGCTTGTACGAGAAGGCGCCGCGGATGTTGCCCATCTTGCCGGCGACGATATCCAGCACCGCCTTTTCAAGGTTGCGGTCGTAGCGCGTCTCGGCTGTCGCCGGCGCCGCCATCGCTGCCAAAAGGGCCATGCCGCACAGAAGCGTCTTCATTTTTGCTATCTCCCTGCCTGGCTCGAAGTTTTAGCAGGGCGCCGTTGAAAATCGGCCAAGAGACAGGGTAAGCGAACCGCCAAACGGAAGCGTTAACAAATGGTTGCCATAAAAAGCCGGCAAACCAATTTAAAAAGCCGAGACTTTGATTCAGGCGCGCTGCGCCTGCACGCCGCGGCCGAGCGCGGCGAAGACCGTACGCACGATACCGGCCGAATCCAGGCCGGCGTCGGCATACATTTTTTCGGGCTTGGAGTGGTCGCTGAACACGTCCGGCAGCACCAGCGGGCGCGCCTTGAGGCCGCTTTCCAAGAGGCCTTCATGGGCAAGGAAATGCAGGACCTGGCTGGCGAAGCCGCCGATGGCGCCCTCCTCCACGGTCACCAGCACTTCATGCGAACGGGCGAGGCGCCGGATGAGATCTTCGTCCAGCGGCTTGGCGAAGCGGGCGTCGGCTACGGTGATGGACAGGCCCGCCGCGCCGAGTTCCTCGGCGGCCAAAAGGCAATCCTGCAGCCGTGTGCCGAAGGAAAGCAGCGCGACCTTTGTACCTTCCTTCACGATGCGGCCCTTGCCGATTTCGAGCACCGAGCCACGCTCCGGCATGTCGACGCCGACGCCGTTGCCGCGCGGATAGCGGAAGGCGATCGGCCCGTCATCATAGGACGCCGCAGTGCGCACCATGTGGCGAAGCTCCGCCTCATCGGCTGCGGCCATGACGACGAAGCCCGGCAGCGTGGCCAGGAAGGTCGTGTCGAAAGCGCCGCAATGGGTGGCGCCGTCGGCGCCGACGAAGCCGGCGCGGTCGATCGGGAAGCGCACCGGCAGTTTCTGGATCGCGACGTCATGCACGACCTGGTCGTAGGCGCGCTGCAGGAAGGTGGAATAGATGGCGGCGAAGGGTTTGTAGCCTTCGGTGGCGAGGCCGGCGGCAAAAGTCACCGCATGCTGCTCGGCAATGCCGACATCGAAGGTGCGGGATGGAAACACCTCGCCGAAGAGGTCGAGGCCGGTGCCGCCCGGCATAGCGGCGGTGATGGCGACGATGCGATCGTCTTCGCGCGCTTCCTGGATCAGGCTTTCGGCGAAGACCTTGGTGTAGGCGGGCGCATTGGCCGGCGCCTTGGCCTGCGCGCCGGTGATGACATCGAATTTGTTGACGCCGTGATATTTGTCGGCCGCAGCTTCCGCCGGCGCATAGCCCTTGCCCTTCTGGGTCACGACATGGATCAGCACCGGGCCGTCGCCATGGTCGCGGACATTCCTCAGCACCGGGATGAGATGCTCGAGATTGTGCCCGTCGATGGGGCCGATATGATAGAAGCCGAGCTCCTCGAACAAGGTGCCGCCGGTGACATAGCCGCGCGCATGCTCGACCGCGCGGGTGATGGCACGGTCGGCGCGCTTGCCGAGATAGGATGTCAGCTTCTTGCCGAAATCGCGCAGGCCCAGATAGGCCTTGCCGGAGGCGAGCCTGGCCAGATAGGCGCTCATGGCGCCGGTCGGCGGCGCGATCGACATGTCGTTGTCGTTGAGGATGACGATCAGCCGGGCATCGAGCGCGCCGGCATTGTTCAGCGCCTCGAAAGCCATGCCGGCCGACATCGAGCCATCTCCGATGACGGCAATGACATTGTTGTGGGCGCCCGAAAGCTCGCGGGCCATCGCCATGCCGAGGCCCGCCGAAATCGATGTCGAGGAGTGCGCCGCGCCGAACGGATCGTATTCGCTCTCGGCCCTCCGGGTGAAGCCGGACAAGCCGCCTTCCTGGCGCAGGGTGCGGATACGGTCGCGGCGACCGGTCAGGATCTTGTGCGGATAAGCCTGGTGGCCGACGTCCCAGATCAGCCGGTCTGCCGGCGTGTTGAAGACATAATGCAGGGCAACCGTCAACTCGACCACGCCGAGGCCGGCGCCGAGATGGCCGCCGGTCTGCGATACGGCGTCGATGAGCTCGGCGCGGAGTTCCGCGGCAAGCTGAGGCAGCGCGACGTCATCAAGCGTCCGCAGGTCCGCTGGAATGCGGACCTTGTCGAGCAGCGGCGTGTCTGGCTTCACTCGGGGCGCGTCCTGCCTCAATTGATCGAACTCGGCGCTACCAGCAAATTGCGCCGTAATCATGCGCGGGCATAGGCCGCCGGCGGGCGAATGTAAATGCGCGTCAGTGACACGCAGCCGTGCCGCCCTAGCCTTCCGGCAACGGAATGAACTCTTCCTCATCACCAGGAACGATATCGAAGCGGCCTGTCTTCCATTCCTGCTTGGCCTGTTCGATCCGCTCTTTCGAGGACGAGACGAAATTCCACCAGATATAGCGCTTGGAGCCCAGCGAAGCGCCACCGAACAGCATGAAATGCGCGCCGCGCTCGGAGGAAACGATGATTTCCTCGCCCGGCTTGAACACCAGAAGCCGCTCGGCCGGAAACATATCGCCGGCGATCGAGACTTCGCCTTCCAGCGTGTAGACGGCGCGCTCCTCGGCATCGCCCGGAATTTTCACGCTGGCGCCCGCCGCCAGTCTGAGATCGGCATAAAGCGTGTCCGAAGCGGTCGCGACGGGCGAGCGCAGCCCCGAGAACTCGCCGATGACGATGCGGCCGCTCACGCCCTCGGCATCGATCTCGGGCAGGCGCGTCACCGCAGTGTTCGCGAACACCGGGGCAATTTCCTCCTTGCCGTCCGGCAGCGCCAGCCAGGTCTGCAGGCCGGAAACCGACATCGGTGCGCCGCGCAGTTCCTGCGGCGTGCGCTCGGAATGAACGATGCCACGCCCGGCGGTCATCAAATTCACGTCGCCCGGCGCGATCACCATTTCGGTGCCGAGCGAGTCGCGATGCCTGATCTTGCCATCGAAAAGGTAGGTGACGGTGGACAGCCCGATATGCGGATGCGGGCGCACGTCGAGCGCATGGCCGGCGCGCAGAATGGCTGGGCCCATGCGGTCGAAGAAGATGAACGGCCCGACCAGCCGTCGCTTGGCCGTCGGCAGGGCGCGCCGAACCTCGAAGCCGCCAATATCCTTCGCGTTCGGAACGACCATCAGCTCGATCTGATCGCAGGCAAAGGCATCGCCGGGTTCAGGATCGTTTCCCGGAAAGAAGCTCATGACGGTTCCTCAGGCGAAACGGAGCGCCGACCTGGCCTTCGCCTTGGCAGCTTCTTCCTCGCGATTGCGCGGCTCCTGCGCGGTCTCGAGCGAATCGATGAGCTCGCGCGCGATAGCTGCGATCGCCTCGACCGCGTGGTGGAAGGCATGCTCGTTGCGCTTGGAAGGCTTGGTCGAGCCGCTCAGCTTGCGCACGAATTGAAGCGCGGCATCATGCACTTCATCATTGGTCGCCGGCGGCTCGAAATTGGCCAGAGTCTTGATGTTGCGGCACATGGCTTGAACTCCTTTGTCTGCCCCCTACCCGCTTCACTCACTCGGCGTCGAGCGGCTCGGTTCCCGCTGGCTTGCCGTCGCGCGACAGCCTGATCTTCTCGACCTTGTCCTCGGCCGCTTTCAGCAGCCGGTCGCAATGGGCCTTCAGTGCCTCGCCACGCTCGTAGATCCTGATCGACTGGTCGAGCGGGACATCGCCGCGCTCCAGATCATCGACGATCTTCTCCAGCGCATCGAGCGCCTGTTCGAAGCTCATCGCCTTGACGTCCTCATTGCCTTCCACTGCCATACCCTATCCCTTCATCAGCCGCCCGACATGGGCGGCGACTGAAAATGCCAGTCCCTGCAGATCGTAGCCGCCTTCCAGCAGGCTGACGAGCCTGTTGCCGCTGTGGCGGCCGGCGCGTTCCATCAACTGGCCGGTCGCCCAGTCGAAATCATCCTCGGTCAGGTTGATCTCGGCGAGCGGGTCGCGGTGGTGCGCGTCGAATCCGGCGGAAATAATGATCAGGTCCGGCGCGAACGCGTCGATCGAGGGCAGCACGCGTGACAGGAACGCGTCGCGGAACAAATCGGTGCCGGTCTGCGGCGCAAGCGGTGCATTGACTATATTGCCGGCGCCGGTTTCGGTCTTCGCGCCAGTGCCCGGATAAAGCGGCATCTGATGCGTCGAGCAATAGAGCACCGACGGGTCGTCCCAGAAAATGTCCTGCGTGCCGTTGCCGTGATGGACGTCCCAGTCGACGATGGCGACGCGCTCGGCCTGATGCTTCTTTTGCGCGTAGCGGGCGGCGATCGCCGCCGTGTTGAACAAGCAGAAACCCATAGCCGTGGTCTTTTCGGCATGGTGGCCGGGCGGGCGGGCGGCGACGAAGACGTTGGCGGCACGGCCTTCGAAGACATCGTCGACGGCAGCGTTGGCGCCGCCGATCGCCGTCACCACGGCCTGCCAACTCTTCGGGCTGGCGCTGGTGTCGGCATCGATCGAGACGATGCCGCTCTGAGGGATCGCCGCGCGGACACGCTCGACGAAGTCCTCGGGGTGAGCGTAAAGGATAGTGGCCTCGTCGCCTTCGGGCGCCTTGACACGTTCGAGCGTCGAAAAAGCCTCGTCGTCCAGCACGCGCTCGATGGCGCGCAGACGGTCGGGCCGCTCGGGGTGGCCGGGCGGCGTGATGTGTTCGAGAAAGATCGGGTGCGTGTAGAGACGGGTGGCCATGGCGCCTAATCTAGGCACCCGCGGCGTGGATGACCATGTTTGAGAAGCCGAATGGCTGGGGAAAATTGCGCCAAGCCATGTCGCTCGCGCCATTGGCGCGGCCCAAGCTTCGCGGTAAGGTCGGGTCGCTGCCTGGTGCCCGCGCCGCGGGAGAATCGGGAACACGGTTGAACTCCGTGGCGTGCCCAACGCTGTGAGGGGGACCGCGCCGGCAAAAGCCACTGTCGATGACGGGAAGGCGCCGGAGCGGGATGATCCCGAGCCAGAAGACCGGCCTGGCAGACATGGTTACCCGCTTGGTCAGGCGGGCGACTGCTTGTCGCAAGGGGAAAAGCGATGACGGCAGCAGCGATCGCCGCGAGCGGCGATGACTTTGACCAATTGGCGCGGGACGCGGTCTACCGGGCGATGTTCACCAGGCGTGACGTGCGCAGCCACTTCACGGCCGACGATCTGGACGATGCCGTGCTGGCGCGGCTGCTCACCGCGGCGCATCACGCGCCATCGGTCGGCTTTATGCAGCCGTGGAACTTCATCGTCATCCGCGATGCGGCAAGGCGGCGGCAGGTGCGCGATCTGTTCCTCGCCGCGCGCGAGCAGGAACTGCCCGCAATCGAGGCGGAACGGCAGGCGCTCTACCGTAAGCTGAAGCTCGAAGGCATCTGCGAAAGCGCGCTCAATCTTTGCATCACCTGCGACCGGCAGCGTTCGAAAGACTCGCCGCTCGGGCGCTTGCACAATCCGGAAATGGACCTCTACAGCACCGTCTGCGCGGTACAGAATTTCTGGCTGGCGGCGCGCGCCGAAGGGGTCGGGGTCGGCTGGGTTAGCATCATCGAGACGGAGGCGCTGAAGCAGCTTCTCTCGATCCCGGAGCACGTCACGCCGATCGCCTATCTGTGCGTCGGCCGCGTCTCGGCATTCGCGCCGAGGCCGGATCTCGAAGCGCATGGCTGGGGCAAGCGCCTGCCATTGCCCGAACTGGTGATGAGCGAGACTTTCCGCGGCGCCGGCGAGGCACCGCTCAAATCGGCGATCGCAAGGCTTGGCGGCGCGCAGAAGCCGTGATCAGTCGGTCTTCGTGCGCAGGGGCCGCCGATCAAGCGGCCCGGGGCGTATCCCAGCGCGAGCCGCCGCCGAAGGAGCCTAGCGCCTTGTCGCGCAGTTCCCTGAACTTGGACGAGGCCTCGGCCAGCCGGTGGTCCCATTCGGGGTTGGGCACCTGGCCCTCGATCGCATCGAAATAGACCTGCATCAGCGAGGCGATCGCAAAAGGCTCGATGAAGGCGGCTTTGAAGGCCCAGGCAAAGACGATGGCCAGCACGAAGGCCCAGCCGGCAAGCTGACCCGGCATGACCCACAGGATGGCGGCCGCCGGAGCCAGCATCAAAAGGAAGATGACGAAGGACACGCCCCACATGATCACCGCCAGCCAGACGGCGTTCTTGACCATGTGCTTGCCGTTCTGCGCGTAGAGCACGACGCCTTGCCGGGCGGTTTCGAAAGGCGAGTTCGAATTGATGCGGATGTTGTAGCCGAGGATGATCTCATCGACATAGGTCAGCGACAGGCGGATCACCGTGTTGATGAAGCTGACCAGCCCGCTCAGGCCCGGAATGGGCAGGAAGGCGGCGATGCCGCCGATCAGGCCGGTGATGGCGCGTATGGCGCCCTTGACCAGCTGGTCGACGACGAAAAGGATATTGGCCTCGGCGAAACGCTGGGTGACCACTTCCTTCGCATAGGCGATCTGGCCCTGGCCGTCGGGGACGTCGTGGCCGTCGATCAGATGCACCATGACGGCGATATGGCCGGCCTTCAGTACGTAGAGGATGTATTCGCGGATCCAGTAGACGGCGATCGAGACGACTCCGAAGCCGACCACGCCGCCCCAGAGCGCAAAGGACACCGGGCCGTCGGGGTCGGTCGAGATGTGACCGGCGCCGTAGCCGACGCTGGCGCCCGTGCCGGTCGCCATGATGTAGGCGACCGTGATGCCGAAATAGACGATCATGCGAAAGACGATGAACGGCCAGGTGCGCATCATGATGGACACCGACCTGGCGATGCTGAAGTCCCACATGGCCCGACTCTCCCGCCCCTCGCGCATGACCCCGAAAATCGAAATCGATTTTCGGAAAAGATCATGCGCTGAATCAAAGTTTTACAGCGTCCTTTGCGCGTTCAAAGAACGCGCGGCGCCGTAAGAGAATGGCGCAGGAGGATGCGCTTGCCCCGGCTATTGTCAATCGCGGCAGGGTTGCGCCGGTCTGAAACCGGTGCACAACCTAGTACCTGTGCACAGGGGATTTGACGGTTTCGATGGGTTGTAGCCTGGGCAGGCTGTCGGGGTCGAGGAGCAGTTCAATGCTGCGCGCGACGCCGGGCTGCCTGCGGATCCATCCAGCGCGCTCGAGGGTGATCACCATCTGATGGACGGAAGGCGCGGTGACGGCGAAGAAGCGCTGCATATCGCGTTCGGCCGGCGAGCGAGCGTTGATCAGGCCGTAGGTCCAGATGAAGGCGAGATACTGGCCCTGCTTTTCGGTGAAGCGGGGTCGATCTGGCGGCTTTGCGTCAAGTAATTGATTCATTTTCCGATTCTTCCGGAACCTCCGCACCGAAGGAGGCCATCCGGATGAATGTACGCTACCGCGTCGATCTCGACCAACCCGAACGCGACGAACTCATGAGCATGCTGCGAAGCGGCAAGCATCCGGCGCGCAGGCTCAAGCGTGCCCAGATCCTGCTGGCCGCCGAGACAGGCCTGAGCGACGAGGCGATTGCCGCGACGGTGGTGGTCGGCGGCTCCACGGTCTACCGCACCAAACGCCGCTTCGTGGAGATGGGCCTGGAAGCGGCGCTCAGCGAGGAGCCGCGCCCGGGGGCGGAGCGCAAGCTGAGCGGCAAGGAGGAGGCCTTGCTGGTGGCCACCGCCTGCTCCAGCCCGCCACCGGGCCGCAGCCGCTGGACGTTGGAACTGCTGGCCGACGCGTTCGTCAAGCTGACCGAGCATGAGCAGCTGTCGCGCGAGACGGTGCGTCGGCG
>NZ_JAVIJF010000059.1:0-1952 GCF_033977145.1 Mesorhizobium montanum | reverse complement strand
CCGAAGTTTCTGTTTGTGAGCTGTGCAAGGCCTTGAACCGACTCGCCAATTTGACGATCAGATTTTTCGGTTACTGGACACGCATCGGATCGAGGTCGAGAAGCTTGAAGGCTTGGTCCTGAAGCGGCGTCGATTTCGAAAGTAGCGTGAAGGGATGCTTCTTGGCCTGTGGCATGCGCATGATGTTGCGGGTCATGGTGCCGAGATGATCGATTAGTCCGGCGAAGCTGTGGACGGGATCGCCGTTGGCGTTGCGCTTGATTGCCTTTTTGGACCGCGCGCTCGCTGACGGCTCGGTCGATGCGACCGGTGATATTCGCGCGGCGCGCCCGCGATCGAGCTCGGTGTCGTGGAACAGGAGCGGCGCCAATCTCTGACGCAAATGCCATTCGACGTGATAGGCGAGCATGCATAGGAAGACATGCGCGCGCACGCGGTTGGCATTCCAGTGGCGGATCGGGCGGATCTCGAGATCGACCGTCTTCAGGCTGCGGAAGGCGCGTTCGACACGGGAGAGATCTTTGTAGGCCTGGACAGCATTTTGCGCGGAGAGCTCGCCCTTTGGCACGCTGGTACGGATGACATAGATGCCGTCGAGCTTGGCCTCGGCGGCGATCTGTTCGATCTTGCGGGACCAACTGAAGTGGCCGTCGCGAATGTCGAGGGCGAAGTGCTTGGCCACCTTTTTGGCGTTGACGACCTCGCCGACTGCCAGGCCGATCTCCGCGGCACTGCGCAAGGTTGAACCCTTGCGGCGCACGTTCGCCTGGACGCGGGCGAGTTCCCGTTCGGTCGCCTTGAGCAGCGCTTCGCGCTTGCGGGCACGCTCCATTGCAAGGTCGCGATTGCGGCACATGATCAGTCGCTCGCCGGGAAAGTCGGGCGAGGAGATCTCGGCGAGATCGCGCTCGTCGAACAGCGAGAGCTGCAAGGGACCGTCGCCTTGCGCCAAGGCCTGGATTTGCGGCGCGCGCAGGCAGGTGATCCAGTCGAGTGACGAGGTCTTGAGGTCGTCCCGGATGCGCGCGCTCGTGATCATCCCGCGATCGCCGATAAGCACCACGCGCTTGATCCCGAAACGCGCCTTCAGCTTGTCGACCTGGGATTTGAGCGTCGTCGGATCCGCTGCGTTGCCCTCAAACACCTCGATCGCGATCGGCAAGCCATCGCGGGTGCACAGGAGGCCGTAGACGATCTGCAGCCGGTCGGAACGGTGATCGCGGCTGTGGCCGAATTGCGCGAGCGGGCAGCAATGGCCCTCGAAGTAGGATGAGCTCACGTCATAGAGCACCAGTATGCCGTCCTTGAGATGGCGGCGCGCCAAACCGTTCTCGATCCGCTCCTGCCGCTCCAGGAGCCAATCCAGGGCCTCGTAGGGCTCATGATCCTTGACCTTGCCGAGCCTCAAAAGATTGCCCAGGCTCGTTGCCGCCGTCTCTTCATCCACTGCCCGCACGAAGCCAAGCTTCGAACGCGGCGTGATCAACCGGTCGACCATCATCGCCACCACGAGATCGCAAAACCGGCGTGAGGCCGCGTCCTTCGCCGTACTCAGGATCAAGCGATCGAGGCTGATCTTGCGGATCGTCCCCAACACCGCCGCGACATGGCCGTGCGGCAGCGAGCGCTCGATCGCCAAATCCTTCGGCGCCGTCCCGATCAACGCGCCCCCATTCAAGAGCGCCTTCAGCATCTCGATTACATCGCCCGGCAGCTTGCTCAGATTGGCCAGCGTGCGCTTCTGGGTCCGTCCATTCTCATCGCGATAGCTCTCCCGCAGCAGCACCGCCGGAGGCGAACCCCGATTCGGAACAACGTCGATGAACATGCACGAATCGAATCACATCTCGACTGATTTGGAAATCCCTCACATGGACACGGATCGGACGCCCAAATCGACTCAAGTCACTGCAACGACTCGCCTTTCAAGTCGTGCCAAGCAAAAACTTCAG
>NZ_JAVIJF010000058.1:0-2039 GCF_033977145.1 Mesorhizobium montanum | reverse complement strand
TCACGGAGCCGCCGGCGAACCACGCCGTAAAGCTTTCGAGCTTTCGATAGGGTGCGCGCGTGCGCTGGAAGATTTCTCTGGCGTCCGTCATGGGCCGCCCGGAACGCAGATAGGTGAGCACCGCTTCGCCGACCGGCTCCATCAGTGGCAGGATGTGCTGGCTCGCGTCTTGTGGTGGCGAACATGGATGGCTTCCGTCCGCCAGTCGATGTCCTCGATCTACAGATTGCGGATTTCACCAGACCGTAGCCCCTATGTTGCAAGGAGTTGCAGGATCGCATGGTCCCGCAGCCCCGCCGATGTCTCGTTTCTTCGCGCTCTCGAAACAGCGACTGTCAGATCGCGGTTCAGGACTTTCGGTGTACTCCTTCGCACGCATAAGCGACGGGGCTATCACGTGCCCTGACAGGTCCGTCGTGACGCGACCTGTGATGTGAGGTGGAGGTAACGCAGCAGCGAGCGAAGCCGCTCTGCTGTATCCTTCAGCGAGCAGCGCGTCAGTTTCGGCGTGCGCAAATCCATATAGCGGTCAACGTCGCTACTGCTGAGGCCCGTCCACCCGTCGATGCCGCCACCGGTCTGCCAAGCAAGGAAGTTGCGGGCTTCCCACATCACCACATCAACGTTGCGACGCTGGAGCAAGCCAACCCGCGTTCCTCACTCAGCCAGATTTCGTACTCGTCGCAGATTGCAAATCGGACCACATCGGCCGCGCAGGCAGGCTCGATAGCTCGTGGCCATTGACCGTGAGCAAGCCGCAATAGGGCTCGAAGGCCGGAGCGCGGAACCTGGAGCCAGCGCGCGCTGGGACGTCGACCACGCTGCTTCTCGAACAGTACGATCGCATGCTGCAGGTATTGCTCGACCTGCACGTCGATCACGTCCGCGACGGGATGCTCCGATGTACGAGATAATCGAGAAACTCAGACGCGTAGGCGCAGTAGCTCCCCACCACGACTGGGCTGTACCGCTGACCGATAAGCGAGGATTTGAGTGCGGCGATCAGGTCGTGACGGCTATTTGACATTGGCAACTCCTCTGTTGGTTGACCCGCAGAGGTTCGGCACGAATAATGCAAAGCAAGCTGACCCGAAAATGGCGAAAATCCGTGAATCATGCCTCCGCATTATGAAGACCTCGTGATTAGTGAAACGGCGCAAGACAAACGCCGCCGACGTCGAAGCGATCAGCGAAGCCGTCACCCGCAAGACTTCGTTCCGATCAAATCGGCTGATCAACAAGCGGCGGCCATGGTGCTGAGGACGCGCGCCCTTGATCCGCGCTTCGCGGGCATTTGTCGGAGTTGGGCGTTGTTGCCGCCCTCGGCACGGCTAAAGTGGCTGCGTTGACCGAGATCGTGCGGGACGAGGAGGACGTTTGCCTGCCACAAGCCGCTCGATTGGCTTTGGCTGAAATCGCCGATCAGATCGAGGCGCTGACGCGTCAAATCGACAAGCTCGAACGAGGGATCGTCGGCGAGGCGAAGCGCGACCAGGACATGCCACGGCTGACGACAATTCCGGGCGTCGGAGCGATCGCGGCGGCTTCCGTCAAAAGCGCTGATCCCGGATCCCGACGGGTTCAAATCCGGCCGTCACTTCGCCGCCTGGCTGGGACTAACGCCAAAGCCCCATTCGAGCGACGGCAAGGAGCAGCTCGGCGGCATATCGAAATGGGCAACCCGACGCTCCGCTCGCTGCTCGTTTGTGACGCGACGTCGGTCTTGTGGCGCGTGAAGGGCAACGACAAAGCGCCGCGATGGCTAGTCGCGCTTTCAGCGCGACGGCCTTTCAAGATCGTCGCAATCGCGCCGAGGATCATCTGGGCGCTGCTCACCAGGGGCGGGACATATCGAATACTGGCGCGGCGAGCGGCGCAGCATACGCCTGACGAGTTCGCCAACACCTTCGATCCGCGACGGTCGCTCGCGCTGCGCTACGCCAAAGGCTCCGCGCCATCGACCGCCGCTTCACCGCCAGCAGGGCAATGCCAACGCCGGAAACGAACTCAGAGCTGGATAGAAACTGGGGCAACGTCAC
>NZ_JAVIJF010000057.1:0-2042 GCF_033977145.1 Mesorhizobium montanum | reverse complement strand
TGTCGGCCGAAGCGTCCCGCACCTCCGAAAAGGTGCTCACGATCATCTGAAATCGTTGCTCACGATCGTCTGAAATCGTTGCTCATGATCTCGTGAAATCCGTGCTCACGATCGCCTGAAATACGCAGTCAGGCGTTCCGACACAAGCGCGAGCACCGGGTCGTGGCGAAGCGTGTCGTGGTCGTCGACGTCCTCGTATCCCAGCGCGATCGCTGCGATGCGTTGCCCGACCAGCGTGCAGACGCTGTGAACCGTGAGATCCTGATTGCGGTAATCGACGAAGCACGAGGCCACCCGGTCGAACAGCCCTATGGCCCGATCAACGTGACGCAGAAGCAAGGCGCCAGCGTCTGAGGTAATGGCTCCGCCGTCGAAACCAGCCACAACTTTGTGGCCGTCGAAGCCTTCAAATTCAAGCCGCTCGGAAGTACAGTGTGTCTGCATCGGACCCCGTTCCTGAATCTGATAACTCTTTGTTACAAAAGCAGTTTCTCAGATTCTCGGGGCCGATGCACTTCTTTTGGTGAGATATTCAGGCTAGGGTTAAGCTCCTACCTTGGCCTGTGTCGAGAGGCCCAGATCAATGCCCGCACGATGATGGAGCTCGTCGCCCGGTCGGCAATGTTGGTCGAACTCTCAAATAGGATCAAGGAGTCGCCTCAGCAGAGCCGCGCGAGGCCACATGGAGGAGTTCGGGCCACGCGCTCGCCCCGCATTCGCGATAGGTGAACGTCCGGCGTTCGGTCTGGATCACTTTCCCGTGGCACGGAACGACATAAAGTATCTGGGTGATGTCCTTGCCAACCCTTTTAGTCGAACGGCAGTCCGGCGGAGCGGCTATGTGCCTGTCCGTTATCATCACACTTTGGCCAAGTGAGCGTAACTTGCCGCGAAACGTCCGAGCTTGTGCTCGCCGCACGTAATCGGCTTGTAGCGAAGCGGGTTGCTGTCTGTGACACATGAGGCCAATGGTTCGATGGTCGCGTTGAAATCAGCGTCGATAAAGAAGGGGATTGAGTATCGCTCGCGGCCCGAGATATTCACCACGCGGTGCATGTTCGCCAGATAGACATCATTGGTGAGCCGCTGGATAAGATCGCCAATGTTGATTACGAATGTGCCGTTGATCGGAACGCCATCGACCCAGTCGCCATCTCGATTCATGACCTGAAGACCACCCACGTCGTCCTGCGCCAGGATGGCAAGACTGCCGTAGTCCGTGTGGGCCCCAATGCCGATGATCTCTTCGCGGACATAGCCACTCTGCGATGGGTAATGGAGTAGGCGCTGAACGCTGATTGGATCCCTCATGAGGTTCTCGAAATAGCCTTCCGTCAGATCCAGACTGAGCGCAACGCCACTCAAGAGTATTTTCGCAAGGCTAAGCATCTTTTGATGATAGCCGTATGTCAGTTCCCGAAACTCGGGCAGACTTGAGGGCCACTGGTTGGGGCCAAGAAACGGACCTTCCAACGTGGAGCGTTCAGGTCCGATATCAAAGCACTCCTTCAGGTCTTTCGTCTTGCTCGGATCGGTGTTTTCCCCGAACGGCTCAACGTATCCGCGAAAGGCCACATCGGACTTGCTGATGTGCAATGTCATCTTCTGCGACATCGCCAGATCAAAGAAACGACGGCTCACATTGAATACTGAATCCACAAAATCCTGCGGAATCCCGTGGTTCTTCACGTACATGAACCCAGTGTTCGACAAGGCCCAACGTATCTCCTTCGCCACCCTCTGCTTATTGCTCCCATCAATAAGCGGCGCGATGTCAACCACCGGGAGCTTGTCAAAGCTTTCGCGTTTCGCGCGTAGCTTGTCATCCAGTTTAGCTATGATATCCTTAGACATGGGTACACCTTTGTTTGCGAATGGGAGTCGGCGCAACGATCGGCGCATTTTCTCGTTGGGCTGGCAACGCGAAGAACCGCCGGGAAGCCTGGATGGCCTCTGATATCTGTTCTTTCGGGATCCCGTGTTCGACAAGGTAGAAGAACCCGTACTTCTCGCAGGTCATGCGTAGACGCTCATGCTCTTCG
>NZ_JAVIJF010000056.1:0-3917 GCF_033977145.1 Mesorhizobium montanum | reverse complement strand
AGTATTTAATACGCGATTTTTTACAGACGACATTCCGTATGTAATGGTTACTCTATATTGAAGTATGTAGCCACATTGGCGAATGTTAAATACGCTTTATTGATAAGTTAAGTACTTGTGAATAAGTCTTGCAACATATGAATAGGGCGAATTGGCACCATTACGGGCCTGTTGAAGAAGTGCCGTCACGCTGATTCAATCGAGCTGCCGTTGATTCTCGGGACCTAGAGATGCTGGGACTAAAGAGCGGGATCAGCTCGAGCTGTTCATGACGGGGTCATTGCGACAATTGGTTCCCGACGATCACATTCTGGCCGCGTAGATCGCGTTCTCGATTTGGATTGGCTGCGCGAGGAGGTAGCTGACCTTTACTGCGCCGATAACGGTCGGCCTGGCATTGATCCCGAGGTGGCGGTGCGCCTTATGCTTGCCGGCTTTCTGCTCGGGATCGTGCACGACCGGCGGCTGATGCGGGAGGCGCAGGTGAATGTCGCAATCCGCTGGTTCAACGGCTACGGTCTGCACGAGGCGCTGCCCGATCACTCGAGCCAGACCCGGATACGGCAGCGCTGGGGCGCGGACGCTTCCGGCGCATTTTCCAGCGCACGGTTCATGCTTGCATTACGGCGAAGATCGCCAAAGGCGAGATCGTTCATATCGACGCTTCACTGATCCGCGCCGACGTCAGTTGGGACAGCCTGGCGGTTCGGCATGTCGAGGCGGTGGCCCAGATCAACGACGCAGAGATCGAAGCGCTCCGCGCCAGCCGGCAGACCGGCAAGTTCAAGAAAGTGTGCGTAACCAACCCCGACGCCACGATGGCGACCAACACGCGCAACCGCCGACTGGAGCCGGCCTACAAGCAACATACGGCGGTCGACGACCAGTGCGGCGTGATTGTCGACGTTGAGGTGGCGACAGGCGAACAGAACGAGGGCATGGCTATAGAGCAGTGTCTCGGCGCTATTGCCGAGACGACGGGTTCGGCCATCGCGACGGCGACGATGGACGCCGGCTATGCATATGCCAAGGTGTTTCGGGCGCTGGAGGATCGCGGCATCGAAGCCATCGTTCCGGCCAAGGCCGAGCCACGTCCTGGAAAGGTCATTCCGACGCGCCGCTTCAAGTTCGACGCCCTGCATAATCTGGCGCGCTGTCCGCGAGGAAAAATCCTGCGGCCGAAAGGCAAGCTGCAAAAGGGCTCATTCCAACACTTCCAGGCACACGGCAAGGATGGTCGCGCATGTCCGCTGCGGGAACGCTGCGTTAGTCCGTCGCGCCACGCCCGCGTCGTCGTGTTCAACGTCGATCATCCTTCATTGCTGAGGGCGCGGCGCAATCGGCTCGGATGGGGTCGAACGGAACAAGATCTTTATCAGCGTCATCGCTGGCGGGTCGAGGGCGTGCATGGGAAGCCAAGACATGGCACGGCCTCGCCCGCGCAGTGCGCCGAGGACTGGACAATATGCGCATTCAGGCCTTCCTGACCGCTGCGGCCATTAATCTGAAGCGGCTGGCCGTCGCACTCTACGGCTTCCTGCTTCTGCTCATCAGCAATTCGGCGGTCAGCATCAAATTTCAGAGGCTCGCGGCGGTATGACGCGTCGTTGTACAGGTTGATCGCCACCGGCTCGGAGCCCGAAATTGCCGGGCAAAAAGGCACTTCTTCAACAGGCCCATTACACAGATGCAACCGAACACGCGTGGCGAACCCTGCGCGCAATGGCTGCCGACGAGCGGAGACCGTCGGCCTCGGCCGCACAGTTGCGATGTGCGTCACGGAAGCGGATTCCTGCGAGAGCCTAATGCTTTTCCCGCTGCTCAACGGATGGCGCGATCGTCAAGGAGTCGATGTTGACGCCGTTCAGAACTTTGCCCCAATTCGCGAATTCAACCAAAGACCGTTCGATCGTATCCGAATCAATGACCGCGACCCCTAGACGGATACTGGATGCAGGACAGTTCTCGATCTTGAGGCATTGTCTATGCTTGCCCCCAACACAACCGGCTGCTACCAGCATGTATAGCCACCATCCACCAACAGTACCGTTTCCGTAATATAGCTTGACGCATCGCTCGCGAGAAAATGGGCCGCGGATGCTATCTCATGAGGAAGGCCTAGGCGTCCCATTGGTGTTTGGTCACACCATTGAGCGAGCGTTTCTTTGGGATACCTGGCGGTCATGTCAGACTGTACGAATCCAGGGGCAACTGCGTTCACGCGAACGCCGGCTTTTGCCCACTCGCACGCTAGCGTCTTGGTCACCATGTTCACGCCAGCCTTGCTTGCGTTGTAGGACGTGACAACAGATCGTTGTCGTGTAACGATTTCCCCGCACATCGAACTAATGTTTACAATCGCCCCCGAACCGCGCTCCGCCATCGCAGAGCCGAACGCGCGGCTGCAAAAGAAGACGCCGTCCAAATTGACAGAGAGCACCGCCCGCCAATCCTCGTCGGTGGTCTGATTTGTCGGCGCGGCACGAGACACTCCGGCATTGTTGACAAGGATGTCGGGGCACAGGCCGATTTCACCGGCGAGATCGCGGACAGCTTGTGAATCCGTGACATCAAGTTGATAGACCTGTGGTTTGATGGGGAACTGATCGGCGGCCTCGGCCACGCGGATCCCGTCAGTGCCAGTCAGAACTATATCGGCACCGGCTTGTTGCAAGGTAAGGGCAATCTGCAAACCGATACCGCGTCCTCCCCCGGTTACCAAAGCAGTTTTCCTGGTTAAGTCGAACTTGCTGTTAGATGGCCGTTCCATATGCGGCATGGCTGATCTCCCTAGATGTTGTTAGCGAACTGATGCATACATCCACTATAGAAGAGGTGCGCTTCACGCCCCACATCACCTCATGTCCAAAGACGGTATGGGCGCCAGGAACAGGAAGACACCAGCCACGTCTTCCGGCCGCGCGACGCGACAAAGCGACCTTGGGTCGTCCGGGTTGATACTCGCCGTATTCGGGTCCGGCCCGCGCACGGCGAAGCCGGTGCGCAGCATCGGGGTGTCGCATTCGTTGCGGCAAACCGTGTTGACCCGGACACCTTCTCGCGCTCCCGCGGGGATCGCGGCCCATCGCGTTAGCGATGCGAGCGCTGTCTTGGACCAATGGGAGAGCCAGGCTTGGTGGCCATCGCACGGCCACAATAATGGATCTCATTCTGCCCTCCGCGAACAGGCAGCGTTCCAGCCGCAAGCGCATTGTGCAGTGAATTCTCCCGAAGCTGCGCGCCGCGGGTCTGAGTTTCGTCAACCGCCGCCGAAGGCATCCTCTCATCCCACTTAAGCGTCCTGTGGCCAAGTACTGGCCGCTGGGCGCTTTCTGCACCCGCCGCCAACAGATCCTGCTGTTTCGCTACAAGGAAGGTTCAAAAGTCGTGCCAACTGAGTAGAAGGAGCGTAGCCCTTAAATGAGAGTGCATCAGCAGCGGAGCCGACCGCCCAACCGTGTCATAGAGCAGACAAACCGACGGATAATGTCGGCGTCCCTGCGCTTTCCCAGGACGTGGCAGTATTGCTCGAAACTTCGGTCTTACACCACCACAATGAAATCGAGCAGGAAACCTAGGAAAACGACACCCAGATCCCCTCTGGGCGGAGCCAGTTCCAACCTCGTGGACCAGCTCGCCAATCCTCCTTGGGGGTCGTGGACATCGACGGAGCAAGTTCAAAACGGTCAATGCTTTGAAGCGCAGGCAACACGAAGGCGTCCTCGACAAGATGCAGGACCCTCGATGGCGATGTCGCGTTGTCTGTTGAGACCTGCGGCGCTGATGTCAGATGGCCACGGTCACGGCTTTCCATTCCGCCATGGCCTGCAGGCGGTGAATATGTGCAGCGAGAACGGAGCGTTTTGAGCGGGGCGGGACGAAGAGATTGCGCAGGGCCGAGAAGATCGGAACGAAGC
>NZ_JAVIJF010000055.1:0-4292 GCF_033977145.1 Mesorhizobium montanum | reverse complement strand
CTAAGGCCTGTTTACAAACAGGATTCCCAAAGCGGCAGAAAATTGATTGAACTAAACCGCTGCCGCGGTAGCTGATGCGCGGGTGTGGCCTAAGGAGGCCCCTGTCTGAGAAGATTTGGTGTCGAGCCAACCTTCCAGACAGGAGAACCCCAGATGGCCCAGATAAGCCCTCTGCGTCAGCGGATGATTGAAGATCTGACGATCCGCAATTTGTCACCGGAGACCCAGCGATCCTACGTGCATCACGTGGCGAAGTTCAGTCGATTTTTTGGACGATCACCCGATCAACTGGGATACGAAGAGGTGCGCGCCTATCAGGCCCATCTGGTGGGCCGAAGGGTCTCGTGGGGCGCGTTGAACCAGACCGTTTGCGCCTTGCGTTTCTTCTACGGCGTGACGCTGGGTCGATCTGATCTGCCTGAGCGGATCGCTTACGCCCGGACGCCGCGCAAGTTGCCGGTCGTGCTGAGCGCCGATGAGGTGGTCGGCTTTCTGCAGGCCGTGAAGGGGACGAGGAACCGGGTCGCTCTGATGACCACCTATGCGGTGGGCTTACGCGCAGCGGAGGCGGCGCGTCTGCAGGTGACGGACATCGATAGCAGCCGGATGATCATTCGCATCGAGCAGGGCAAGGGCGGCAAGGACCGCTATGTGATGCTGTCGCCGCAGCTGCTGGAGATTTTGCGCGTCTATTGGCGGTTGACCAAGCCGGGGCGATGGCTGTTTCCCCGGCGCGATGGCCGCGGCCCGATCCACCCACAGACTTTGGGGATCGCCTGTCGAGCAGCCTGCGAGTTCCTGGGCGTTGAGAAGCGGGTGACGGTGCACACCCTTCGCCACAGCTTCGCCACCCACCTTTTGGAAGCCGGCACGGACATAAGGATCATTCAGGTGCTGCTGGGCCATCGCAGCCTGGCGACGACGACACTATACGCCCAGGTCTCAACGGCTGTGATCGGCCGGACCGCCAGTCCTTTTGACCAACTCCACATGGAGATCACGCCGCCCGGTTGAGCCGCGCGCCATGCGCCCGGATCTGGAAGTGGCGGATGTAATCCACCGTCACGGGGCTGACTATCGCCGCGACCATGCCGGCCATCTCGGGCGTGTCGAGCGCCGGGTCATGGCCGCGGTGGAGGCGTGTCGGACCGCGGCCCTGGGCGGTCACGCCGAACACTGCACCGACTGCGGTCTCGTGCGGCAAGCCTATAACTCCTGCCGCAACCGCCACTGCCCTAAGTGCCAAGGCCTTACCCGCGCCCAGTGGCTGGCCGAGCGGCAGGCTGAGCTGCTGCCGGTCCCATACTTCCACGTGGTTTTCACCGTCCCGGCCCAGATCGCTGAGATCGCCTTCCAGAACAAGGCGGCGGTCTATGCGATCCTGTTCAAGGCCGCATCCGAAGCCTTGAGGGTGGCGGCGGCCGATCCCAGGCATCTGGGCGCCGAGATCGGCGTGGTCGCCGTGCTTCATACTTGGGGTCAAAATCTCCACCATCATCCGCATGTCCACTGCGTCGTGCCGGGCGGCGGCCTGTCGCTCGAGCCTGCCACGGCGAAGGCCGGGGACCAGCGATGGATCGCCTGCCGGCCGGGATTTTTCCTGCCCGTACGGGTTCTGTCGCGCCTGTTCAGGCGGCTATTCCTGGAGCGCTTGCAGGACGCCTTCGACGCCGGCCAGCTTCGCTTCTTCAGCGATCTCGCCAGCCTGGCCGACCCTGCCACTTTCTGCGCCCAACTGGCTGGACTGAAGCGGATCGAATGGGTCATCTACGCCAAGCCCCCATTCGGCGGTCCCGAACAGGTTCTCGCCTATCTCGGCCGCTACACCCATCGCGTCGCCATCGCCAACAGCCGCCTCGTGAGCCTGGACCAGGGAAAGGTCAGCTTCCGCTGGAAGGACTATCGCCATCACGACAAGTCCAAGCACAAGCTCATGACCTTAAGCGCCGACGAGTTCATCCGGCGCTTCCTGCTGCACGCTCTTCCAGACGGGTTCCATCGCATCCGCCATTACGGCCTCCTCGCCAACGGCCACCGCGTCCCCAAACTCGCCCAGTGCCGTCTTCTTCTGGCAGCGCCCACGCCGCCGCCGCCGGACCCGACCGCCGACTATCGCCAGCGTTACCGCTGTCTCACAGGGCGCTCCCTGGACATCTGTCCGGGCTGCGGCGGCGCTATGGCCTCGCTCGGCCCGATCCCGCGCAAGGCCCCGACCTGGCCAGACACCTCATGACACGCTGCGCACCGACATGCTTGCACCGTCCATCCCGGCGTCTGCTACAGTCGCCGCCGGGCCTTTGCGCGTCGCTAGTCAAAGTCGCAGCCTGGCTATCGCCAGCAACACTGCACCTCAGCGTCAACGACCCAATGGCGCCGTCTCTCGCGTCGCAGATGGTCCTGGATCGCGACGACGGGCGACTGCCCCAGAACGATCGGCGAGCCCGCTCCGGCGCCTCGGACACACCGTCGAGCCCTAAATCCCCATAGCCCTGCCAGCCATCCCGCGGTTCAGTTCAATCAGGCTTCAATGTAGTCGCGACCCGTGCGTGCACGCCCAATCGCGCCCGCGACCACACAGCGGCCAGCTTCGCTTCTTCAGCGATCTCGCCAGCCTGGCCGACCCTGCCACTTTCTGCGCCCAACTGGCTGGACTGAAGCGGATCGAATGGGTCATCTACGCCAAGCCCCCATTCGGCGGTCCCGAACAGGTTCTCGCCTATCTCGGCCGCTACACCCATCGCGTCGCCATCGCCAACAGCCGCCTCGTGAGCCTGGACCAGGGAAAGGTCAGCTTCCGCTGGAAGGACTATCGCCATCACGACAAGTCCAAGCACAAGCTCATGACCTTAAGCGCCGACGAGTTCATCCGGCGCTTCCTGCTGCACGCTCTTCCAGACGGGTTCCATCGCATCCGCCATTACGGCCTCCTCGCCAACGGCCACCGCGTCCCCAAACTCGCCCAGTGCCGTCTTCTTCTGGCAGCGCCCACGCCGCCGCCGCCGGACCCGACCGCCGACTATCGCCAGCGTTACCGCTGTCTCACAGGGCGCTCCCTGGACATCTGTCCGGGCTGCGGCGGCGCTATGGCCTCGCTCGGCCCGATCCCGCGCAAGGCCCCGACCTGGCCAGACACCTCATGACACGCTGCGCACCGACATGCTTGCACCGTCCATCCCGGCGTCTGCTACAGTCGCCGCCGGGCCTTTGCGCGTCGCTAGTCAAAGTCGCAGCCTGGCTATCGCCAGCAACACTGCACCTCAGCGTCAACGACCCAATGGCGCCGTCTCTCGCGTCGCAGATGGTCCTGGATCGCGACGACGGGCGACTGCCCCAGAACGATCGGCGAGCCCGCTCCGGCGCCTCGGACACACCGTCGAGCCCTAAATCCCCATAGCCCTGCCAGCCATCCCGCGGTTCAGTTCAATCAGGCTTCAATGTAGTCGCGACCCGTGCGTGCACGCCCAATCGCGCCCGCGACCACACAGAACCCTCCAGATTCAAGGCTGGAAATGGAGACCCAGCCTTTGATTCGATTGATGTTGAGCGACAGCCAATGGGAGCGGATCGCGCCGGAGCTGTCGGGTAAAGCAGGTGATCCCGGCTGCAGCGGGCGCGACAATCGGCTGTTTATCGAGGCCGTTCTTTGGATCGCGCGCACCGGCTCGCCGTGGCGTGATCTGCCGGAGGTGTTCGGCAAGTGGTTCACTGTATATACGCGCTTCTGGCGCTGGGCGCAGAAGGGCGTTTGGGAGCGTATTTTCAAGGCCCTCAGCGATGATCCCGATTTCGAATATGTCCTTATCGACGGCACGCTCGTCCGGGTCCACCAGCATGGCACCGGCGCAAAAGGGGGACTCAAAATCAGGCCATAGGCCGCTCGCGTGGCGGCCTGACCACCAAAATCATGGCCTTGGTCGACGCCCTCGGCAATCTCATTCGCTTCGTCCTTTTGCCCGGCCAGCGTCACGACAGCATCGGGGTCGAGCCTTTGATCGCCGGCCTCGATTTTGAGGCGCTCCTCGGCGACAAGGCCTTCGACAACAACTGGCTGCGCGCCAACCTGAATGAACGCGGCGCTGTGGCGGTCATCCCGTCCAAAGCAGACCGGGCCGGACGCACCCCTCACGACACCGAAATGTACAAATGGCGCCATCTCGTCGAGAACTTCTTCTGCCATCTCAAGGCATTCCGACGCATCGCAACCCGTTACGAAAAGACCGATGCTTGCTTCGCCGGACTCCTTAATCTCGTCACCGCTTTCCTCGCAATCCGATGACTGTAAACAGGCCTTA
>NZ_JAVIJF010000054.1:0-4668 GCF_033977145.1 Mesorhizobium montanum | reverse complement strand
CGCTCTTTGACGTATCCATGCCAATGCGAATAAGTTTATCCACGGACGGTCTCCCTTGTTGAGATCTGCAACGACCTCATTCTGGCACATTGCGATGCCGTCGGGGGCCGTCCACCCCAACACGTACTTAAGTACGCTCCGCTCCGGTTCTCGAAAGCCACGCTATTCGACTCGCCAGAGCGAATTCTGAAAAGGCCTCTGCTCCCGGCGAACTAGGAGGAGGATCGCAGACAGGCGTGGCATCAGCGCGCACATTCGCTATGATCACTTGTAAGCTCGAATCGAGGCAAAGCCGATGCGCCAGTATCTCGACCTGTTGAAGCATGTGCTGGAGAGCGGCGCTGACCGCGGCGACCGTACCGGGACCGGCACGCGCTCGGTGTTCGGCTACCAGATGCGCTTCGACCTTTCGCGCGGCTTTCCGGTCACGACCACCAAGAAGCTGCACCTGAAGTCCATCATCCACGAGCTTTTGTGGTTCCTGGCCGGCGACACCAACATCAAATATCTCAACGACAACGGTGTCAGCATCTGGGACGAATGGGCCGACGAGAACGGCGATCTCGGCCCGGTCTACGGCAAGCAGTGGCGCTCATGGCCCGACGGCCATGGCGGCGAGATCGACCAGATTGCGAATCTTTTGAAGGAGATACGCAAGAATCCTAATTCGCGCCGGCTGATCGTCTCGGCCTGGAATCCGGCCGAAGTCGAGGCGATGGCGCTGCCGCCCTGCCACTGCCTGTTCCAGTTCTATGTCTCGGAAGGCCGGCTTTCCTGCCAGCTCTACCAGCGCTCCGGCGATATCTTCCTCGGCGTGCCGTTCAACATCGCTTCCTATGCCTTGCTCACTATGATGATGGCGCAGGTGACCGGGCTGAAGCCCGGCGACTTCGTCCTCACGCTGGGTGACGCGCATCTTTATTCGAACCATTTCGAACAGGCACGCGAGCAGATGCGGCGCACGCCCAAGGCCTTGCCGACGATGTGGATCAATCCGGAAGTGAAGGACCTTTTCGCTTTCCGTTTCGAGGATTTCCGCCTCGAGAACTATTTCGCCGATGCCAATATCAAGGCGCCGATCGCGGTATAAGCCAGCTCCGCCGGTTCAGTCGATGCCGACCATCACGTCCGAGGCCTTGATCACCGCATAGGCCTGCTTGCCTTTTTCAAGCGCGAGGTCGGCAACCGCCTCGTTGGTGATCGATGCGGTGACGATGACGCTGCCGCCGATGTCGATCCTGACATGCGAGGTGGTGGCTCCCTTGACGATCTCGGTGACCTTACCCTTGAGGATGTTGCGGGCGCTGATCTTCATGCGTCTCTCCTCTCCTTGAGCTTCGCTCCGCTGTTTCGCTTTCATTGTAGGGTGGGAGCACGCCGCCGCACAATGCCACGACAGGCGAAAAGCCTTCCCTTGTTATGTTCATCCGGATATATCGGTTTGAGGCTTTGGGCCGTACGGATTTTGCAGCCAGGGAGAGACTTTCATGACGGGCAAGGGTTTTGGATCTAAGGCGATCGCCGTAGGCGGCCTGACGGCAATGCTGATGGCCGCCATGCCGGTGGCCTATGCCGACGACAAGGTGATCGTCTTTGCTGCGGCAAGCCTCAAGGACGCGCTCGATGCGGTCAACAAGGCCTGCGAGCCTCAGGTCGGCGAAGCCGCGACCATTTCCTACGCGGCGAGCTCGGCGCTGGCCAAGCAAATCGAAGGCGGCGCGCCGGCCGACATTTTCATCTCGGCGGACCTCGACTGGATGAAGTATCTCTCCGACAAGAAGCTAACCAAGCCGGATACCGAGGTGAAGCTGCTCGGCAACCAGATCGTGCTGGTGGCGCCGAAGGATTCCACGGTCGAGGCCAAGGTCGAGAAAGGCTTCGACCTCGCCAAGCTGATCGGCGACGGCAGGCTTGCCATGGGCGATTTCAAGGCCGTGCCTGCCGGCAAATACGGCAAGGCGGCGCTGGAATCGCTTGGCGTCTGGTCGTCGGTCGAGGGCAAGATCGCGCAGGCAGAGAACGTACGCGCCGCGCTGAAGCTGGTGTCGACCGGCGAGGCGGCGCTGGGCATCGTCTACGCCACCGACGCGCATGCCGAGAAGGGCGTAAGGGTCGTCGGCACGTTCCCTGAGGATTCGCATCCACCGATCATCTACCCGATTGCCCAAACTGCGGATTCGAAGGACAAGGATGCGGCTGCCTTCCTGAAGTGCGTCGAGTCGGCCAAGGCCGCCGCGCTCTTCAAGGAACAGGGTTTTACGGTGCTCGCGCCGAGCAACTGAGAAAGACCTGACACCGCATATGAACTGGCTTTTGGACCTCACTCCCGACGAATGGAATGCGGTCCGGCTGTCCATCAAGGTGGCGACGGTGGCGATGATCGCCAGTCTGCCACCCGGCATCCTGCTGGCGCTCGTGCTTGCGCGGGGGCGCTTCTGGGGCAAGACCCTGCTCAACGGGCTGGTGCATCTGCCCTTGATCCTGCCGCCGGTGGTGACCGGCTATCTGCTCTTGCTCACCTTCGGCCGGCGTGGGCTGGCCGGCGCCTTTCTTGCCGAGCATTTCGGCATCGTCTTTTCGTTCCGCTGGACGGGCGCGGCATTGGCCTGCGGGGTCATGGGCTTTCCGCTGATGGTGCGGGCCATCCGGCTCTCGATCGAGGCGGTCGACCGCAAAATGGAGGCCGCGGCCGGCACGCTCGGCGCCAATCCGCTTTGGGTGTTTGCCACCATCACGCTGCCGCTGATCCTGCCCGGCCTGATCGCCGGCGCGATCCTTTCCTTCGCCAAGGCGATGGGCGAGTTCGGAGCCACCATCACCTTCGTTTCCAACATCCCCAACGAAACGCAGACACTGCCCTCGGCGATCTACACTTTCACCCAGGTGCCTGGCGGTGATGAAGGCGCCCTCAGACTGACGCTGATCTCGATCGCCATCTCGATGGTCGCGCTGGTCGCCTCGGAAGTGCTGGCGCGGCGCGTCGGCCGGCGGATGGACATCGAATGACCCTCTCCGTCGCCATCCACCATCGGCTTGGCGAATTCGCCTTGGAGGCACGTTTCGAAAGCGCCGGCCGGTTGACGGCGCTGTTCGGGCCGTCGGGCTCCGGCAAGTCGACGCTGATCAACCTGATCGCGGGCCTGATCCGTCCGGACAAGGGTCGCATCGCGGTCGATGGGCGTGTGCTGGTCGATACCGCGGCGCGCATCTTCGTGCCGATGCACAAGCGGCGGATCGGCATGGTGTTCCAGGATGCACGGCTGTTCCCGCATATGAGCGTCGCCGGCAATCTGCGCTATGGCCGCTGGTTCACGCCATCTTCCGAGCGCTACGCCAAGATGGATGCGGTGATCGACCTGCTCGGCATCGGCCACCTCCTCGACCGCCGACCGGCGAAGCTGTCGGGTGGCGAAAAGCAGCGCGTCGCCATAGGCCGCGCTTTGCTTGCGAGCCCGAAACTGCTTCTGATGGACGAGCCGCTCGCCTCGCTCGACGAGCCGCGCAAGGCCGAGATACTGCCCTATATCGAGCGGCTGCGCGACGAGACGAAGATCCCGATCGTCTATGTAAGCCATTCTGTCGCCGAGGTGGCGCGGCTGGCAAGCGACGTGGTGGTGCTTGCGCAGGGCAAGGTCGCGGCCTCGGGTCCGACCGAGGCGATTATGCAGCGGCTGGACCTGTTGCCGGCGGAAGAGCGCGGCGAGGGCGGGGCGGTGCTCGATACCAAAGTTCTGCGCCACGACGAAGCCTTCGGTATGACCGTGCTCGGTTCGCGAGCCGGCGAGATCCGCGTGCCGCGACTGGCCAGGTCGGCTGGAGCTCCGGTGCGGCTCCGCATCCGCGCCCGCGACGTCATGATCGCCACCGAGCATCCGACTGGCCTCAGCGCGCTCAACATATTGGCGGGGACGATCGCCGCGGTCAGGCCAGGCATCGAACCGACAGTGGAAATCGCCATCGATTGTAATGGCGCTACCGTGCTGGCACGCATCACCGAACAGTCGAAGCAAACCTTGCGCCTTGCACTCGGCCGCAAAGTCTTCGCAGTCATCAAGACAGTGAGCTTCGACAGCGCGACGACCGGGTCAGGGCTGCCGGCCGAGGTCGATGGTTGACGAAAAGGCAATATCGCTATGTTGATTTGGAATAGCGATCTGGCGAGAGAAGGATTAATCTCGACATGATCGCGGAGGATAAGTCATGCCGTCGCTCAGCCTGCGGATAAATCTCGACCCCGACGGCCGGATCGGCCCGGGCAAGATCGAACTCCTGGAACAGATCGCCGCTTTCGGATCGATCTCGGCCGCGGCGCGCGGCATGGAGATGTCGTACAAACATGCCTGGGACCTGGTAGAAGACATGAACCGCGTATTCGGCAAGCCGCTGGTCGCGGCGCAGACCGGCGGTCGGAAAGGCGGCGGCACGCAACTGACATCGGTCGGCCTTGCGGTCGTCAGCCGGTTTCGGGCCATAGAGCGCGCCGCTTCATCGGCGGCCGCCGTCCATATGCAGGCCCTGCAGGCGGAGATCGACGCGGGATGAGGCAGTAGGCAGTAGGCAGTAGGCAGTAGGCAGTAGGCAGTAGGCAGTAGGCAGTAGGCAGTAGGCAGTAGGCAGTAGGCAGTAGGCAGTAGGCAGTAGGCAGTAGGCAGTAGGCAGTAGGCAGTA
>NZ_JAVIJF010000053.1:0-4887 GCF_033977145.1 Mesorhizobium montanum | reverse complement strand
TAGGCAGTAGGCAGTAGGCAGTAGGCAGTAGGCAGTAGGCAGTAGGCAGTAGGCAGTAGGCAGTAGGCAGTAGGCAGTAGGCAGTAGGCAGTAGGCAGTAGGCAGTAGGCAGTAGGCAGTAGGTGCTCTCGTTCCCTATTGCCTACTGCCCAATCCCTACTGCCTACATTTTATCGATCACCGACCGAACACCTTCCGTCGGCGCATCGACCGACGATCCCGCCACCATGATCGCGGCGACGATCGCTTCCGGGTCGTTGACCACCAGCGGCTTCACGCGCTGCGCGGTGTGGATGAAGCCTTCGGTCGTCATGTGCTCGATCAGCGCCAGCATCGGGTCCCAAAAGCCCTTTATGTTGGCGAAGACGATCGGCTTGCGGTGATGGCCGAGCTGCGCCCAGGTCATGATCTCGACGATCTCCTCCACCGTGCCGATGCCGCCGGGCAACGCCACAAAGGCGTCGGATTTTTCGAACATGCTGTGCTTGCGCTCGTGCATGTTGTCGGTGATCAGCAATTCGTCGAGCTTGTCGAGCGCGGTCTCGGTCGCCTCCTTGTTGATCAGGAAGCGCGGGATGATGCCGGTGACCTTGCCGCCGGCCTTGAGCGCGCCATCGGCGACGGCGCCCATGATGCCCTTGGTGCCGCCGCCATAGATCAGGCGCAATCCGGATTTGGCAAGCGAACGGCCGAGCGTGTGGCCGGCCTTGATATAGGCCTCGTCGCGGCCCGGAGACGAGCCGCAATAGACGCAGACGGATCGAATCGTGTTCATGGCGATGATTGGTGATAGGGACGGTCGGCGGGGTCAAGCCCAGGGGCGGGCTTTTTCTTGTCGGACCCGGCAAAACACGCTAGACCGGCGTTAGGTGGCTAAGGGGGTAGTATGGCTGTCAATCCATTGAAGGCGTTTCTGTTCGCGGCCGGCGGCTCCGTCGCCGTGGCCGGAACCGCCTACGTATCGGGCGCGCTAGACCCGTATCTCAACCAGAAGCCGGCGCAGATCGCGGCGCTTCCGCAGGGAGATGCGAAGCCGGCTGAATCCTCAAGCACGAGCACCGAGGGGCGCGTGCCCCAAGTCCCGGCCAACACGATGGCGCCGGCGAACAACGCCATGGCTCCCGCCAACAACGCGACGGCTCCGGCCACCGCAACGCCCGCTCAGGCGCCCGCCTCCGCAGCCGGCCCGACGCTGCCGACCTTCGATGTCGTGCGCGTCGAAGGCAACGGCTCGATCGTCGTCGCCGGCAATGCGGCGCCCAACGCCAAGGTGGAGATCCTGAATGGCGGGACGGTGCTCGGCTCGACCGATTCCGGTCCCGATGGCGCCTTCGCCATCGTGCTCGACGATCCGCTGAAGCCCGGCGACTACACGATCACGCTGCGCCAGACGGTTGGCGGCACTGCCGTCGCCTCGGCCCAGACCGCAGTCGTCTCCGTGCCGCAGAGCCCGACCGGCCAGGTTCTGGCCATGGTCGAGGAGCCCGGCAAGCCGTCTGAGCTGATCACCGTTCCGCACGCCGAGACCAAGTCTGCGGCACCGGCTGCCACTGACCAGGCGGCCGCTCCGGCGGCGCAGGCCCCGGCAACGACCGCGCCGGCTGCGGCCGACACGGCGCCCGCCGCAACCGCGCCCGCCGAGCCAAAAATCGCCGTCGAAGCGGTCGAGATCGACGGCAGCAAGATCTTCGTCGCCGGCACGGCCGATCCAGGCCGCAAGGTGCGCGCCTATGCCGACGCCATTCTGCTCGGAGATGCCAAGACCTCGCCTGACGGCCATTTCCTGATCGAAGCGAAGCGCGACATTCCGGTCGGCAGCTACACCATCCATGTCGATGGCCTGGACGATGACGGCGTCAAGGTCGTCGCCCGCGCCGCCGTGCCGTTCGAGCGCGAGCCTGGCGAGTCGGTTGCCGCCGTCGCCCCAAGCGAGACAAAGCCGGCGCAGGCCAAGTCGGCCGAGACCAAACTCACACAGGTCCAGGGCGCCGGGTCTCAGGCCGCAGAAGCCAAGCCGGGCGGAACAACGGCACCCGCTCCGTCCGCCGAGGCCCCCGACAAGGTTGCGGAAGCGACGCCTTCGACCGACGTGCCCGAGACCGTTGCGCCGAAGCTCGAACATGCCGCCAACTCCGTCATCATCCGCCGCAACGACACGCTCTGGCGCATCTCGCGCCGCGTCTACGGCCACGGCACTCGCTTCTCGACCATCTATCTCGCCAACCAGGACCAGATCCGCGATCCCGACCGCATCTGGCCCGGCCAGGTGTTCAAGGTGCCCTCGACTTCGAAGGAAGGCGAGGCCGCCGACATGAAGGCCATGGGCGAGCAGATGGCGCCGGCGAAGACCGAGTAGGGACACTCGTCATCCTAGGATCTGCGCGCCGCTCCGCGTCGCTCCGCCCTAGGATGACGATCGCGAACGGTTGCGACCTTCAGATTTTCAACAACCTCATTCTGCCCATTCGCCTAGCTTGCCCTCTTACCGTCCATCGTCTATCGCCGATGGACGATGATCGAATCCCCCGAAAACCGCTGCGCCGACAGCCGCGCCATCGCACTGCGCCTGGCGGCGCTCTCGCATCCGGCGCGCATCGAGATCCTGAAGCGTCTCTCGGCGAGCCGCGGCTGTTCGTGCCGTGAGGTGGTCGACCATCTCGACCTCGCCCAGTCGACCGTTTCGCAGCACCTGAAAATCCTGGTCGAGGCGGGGCTCGTCAGTTTCGAGACCGACCGGCAGCGCTCGCGCTATGCGGTCGACCATTCAGCGCTTGCGGGCGTCTCCGCCTCGCTTACCGACCTCGTCAACTCCTGCTGCCCCAGCCGCTGACCCTCTCACCCAAAGGCAAGACTAGTGGCCGAAAAGACCGTATCCGCCGAAGCCGACACCCTCACCACATTGCGCAATCTATGGCCCTATATGTGGCCGGCCGAACGCGCCGACTTGAGAGCTCGCGTCACCTGGGCGACGCTGCTCCTGGTCGTCGCCAAGCTGACGTTGGTCGCCGGTCCCTATTTCTTCAAATGGGCGACCGATGCACTGGCCCACGCCGCCAAGACGCCGCCGCCGCTGCCGTCCTTCCTGCTCGCGCCAGTGGCGCTGGTCATTGCCTATAACGTGCTGCGCCTGATCCAGCTCGGCTTCAACCAGCTGCGCGACGCGCTGTTTGCCCGCGTCGGCCAGTATGCGGTGCGCCAGCTAGCCTTCCGCACCTTCGTCCACATGCATCAGCTATCGCTGCGCTTCCATCTGGAGCGCCGCACCGGCGGCCTGTCGCGCATCATCGAGCGCGGCACCAAGGGCATCGAGACGATCGTACGCTTCATCATGCTGAACACGGCGCCGACCATCCTCGAATTCGCGCTGACGGCCGGCATCTTCGCCTTCACTTACGGCTGGAAATACGTCGCCGTGGTCGCCGTCACGGTCTCGGTCTATGTCTGGTTCACGGTCAAGGCGAGCGATTGGCGCATCTCGATCCGCCGCGACATGAATGACAGCGACACCGACGCCAACACCAAGGCGATCGACTCGCTGCTCAATTTCGAGACGGTCAAATATTTCACCAATGAGCGCATGGAGGCCGAGCGCTTCGACCGCTCGATGGCGCGTTACGAGATCGCCGCCACGAAAACCTGGACCTCGCTCGGCTGGTTGAACTTCGGCCAGGGCGCCATCTTCGGCTTGGGCACCGTCATCGTCATGTGCATGTCGGCGCTGGAGGTCCAGGCGGGCACCCAGACGGTGGGCGACTTCGTCTTCATCAACGCCATGCTGATCCAGCTTTCGGTGCCGCTCAACTTCATCGGCTTCATCTACCGCGAAATCCGCCAGGGCCTGACCGACATCGAGCATATGTTCGACCTGCTCGACGTTCCCCAGGAGATCGTCGACAAGCCGGGCGCGAAGCCTTTGAAGGTCGGTGCCGGCAAGGTCGAGTTCCGCGACGTGCATTTCTCCTATGATCCGAATCGCAAGATCCTGAAGGGCGTCTCCTTCGAAGTGCCGGCCGGCAAGACGGTGGCGATTGTCGGCCCGTCCGGCGCCGGCAAGTCGACCATTTCGCGGCTCTTGTTCCGCTTCTACGACGTGCAGCGCGGCCAGGTGCTGATCGACGGCCAGGACATCCGCGATGTCACGCAGGGGAGCCTGCGCGCCATGCTCGGCATGGTGCCGCAGGACACCGTGCTCTTCAACGACACCATCGCCTACAACATCCGCTACGGCCGTGTCGGCGCCAGCGAGGAAGAGGTGCGCAAGGCGGCCGAGCTTGCCCAGATCGGGCCGTTCATCGAAAAGCTGCCCGACGGCTACCGCTCGATGGTCGGCGAGCGCGGCCTGAAACTGTCGGGCGGCGAGAAGCAGCGCGTGGCGATCGCCCGCACCATCCTCAAGGCGCCGCCGATCCTGATGCTGGACGAGGCGACCTCGGCGCTGGACACCCAGACCGAGCAGGAGATCCAGGCAGCGCTCGATTTGGTCAGCAAGGGCCGCACCACCATCGTCATCGCCCACCGCCTGTCGACGGTGATCTCGGCTGACGAGATCATCGTGCTCAAGGACGGCCAGATCGCCGAGCGCGGCACCCACGCGGCACTGCTGGCCAGACACGGCCTCTACGCCTCGATGTGGGACCGCCAGCGCGAGGCGACCGAAGCCGAGGAGCGCCTGCGCATCGCGCGCGAAGGCGACGAGTTCGGGGTGATCGTGCGCAGAAGGACGTCCGAGGTGAGCTAGCGCCGACTTCCCCTTCTCCCCTTGTGGGCTAGCGTGCGCACACATTTGCTTTGGGGGTTGGTTAGTTGGGATTTGCAAGAGCGAAGCCCTCGGCGATGGCGTGGAAACGTTTGAGGCCGTTGGAGAAGGTGACCGGGCCTGGCGGGCGC
>NZ_JAVIJF010000052.1:0-5271 GCF_033977145.1 Mesorhizobium montanum | reverse complement strand
GATGAGATGCGGTACAGTCGCCGACGGCGCAATGGCCGCCGTTGAATCTACAAGCTCTTCGTAGCCGTCTAACTCAGCGTAGCTGTCGCGGGCGCTTCACCGAAATACACGCCACGACAAACGCCGCAGTCGCGGGTCGCATTGCCATGCGCCTCGTCGTCGGGTGTGAACAAGTCGTTCGCGCCCGCGGGATTGATGTCTTGTTTACTTGCTGGCCGACGTCCAAGAGCTTGGCGGCCGGTCGGCAACAACGCCAACGTCATCAACGACTCCGATTTTTTTGTGGAACCAAGTGGAGCGCACCACGACTACCGGCAGAGACAGTACACACATTACTTACCTCAAATTCTATCGACTATCTACACAGCACTATCTGCCGTAGGTTGAAGCTTAATTTCAATTTTTGCCGTAATCAAGTAAATTATTGTTAAGGATTTATATTTTATCTTAAACTTCAGCACCAACTTAGCTTTACGTTTTTCAGAGTGTTTTAATAGTTTTCCAAAACCGAAGGGGAACTTTTCCCAAGTGGTGATGAATCCTAGCCGATAGCCAGGAGGTCGAGATCGGCTGCGGTTTATCCAAAACTGGCCTTCCCCTGGGTGATCGTGTAGAATGTTAGTTCATGCTTAGTTTTAAGATACGACAGGGTGGCTGGCGAAGTTGGTCTGGGTTGCGCAGCCGGCCACAGGATTGCATCTTGCGGGGGTCTGTAGTCCATGTCGGGCGAAATCAGGATTAACCCTCCATTGCCGCACCTAGTGGATGACGCCTGATATAAGAGTCCGGCTGGGACTCCCTTTTGTGAGTGCGCGTGCGAGTCTGGCGCATGCGCACAGGACTATTCCTCACCGTTTTCTTCGATTGATCGTCAGCGTCTGGCGCGCTGATCCGAGATCGCAATGCGCCGCAGAAGCACGTTTGGCGCGCCGAGATCATTCTGTGAGTAGCGACGGCGTCGGCACCACCGAGAGAGCTGGCTCCGCTTGTTTGGACAGCGCCCCGCGGAATTTAAGTGGCATCCTGCCGGGTTACGCTGGCTTTGCGATTTTGCTGCGGCGTCGGGAGGGCGTAGCCCGACCATAGCTGCAGCAAAATCGCGAGCGACGATCATGCGGCCGTCGCCATCGCTTGCGCGCCGAAATAAGCTTCGTCGGGCGTGCGTCCGTCAAGGCTCGAATGCGGGCGCCCTCCACTATACAACACGACGAGAGAACGCCCACGGGATCGAGGAACGCGAGCTTCTTTATCCATGGCATCCCTGGGCCGGGCGGTGTGTTCACGTTCATGAGGTGATCGAGAAGGCTGCCCGGGAGGTTTTCCGCTGCAGTCTCTCTGGCCACGCCTCCGATCGGTGGCTGGAGGTTCCGGCCTGGATGTTTGATCGCGCGGTCTGCACCGCGTGGCGCATTGCCGCTGCCCCACATGTCGATCCCAGAACGCTCGGCCTCTTGGTGACACTGCTGCAGGACGCGACGGCCAATTCCCACACCCCATCGCAATTAGAGGATTCGGGCGCAGCATCGGGTCTTCACTACGCGAATCGGGGAGATGTCCATGCCGCGCCAGCCCACGACATACCAGTTCGATCTGTTCTCGAAGCCGAACGACGCCAACACGGTGCAGACGCCGCAATGGCAGGCGCTGCCGGCCGCGGCGCGCCGATCAGTGACGAAGCTGATGGTCAGCCTGATCCTCGGGCACGTCGACGGCGAGGGTGCCGCAAAACGGGAGGGCGCGGATCATGATGCATGAGAAGATTGGGCCGCATCATCTGGAGCGTAAAGCGATCCTGTATGTGCGGCAGTCGTCAGCCCATCAGGTCCTGCACAATCGTGAGAGCAGCATGCTTCAATATGCGATGCGCGATCGCCTGACGGCGCTTGGCTGGTCTCGCGTAGAGACGATCGACGACGATCTCGGCCGTTCTGCCGCCGGCGGCGTCGTACGCGCCGGCTTCGATCGGATGGTCGCTGAGGTCTGTCTCGGCAAGGTCGGGGCGGCACGGGAGGTGTCGCGGTTTGCCCGCAACAGCCGCGACTGGCAGCAGCTTATCGAGATGTGTCGTGTCGTCGATACCGTGCTGATCGACCAGGAGACGGTCTATGCGCCGCGTCAGGGCAATGATCGACTGCTGCTGGGATTGAAGGGCAGTCTTAACGAGTATGAACTCGATCTTCTGCGCCAGCGTTCGCTGTCGGCCCGCTACGAGAAGGCCCGCCGCGGCGAACTCGTCGTCGCAGCCCCTGTCGGCTTCGTGAAGGTCGGCGATCGGCTTGAGAAGGATCCTGATCGGCGTGTGCAGGAATCCATTGCCCTGGTGTTCGACAAGGTTGCTGAGCTCGGCAGCGCCCGTCAGGCCTTGATGTGGTTCCTCGAGCATGGGTTGGATTTGCCTGCCAAGCGCAACAACGGCGATGTGGTCTGGCGCAGGCCGAACTATGCGACCATCCACCGGATGATCGAGAACCCGATCTACGGCGGCGCCTACGCCTATGGTAAGACTCGTGTCGCGCCGGGATTTGGCCGATCCGCCGTTCGAGCAGGCATCCGACGTAGGACGCGCGAGGAATGGCTGGCGCTGATCCCGGACAGCCATGAAGGCTATGTCAGTTGGGAAAGGGCAGAGGCGATCCGCAAGATGGTGAGCAACAACGTGCCCACGAGCCGGCATCACGGGGCGCCCAAGCATGGCGACGCTCTGCTCGCCGGGCTTGTCCGCTGCCGGCGCTGCGGCCGCAAGCTCACGGTGCGGTACACGGGCACCAAGCACAACATTCCGCGCTATTCTTGCTGGCGGGGTCTGCTCGACAATGGTGAGCCGCGATGCATCGCCTTTGGCGGACTGCGCGTCGATGATGCGGTTGAGGAAGCGCTCCTGCGTGTCGTGGAGCCGGGAGCGATTGCTGCCGAAGCTGAGGCGCAAGCTGCCGATCGTCGTGACCGGGTCCGGGACGCCCTCAGTCGGGATCTTGAGGCTGCCCGCTACGCCGCCGACCGGGCCGTCCGGCAATATGACGCGGCCGATCCCGATAACCGGCTGGTCGCGGCGGAACTGGAAGCGCGTTGGAGCCAGGCACTCATCCGTGTCGGTGAGATCGAGAGCAAGATCGCCGCGCATGATGCCGCGACGCCAAGGCCATCACCTGTGTTGGCAACGGGCATCACGGCGCTGGCCACAGACCTTCAGGCTGTCTGGTCGGCGCCAACGACGGACGCCAGGCTCAAGAAGCGCATCGTGCGCACCGTCATTCAGGAGGTGGTCGCCAATATCGACGATAAAGCCTCCGAGATCGTGCTGCTGATCCATTGGATTGGCGGCGCCCATACCGAGCTGCGCCTGCCGAAGCGCCGGCGCGGACAGCGCAACAGCACCTCCACCGATATCATCGCAGCCATCCGGCAACTGGTGCTAATCGCCAGCGATGATCTGATCGCCGGCATTCTCAACCGCAACGGCCTGGTGACCGGGCATGGCAATCGCTGGACACGGGAGCGGGTCACCGCACACAGATCGCATCACAAGATCCCGGTCTTCCGGCCGGCACCGGATGGGACCGCGCCATGGCTCAACCTGAACAAGGCGGCGCGCCTCCTCGGCGTTGCACCGAAGACCCTCAGACTCGCCGCCGAAGCAGGCGAGATCGAAGGCATTCATCCTCTACCGGATGGGCCGTGGATCTTCCGCCGATCAGAACTTGGAAAGCCGCGAGCCCAGCAGATTGTTCATCGTGCGCGACAGAACCCGAAGTACCCCGCGGGATCGCACCCCGATCAGCAAAACCTATTCCCTTCAACGGCATAGACAGATGGGTGTTATGAAACAGGATTCTAGAAGGCGAGATACCGGGCGATCGACGCGCGGGCCTCGGACATGCTGTCGTAGGCGCGCAGATAGACCTCCTCGTATTTGATCGTTCGCCACAGCCGCTCGACGAAGACGTTGTCGCGCCAGGCACCTTTGCCGTCCATGCTGATGGACACGCTCGCCGCCGTCAGCACGCCTGTGAACTCGAGGCTGGTGAACTGGCTGCCATGGTCCGTGTTGAAGATCTCGGGTCGGCCATGACTGGCCAGGTCCCTCTCGAGCGCTTCGACGCGAAACGCCGCCTCCATCGTGATTGAGACCCGATGGGCCAGCACCCGCCGGCTGAACACGTCGACGACGGCCGCCAGATAGACGAAGCCGCGCCGCATCGGGATGTAGCTGATGTCCATCGCCCAGACATGGTTCGGCCGTGCGATCTTCATCCCGCGCAACAGATACGGGTAGATCTTGTGGCCCGCAGCTGGCTTGCTCGTGTTCGAGCGCCGATAGATCGCAGAAATCCCCATGCGCTTCATCAGCGTCGCGACATGGCGGCGGCCGACCACGACACCGGCTCGCCGCAGCAGCGCCCGAAGCATCCGCGCCCTGGCGAAGGGGTAATCGAGATGCAACTCGTCGAGCCGGCGCATCAGCGCCAGGTCCTCGGCCGAAACCGGCCGAGGCTTATGGTAGACCATACTGCGGGCAAGGCCGAGCATCTTGGCTTGCCCGACGATCGGAAAGGCGTGCTCGCGGTCGATCATCGTTTTGCGCTCAACACTTATGCCACCGTCGGAATTTGCGGAGCCAGCTCTGTCCCACCATCTCGCCCAAGGTCGAGACGTCGAGCATGGCGTCTGCCAGCAGACGCTTCAGTCTGCCGTTCTCTTGTTCAAGGCTCTTTAGCCGCTTCGCCCCCGATACGTCCATGCCGCCTTACTCCGAGCGCCACTTATAAAGTCGACCGTGGGCAATGAGATCGGTCAGGTTTCGAAAGCCCAGCCTGGTGCTCCTTCAAAATGCCGATGATCTGTTCGTCAGAAAATCTCGATTGCTTCATGGCCTGTCTCCTCATTCGAGGAATAGGCTAATCTCAAGCCGAGGAGATTCAGGAGAGCACGTCGGCCCGCATGCCTCGTCCGCCGCTGAGTCTCGAGAACCCGAGCCACCGTACTAAGGGGGCATAGCCCGCGGCATTTCATTCCCAGTCCCCCTGCCGTTGTGCTCTCCGGCGACGTCAACGTATAATGGTCTCACGCGACGCCATCCGACATTCCGTCGGCTTTGACAGGTGCACGACACAGGCTTGTTTAGCCGAAGTCTTATTTCGTCTCAGGCCGAATAGCTGAAAACGATCACAAAAAATACTTTCTTCGCCTACTTCTGCCAATTGGCACGAGTTTTGATGCCCTCGTTGCGAGGCGGCAGCAGGCGCCGACCGGCGTGCCGCCGATGATCATCTG
>NZ_JAVIJF010000051.1:0-5452 GCF_033977145.1 Mesorhizobium montanum | reverse complement strand
GCTTCATGGACCGGAGCCGATAAGCGGCCTGAGGCGGTCCATCAAGGCCTGGCGGTCGGCGACGAGGGTGTCGAGGTGGAGCGGCCGGCCGGTGGGCGGTTCGGCTTCAGCCAGGCGTGAAGTCAGCGCCCGGGTGGCGTCGAGGACGAAGACGCCGCAATCATAGGTGTTGTCCTGCTGGGCCATCAGCACCGGCTTCAAGCGGGCGCCCAGCTTTGCGGCGAGCTCTTGTGCCAGCGCGCTGTTTTGGCCGCCTGAGGAGTCGTAATGAGAGGCGAGCGGCTGGGAGCCGCGCAGATCGACAAACAGCAGCGACCAGTGGGTGCCCTGCTCGCCAAGCGCGGCATTGTTGAGGGGAAGGAACACGAAGTCGGTCCTGGCGTCCGCCAAATTGCCCCCGCCGCCGGCGATGCCGTGGAAGATGGCGGCCGCTTCGGCCTCGTCTTCGGTCATGCGCAACAGATGGGTCACCGAAGGCTCGACCAATCGGATCCGGGCGGCGATGTCGGGACTGGCCCCGTGCAAGGCCTCGCCAAGCAGCGCGTAATCGGCCGTGATATGGTCGTCCAGGAGCCATTGGGTGGCGCCAAGCGCCAGCCGATGCGCTGCAGCGGCTACCGGGGGGAGCCCGGCTGCCTGGCGCTCGGTCGGCCGAACGCCAGGTGGCACGTCGACTGCGATGCCGGGAGCGTCGGAGATGGCTGATGTCCCGGCAGTGGGGAGGGTCTCGGCAGCGGCAGGCGTCTCAGGAGCAGGCGCCTCGTTGGCCTGTGTCTCGTTGGCATGTGTCTCGTTGGCAGGGGTCTCGTTGGCAAGGGTCTGTGCGGCTGCGTCCTCGCCGCCGCACAGGTAGGCGTGGAGCGCCTTCACGCAAGGCTCGGCGTTCTCCTTGTCCTTTGCGGAGGGCGGGACCACGGTGATATCGGCCTGTTGGTAGAGCGGCCGGCGCTCGTCGAACATGCGGCTTAGCTTCTGCTCGCCGTCGGGGCCTTGCAGCAGCGGCCGGCTGGTGTCGTTCCTGAGGCGCCTGCGGATCACTTGCGGGTTGGTGTCGAGCCAGACCGACACCGCCTTCTCGCCGATCAGGGCTCGATTGTTGGGCTCGATGAAGCCGCCGCCGCCGGTTGCGATGACGATCGGCCCCTTCTCCAGCTGCTTGGCGAGCTCTTCGGCCTCCAGCTGTCTGAAGTGGGCCTCGCCCTGGCGCGCGAACAGATCGCTCAGATTGCCGTGCTCGCGCACGATTTCCTTGTCGGTGTCGACAAACTTCACCCCCAGCTTGCCGGCAAGCTCGCGGCCGATGGTCGACTTGCCGCTGCTCGGCATGCCGACCAGCACCACCGGGCGCATGCCGAGGGCGGCTATGATCGCGCCGGCCTGCGGCGAGCGGGGGGCCGCGGGCTGGCTTGCCCGGTCGGCGGTGGCCAACCTGGAGGTCCCAGCCGTCCGCGACCGGCTGTGGCCCGCCGAGCCCCAGTGGGGGATGCTGGAGGCGTCGGGGGGAATGGCGACCTCGAGGCATCTGTCCCGCACGCTCTGCACGAGCTCGTCGGCCTTTTGCTCGGCGTCCGGCCCGGGATGCCGCCGCAGCCAGCCGATCTGCTTGTAGAGGTCGTGGTTGGCGAGCTTGGCCCGGTAGCTGGCCGGCGTATGGAACTCGGCCTCGAAGCGATAGCCCTGCGGGGTGCTGAACACGGTGCGGATGGCGAGGAAGCTCGGCGTGCGCATCCTGAACCAGTTGGTTGTCTCGACCTCGCTGCAGCCGCGCTCCTCGAAGGCCAGCACGGCCGTCTTGAAGGCGCGCGTCAGGGCCGCGTCCGGGATCTCGAAGACATGGCGCACCGCATTGGTGAGCAGCTGGGCCTCGGGCGCGGCGCTCACGCTCTGGCCGGTGAGCCCGTCGGCCATCGAGGAGCGCCCGCGCAGGCGCTGCTCGAGATGCGGCATGGTCACCTCGTTGCCGGCTTGCCGCAAAAGCGCGGCGACCGCCTGCGCGGTCGCGGTGATGGCGCCTTCCTCCGCCGCGGCGCGCTGGGCTGCGCGCCTGGCGTGCTCCAGGGCCTGCTCGCGGCTCAGCGTGATCGTGGCGGCGGGGTCGTCGGCTTCCGCGACGTCCAAGGGGCTGGGCAGGATGCCGTTCGCGGCGGCAAGCTTGATCGAGGCCTCCATGACCGAGGCCGCCAGTGTCGGATTGTCCTTCAGATCCGCCAGGCTGGCGTCGACGTCGAAGCGGCCCTGGTGCAGCGTTGCCGCCAGCGCCTTGACATAGGGCGCCGGCTTCAGGCCCGGGACCTGCTGCAGGAGCCGCTGCAGATCGGCGCTCTTCTTCATGAACAGCCGCGCCCCGGTGTCGGACTTGTAGGCGTCGGTGCCGACCTTGATGCCGACGCTCAACAGGTTGATGGCGCTTTCGTGCAGATCGTGCGGGTTGTAGCCGTCGGGCCGCGGATCGATGCGCGCCCGGCAGTGGTCGAGCAGGAGCTCGACGCGCTCCCTGGCGTCGGCGGCTGCCGGATAGGATTCGGCAAGCTCGGGAAACAGCGCGCCGGCGGCGGCGCTGACGCCAGCAGGTGCGCTGGTCGAGGCCGTGGCTCGCGCCAACGGCTCGCCCTTGGGCTGCTCCCCGTTGGGCTGCTCGTCATTGCCCTGGTGGGCCCAGGTCTCGAGCTCGCTGACCAGCAAGGCGGCCAGTTCGCGGGCCACCGGATGCCGGGCCGCCTCGCCGTCCTGCCTGGCCCTCTCGAGGAGCCCCTGCATGGCCTGGCCGTCCGGCCGCTCTGCCTGCAGCTGGACGCGGATGTCGGCCCTGAGCTCATGGTGAATGCCCTCGTAAGTGCCGAAGACGGCACGCTCGGCAAACCAGCGTTGCGCTTCAAGCGGCTGCGCCAGGACGTTGCGCTGCAGGCAGCTGTAGCTCTCCAGCACCTGCTGGGTGGCCGACAGGATCTGCCGGGAGCGGCTGAACTGGTAGTCGCCGTTCTCGATGGCCGGCGTGTGCGACTTCGGCGGCTTCAGCGAGGCCAGGCCGCGCGCCTGCTCCTTCTGGTCGAACTGGCGCACATGCTCGTAGAGCCTGGGCCGGTCGCCGACGATGACAACGGTGTCGCCGTCGAAATCGCCGTCGAGCTTCTTTTGTTCGGCGCTCGGCACCGCAACCAGCGAGCCGGGCGCGAACACCTCCGTCGCCTGCAGGATGCCGACGCAGTCGAGCCCGGTGTCGGCCTTGACCCGGTCCTTGCCCTCGAGCCAGTGCGAATGGCACTTGACGTCCTCGGCCGACATCACCACCGAACGCTCGGCGAAGGCGGCCGGCCACATCCGGTCGGGCACCACGATCAGGATGCCCTTGGCAAACAAGGTCGGATCGTCGGCGGCAAGCCTTTCCCCCGACTTGTGCGCGACGTTGAAGCTGTACTGGAAGGCCACGCACCGGTCCAGGAACGCCGCGGTCGCGTCGCCGTCGCGCGCCGACCTGACCTGGCCGGCGGTGAACGGGCGCAGGTTCGGCTTGTCGTAGGGCGAGCGCCCGACAAGCACGCCGCCATCGGCGGTCAAGGTCTCGCTCTTGAGCGTCGGCACATAAAGGCGTCCGTCGCCGGACGGCACGGCGACGGCGCCCGGGCCGTCGATGTGGCCAGAGGTGACGGTCCGAAACAGCTCCTCGGCCGTCAGCCTCGGCTGCTCACGGCTGCCGAGCCAGGCCTCGGCCTTCTCGCGCGTCTCCTCGGCCACCGCTGCGTCGCGCGGATAATGCTGCAGGGCCGAGGCCGGCACCGAGGTTCGCTTGCCCTGGCCAAAGACACGCACCGGCGCGGCGCCGTCCGGGCGGACGGCCCGGGCGATGGCCGGCATGCGCTCGGCCAGCGAGGCCCTGATAAAGCCGCAGCCGTCATGCGGCCGCAAGGCGATCGGGCCGTCCGGCCCGGCGAGCCTGAAGGGATGCGCTGCCCCTGCCGGGCGGTCGGGCAGGAGCGACAGCCTGAAGGCGCCTTCCAGCGCATAGTCGTGCGGGCCAAGCCCGGGGATGTCCGGCGGCGCGGCAAAGCCGCGGCGCTGGGTGTAGTAATAGGCTTCCTTGAACGGCGCCCAGGCCCGCGCCAGCTGCTCGAAGGCCGTCCCCGGCGCCGTGTCGGCATAGGGGATCGCCAAAAGCTTGCCGCCGGTGGCCTCGTCGGTCGCGCCGGGCAGGCGGGCGGCAAGCTGGGCCAGGGACTTTTGCGGCGCCTTCAGCTTGCTGCCGCCGAACAGGTCCATGCGGTAGGGCACGCCCTCGACGCTGAGCGTGCGCGCCAGCATGAAGGCGCTCGGCTTGCCCGGCAGCTGCACCGCAACCACCTTGACAGCCCCCGAGGTCAGGCGGTGGAAGATGGAATAGCGCAGCTCCGCTTCGCCGGCCAGCGGCCGCCCCTGCATGTCGACCACCGGCAGCCGCATCAGTCCGGCATCGCCTTGCGGCGGCCGCGGCTCGTGGTCCATGGCCTCAAGCACGCCATGGACATCGAAGACGGCGGCGGCATGCTGGGCCTGGACGCTCGGCGCGTTCTGGGCCATGAAGGTGTCGAGCGCGTCGAGCGGCCCCTCCGCCTCGATCTCGGCGATCACGTTCCAGCTCATGTTGGAAAGGTCGGCCTCGATGAGGGCGCGGGCGCTGTCCAGGATCTGGCTGGTCTTGGCGTGCAGCTCTTCCTGGCGGCGCCGCAAGGCGAGCTTGTCGCCCTCGACATAGGGCCGCCGGTAGAGCTTCTCCAGCACCGCGCGGGTCTTGAGCACCTGATAGACCGACAGCGCCGGGCAGCGGCTTGCATTGGCGCCGCTGTCGCGCTCGGCCTGGCCTGCCTCGAGATGCGCCTCGATCTTGCGCTCCACCACCGGCTGGATGGCGTTGAGCAGGTTCAGCGCCGGCCTGCGGTACCAGCGCAACGCCGGCCGCGGGCTGCGCGCCAGCGGCAGCAGGGCGGCGCACAGATTGCCCATGGTCTCCAGGTTGTTGTCGCGCTCGAAGGCGGGCGTGGCGCGCAGCGCCTCCAGCCGCTCCAGCCCCGGCTTTGCGAGCACACCCAGATCGTCGGACAACTGCGCCTTGCTCAGGGCCTTGAAGATGTTGGCGATGGCCAGGACATCGGCCTGCTGCAGCCGGTCCTCGGCATAGTGGAGATAATGCGCCAGCTGCTGCAGCCGCTCCTTCAGCAAAGCGGGTTCGGCCACCTCCCCGGCTTCCTCGCCCTGCAGGATACCGCGCGCCAGACTGTTGGCGATGTTGCCCAGCGCAGGCGTGATGAAAGCGCCGAAGCGACGGCCCTTGGGGCCGAGACCGCGGGCGATCTCCACCAGAGCCTGATAGCACACCGGCTCTTGCGTCCACTTGCCGAAGCCGTTCACCAGGATCGCCAAGCCTTGAGCAGTAAAATCGGAGAGCCCGACATCCGGGCGATCGGCGCGGCGAAGGACCTCC
>NZ_JAVIJF010000050.1:0-5833 GCF_033977145.1 Mesorhizobium montanum | reverse complement strand
TGCGCATTTCGCTGATTGTGAGCAGCCATTTCACGCGATGGTGAGCGCTCATTTCATTTGATCGTGAGCAGGGATTTCACGCGATCATGAGCGGCCGCTTCGAACCGACCTGTTGATTGATTCAGGTGTTTGCGGCTGCGTCAAGAGCGTGGGCGCGGGCTTTATGTTTTCGCATGCTTTCTCCGGTGAGTTGAAGGCGGTGAGCGTTGTGAACGAGGCGATCCAAAATCGCATCGCCGAGCGTGGGATCGCCGACAACATCGTGCCAGTGTTCCACGGGGATTTGGCTTGTGACGATTGTGGACGCTCGGCCGTGGCGATCATCGAGGATTTCCAGGATGTCGCGGCGCTCGGCGGCGTTGAGAACCGACAGGCCCCAGTCGTCGAGGATGAGGAGTTGAACGCGCCCGAGCGTCTTGAGCAGGCGGCCATAGCGACCATCGCCACGCGCCAGCGCGAGCGCCTCAAAGAGGCGCGGGACGCGATGATAGAGCACCGATCGATTGTCGCGGCAGGCCTTGTGGCCGAGGGCGCAGGCGATCCAACTCTTGCCCAGGCCGGTTGCGCCGGTGACCAGCACGTTCTCGTGGCGGTCGATCCAGTCGCCGGCGACGAGCCTGGCGAAGACGGCGCGGTCGATGCCGCGCGGGGTGCGTAAATCGACATCTTCCACGCACGCGCTCTGGCGCAGCGCGGCGAATTTGAGGCGTGTGGTGAGCCGTTTGGTGTCGCGCTCGGCGGCTTCGCGATCGACAAGAAGCCCGATGCGCTCCTCGAACGACAGGGCATCGAGATCCGGTGATCGTCGCTGCTCCTCGAAGGCCTTGGCCATTCCGGTCAAGCCGAGTGCGATCAGCCGTTCATGGGTGGGATGGGTGAGCATTGAGAACTCCATGGTTCAGTGGAAATAGCCCTGACCGCGGATGTTGCCGTGGCGCAGGGGTTGATGATCGGGCGTCTCGTCGAGGAACGCGCGATCAAGGCCGTTCTTGAGGATCGAACGGATCGAGGCGACGGAGCGTGCCTTGATGAGGATGCCGCGTTGGCAGGCTGCATCGACGCGCGTGTTGCCGTAGCTCTTGGTCAGCGCCAGGATGCCGAGACAGGTGCGAAAGCCCTGTTCGGGATGCGGCCGATCGGCGATGACGGCCTGAAAGAAGGCGGCGGTGGCGGGACCGATCTTCTCGCCGGCCACGATCAGTCCCCCCGGCGTCCACTTGCCGTAGCGGCGATGCGCGCTCGGCATGTGATCGGCAACGGTGGTGTGGCCGCGCCGGTTGGGCGCACGGGCGTGGCTGGCGATCCGCTGCCCTTTGTGGAAGATCTCGACAGTGTTGTCGGCGATACGCACATCGACGAGCTCGCGAATGAGGCGGTAGGGCGTGGAATACCAGTGTCCGTCGACCTCGACGTGATAGTCGGGCGCGACACGGCAACGCTTCCAGCGCGCAAAGACGTATGGCTGATCCGGCAGTGCGCCCAGCTTCGGCCTGTCGATCTCGGCGAAGAGTTCGGCGCGGCTGGAGCCGAAGCCGCGCATCTGGCGGGCGTTGAGTTCGGCGACGAGCAGGCGGATGGCGGCGTTCAGCTCCGCCAGGCAAAAAAAGCGCTGATTGCGCAGCCGCGCCAGGACCCAGCGCTGGGCGATCTGCACGGCGACCTCGACTTTTGCCTTGGATAAAGCCGTCAACTGCAGCCCGTATGGGGACGACCGGCCTCACGGTCCGCATTACCCACCCATTCCACCCGCTTAAAGGCCAGACCTTCGACATGATCGGCCGCAGCCCGCATTGGGGCGACGACCGGGTGATCTACCGGGCTCCGGACGGGACCTTGCCCACGATTGCTGCCGCAATGACGGACATGGAGCAGCCTGACGCATTCCGGCGCGTCGCGGCCGGGCGCGCGGCGTTCCGGACGGTCGACCTATTGGATTTGCTCACGCTGCTGGATCGGGTCTCTGCGCCAGTGGAGGTGGAAGATGCGTAAGGTTAAATACGCCGCATGTGTAAGGCAAATTACGCCGCAACGCCTCCTCGGATACCGCATCTATGCCCAGAATTGCAGGGTTTGTCTCGATCATGGTGATGAGATCTTATTTGACGCCTCATCAGGTAAGGCGTATTTATATTTACGAATCAATTTGGATGATGGTCATGGCGAAGCAAAAGCCAGCACGACGCGACCCAAAGGCCGAGGCCTTGGCCCGCGACGGCGCACTCAACCCCCACCCCGAGGGCGTGCGCGACACGCTGTTTGCCGGCAATCCCTTCTTCGATGCCAGGGACCTTGTGCAGGTCCGCTACGAGATGGTGCGCCGCCATCAGGCCGATCGCGTGCCGATCAGCGATGTCGCCAGCGCCTTCGGGGTCTCGCGGCCAACCTTCTACAAAGCTCAGAGCGCCTTGGCCGACCAGGGCCTCGCTGGGCTGGTGCCCCGGCAGCGGGGCCCAAAGGGCGGACACAAGATCTCCGCCGAGGTCCTCGCCTACATCGACCAACTCAGGACGACGAGGCCCGACCTCACCGTGCCGCAACGTGTAGACGCTATCGCCACACGCTTTGGCGTCAGGGTGCACCGGCGAAGTCTGGAGCGAGCCATGGCGCCCAAAAAAAAACCACTCGATCTGCCTTAACCGTCCGCGCGACCAGCCTCGTCGGCACATACGAACAACTGCGCGCCGCGGTGCTCAGCGCCCGGCTGATCACCGGATCAGGACTCGTAACCCTGCGCCGTCAAGGCATGGTCGCCTGGATTAAGGCCGCAACGACAACACCCAACTTTATGCCGCCTTGCCCGGTACATCGTCCCCCGTCGGCAGGCGCGATCGCCACCAGCGAGCTCACCCTCATCCTTGCCAGCCTTGTTGTCACGCTAACCGCGGAGCCAGCACATGCCTGACCTCAAAGTCACCGCCGATCACCTTCGGCGCGACGCCTACCTCTACATCCGTCAGTCTACGCTGCGACAGGTTGCCGAGAACGGCGAGAGCACGCAGCGACAGTATGGGCTGCGTGATCGCGCCATTGCCGCCGGTTGGCCGGTCGAACGCGTCCACGTGATCGACTGCGACCTGGGCAAATCGGGATCCAGCGCCGTTGCCCGCGACGGCTTCCAGGAACTGGTCAGCGAAGTAGCCCTCGCCAAGGCCGGCGTCGTCATGGGGCTGGAGGTCTCGCGCCTGGCCCGCAATTCCGCCGACTGGCACCGGCTGCTTGAGCTGTGCGCCCTGACCAGCACCCTCATCCTCGATGAGGATGGCGTCTACGATCCGGCCAGCTTCAACGACAGACTTCTTTTGGGTTTGAAAGGAACGATGTCGGAAGCGGAGTTGCACTTCCTCAAGGCGCGCATGCGCGGCGGCCAACTCAACAAGGCAAGCCGCGGCGATCTGAAGATTGGGCCGCCAGTGGGCTTGGTCTACTTGCCCGATGGCACTCTCGCACTCGACCCGGACGCCGAGGTGCAGGCCGCGCTCCGCATGGTGTTCACGACCTTCGAGCGCCTGGGCAGCGCAACCAGAACCGTCAAGTTCTTCCTCGACGAAGGCATTCTGTTCCCGCGACGACTGCGCAAGGGACCGCACAAAGGCGAACTCATGTGGGCGCCGCCACGGCACGCCCGCATCCTCCAGGTCCTGCATAATCCGAGATATGCCGGCGCCTTCGTTTACGGTCGAACGCGTGGACGGCCCCGGCCGGGCGGCGGCGTCTCGCAGATCAAGGTGGATATGGCTGACTGGCGGTTCGTCATGCCCGACCTGCATCCGGGGTATATCGACTGGGAGCGCTTCAAGGCCAACCAAAAGCGTCTCGCCGCCAATGCACAAGCCTATGGAATGCAGCGCCGCGCCGGGCCGGTCCGCGAAGGATCCGCCTTGCTACAAGGCAGAGTTCTTTGCGGCCTTTGCGGCGGGCGCATGGGCGTCCATTACAGCCAGGAGCACGGTCAGCCTGTCCCGACCTATATCTGCCAGGAGACTGCCACTCGCCGTGGCGGCAAGGTCTGCCAGTCCGTGCCCGGCAAAGTCGTCGACCCGGCGGTGGGTGCATTGCTTGTCGAGCTGATGAGGCCGATGACCCTTGAGGTCACCCTGGCGGTCCAGCGCGAGCTTGAGGCACGCGCCGCCGAGATGGACACGTTGCGCCGACAGCATATCGAGCGGACGCGTCATGACGCCGAGCTCGCCCGGCGCCGCTACATGAAGGTCGATCCCGACAATCGCCTCGTTGCCGACACTCTCGAGGCCGAATGGAATGAGAAGCTGCGGCTCCACACCGACGTTGTCGAGGACTATGAACGACGCGCGCCCGAGGAAGCCGCTGCCCTCGATGCCGAGACGCAGCAACGCGTCCGCGATCTTGCCGAGCAGTTCCCGCGGATCTGGAGCGATCCCCGCATCGATGTCCGCGAGCGCAAGCGTATCCTGCGGCTGCTGGTCGCCGACGTCACCCTGGTCAAGGCCGAGACGATTACTGCAAACGTGCGACTATCCGGCGGGGCGACCCGCACCTTGACGCTGGAGCGGCCGTTGCCGATCGCCCAAATCCGCAAGTTCAAGCCTGAGCTCGTCGCCAAGGTCGACCGCTTGCTCGACCGATATTGCGATCGCGAGATCGCCGATATCCTCAATGAAGATGGCCTGCGAACCTGGGAGGGCAAGCCGTTCAATCTCAAGAAGATCGCCTTCATCCGTGGAGCTTACAACCTGCCCAGCCGTCGCCAGCGCCTGCGGGATTGTGGTCTGCTCACCACGCAGGAAGCGGCCGAACACTTCGCTGTCGCCGAGACCACGGTGCATCAATGGGGGCGCCAGGGGCTCATCAGCAAAGTCTGCAGCGACAGTCTCAACCGTGGTCTGTGGGACATTCCTCACGACCTCGAGATCATCAAAGGCCGCCCGGGCCGAAACGCCGTTGCCGCCCGCCGTGCCTCAATTACCGTGCCATCAACCGAACAGGACTCACTATGAAACAATCGCCTTATCCTTCGGGCGTCTCGGCCTGGCTGCGAGAACTGCGGTGCCGTAATGGCTCGCCATCTCCGCATAGGTCCGGTTGAGACCGGGGTCGTAGCGGTCGGGGTTGGTGACGGCGGCCCTGAGATTGTCGCAGACCACGAACTTCGGCACGCCACCCAGAAAGGTGAAGAGGTTCGTGTGCACGCCGATCCAGTCGGGCAGGCTCTCGCTCGAGCACGCCTCGGCGTAGGTATAGTTCGACGCGCCCATCGCTGCGACGAACAGCTTCATGGGATGCGCTTCGCCGGTGATTGGGTCGAAGACGTCGATGGTGTCGCCGGCGAAATCGACAAACACCTTCTCGCCGCCCAGGTGCGTCTGGCGCATCGTCGGGCGTGCGCGCCCTTTCCAGGCCTCGAAGGTCGTACAAAACCAGGTGTAGCCAAAGCCGTCGGGATTGGCCGCACGATACTCTTCCCACAGCAGCACCCGCGTTACATTGCGCCGGCGCAACTCCTTCTCGACATAGCTCCAATCGGGCACCGGCCGCCGCGGGCTTTGCGACGCTGCCTTCGGCGCCGGGAAGAGCAGCAGCTCAAGGCCTTCGTCATCCATCCCCTCAGGCAGCGGCCAGCTCAGCCCGGCGAGACGGGCGCGCCGCAGATAACCATGCACGACGCCATTGCTCACCCCGAGCGTGTGCGCGATGGCGCGTTCGGTCAGGCCCTGGACATGCCTTAGACGTAAAACTTCTCTGATCCGGCGCATCGACAATCTCTGGGTTGGCATCAGGCTTCCTCGTTTGAACGAGGCACCCTGTAGCTGAGTTGTCGGCCGAAGCGTCCCGCACCTCCGAAAAGGTGCTCACGATC